>JANNQN010000462.1:0-23002 GCA_031400775.1 Planctomycetia bacterium | reverse complement strand
GCCACGACCACCCGGCTCACGACCAATGCGTTTCCGGACTTTGACCCCCGTGTTTCCGGCAACAACGTGGTCTGGTGGGGCGGCGTGTTCAACGACTTTCAAGTTTCGCTGTTCGACGGCGTGACGACGCGAGAGATTTCGTCTGGCCTTCGTAATCAATTCCCAGAAATCGATGGCGACCACGTCGTCTGGCAAAGTTTCGACGGCAACGACGACGAGATCATGTTTTGGAACGGCCAGGAAGTCGTTCAACTGACAGACAACAACTACAACGACACGCGGCCGCAAGTCTCCGGCGACCATGTTACTTGGGTGGGACAACTGGGCATCGACGGCACCACCTACGAGATTTTCGACGCGGTGTTTGCGCCCTCTCCGGCCACCTTTGCCAACGTTTCCAGCTACACCAAAGGCATCAACGGCATCATGGTAGACATCGCCGGCGCGCCGGGCCCGATCAGCGCCGCGGATTTCGTGTTCAAGGTTGGAAACAACAACTCGCCCAGTACCTGGGGTACCGCCAACGCACCCACCAGCATTTCCGTGCGGGCCGGAGCGGGATTGAACGGGTCGGACCGGGTCGAGATTGTCTGGACCACGGGCGCTCCGTTCAAGCAATGGCTCGAGGTCACCGTGTTGGCTAACGCGAATACCGGGCTGGAACAAAAGGATAGCTATCCAGTGGGCGTGGGGGATCAGTTTTACTTCGGTAACGCACCCGGCAACACGGGCGCCGGCGATTCCGCCGTCAACTCGCTGGTCAATGTGGTCGACGAGGCTGGAATCCGAGGAAACTCGGCCTCGCTGGCTTCGAACATTCCGGTCACGAACGTTTACGACGTGAATCGTAGTGCGAGCGTCAACGTGGTTGATGAAAGTGCCGCACGCTTGAACGGAACGAATTCTACGACCGCGCTCAAGTACTTGAACCTGTCCAGTCCGCCCTTGGCCGCCCAAGGCGATGACGGCGACGATGGAGCCATTGCCTCGGCCTTGGTGGCAACTCCGCCTGCCGTGGAGGACGCGACAACTGCCTCGTCGAGTGCAAGCACCGGCGGAACCGCCGCGAACTCAGCTCCAGGCGAGCTGACCGTCGCTCGTCAACTGTTGCACTGGGCTCGCGGAAACACACCGCGGGCTCGGGCGATTCTCGCGGCGGCGGATTCGATGTTTGGCTCGGGAGACTTGGACGACGACCTGCTGACTGCGCTGGCCGGCCGGTGGAAGTCCGGTCCATAACCCCGGACCATCACCGGCAAGTCTCTCGGAAAGCACACGTGCGTGGCGCCGTGCCGCACGGACTACGCCTTGTTCAGCGTCGACTTGCCGTCTTCCAGCACGTAGGTGGCGCGCGTGTTGAGCGGAGCGCCGGCTCGGGTCACGTATTCGATCGTGCGATAATCGGTGCGCCACTGCTGGGGCGTGACTTCGCAAACGACGTAACCCCGCTCGTTGTTGAAGAACTTGACGAACGGGTTTTCCGCCATCCGCGCGGAGAGATTCGGCGGTTCGCGATAGCCGTCGCCGCCGGAGCTGATGGACGTGCCGACGAACTCCGCGCCCACCACGGCCGACTCCAGCTTGTCGAAATCGGCGATCAGCTCATTGGCCCAATTGTTGTGGATGTCGCCGGTGAGGACCACGGGGTTCGAGATCTTGCGGTCGTGCAAATGCTTGAGCAGGCGGCGGCGGTCGGCTTCGTAGCCCGTCCACTTGTCCATGCTATATCCGACCGCGTCGCCCAGGGTCAGGTCCACGCGGGCGACCATCACCTGCTGCGCCAGCACGTTCCACTTCGAGGCCGAGGCCGCGAGTCCGTCGAGCAGCCACTTTCTTTGCACTTCGCCCAGGATCGTGGCCTGAGGATCGTCCACCTCGGGGCAGGGCGGCTTGACGCCGTCGCCGCAGGGCTGGTCGGTGCGATATTGCCGCGTATCGAGCACGTAGAAGTCGGCCAGGCGACCGAACGAGATGCGTCGGTACAGCGGCATGTCCGGACCATTGGGCAGCGAGCTCCGCCGCAGAGGCATGTGCTCATAGTAGGCCTTGTAGGCGCAGGCCCGCTGCGCGCGAAACTGCTCGGCGGTGCCCCGCGCTTCCTGCGGCGTGAAGCCCGCGTAGTTATTCTCGACCTCGTGGTCGTCCCAAGTCACGATCCAGGGCGCCGCCTGGTGTGCGGCTTGCAGGGCCGGATCGGTTTTGTATTGAGCGTGGCGGTTGCGATAGTCCGCAAGCGTGTTGAGCCGCGGACCAATGTGCTGCCGCACCAGCTTGTCCCGGCCGGGCCCCTCATAGATATAGTCGCCCAGGTGAATCACGAGGTCCAAGTTCTCGCGGAGCATATGTTCGTAGGCGGTAAAGAGCCCCGTCTCAAAGTGTTGGCACGAGGCGAACGCAAATCGTAAACGATCGGCCGCCTTGTCGGCTGCCGGCATGGTTCGGGTGCGCCCCTTGGGGCTGACTTCATCGCCCGCGCGAAACTGGTACCAATACCAACGGTCGGGCTGGAGACCTTCGACCTCGACGTGAACGCTGTGCGCCCAATCGGGCACGGCGACCGTCGTGCCTTTCTGCACCACCTTGGTCATCTGCTCGTCATCGGTCACCTGCCAGGAAACCTCGATCGGTTCGGCCGGAGCGCCGCCACCCTCGAGAGGCTTGGGCGCCAGCCGCGTCCAAATCACGACGCTGTCAGATCCGGGATCGCCCGAGGCTACGCCGAGCTGAAACGGGTGGTCGGAGAACTTGGGCTGCGACAACACACGGCCGAATGAGCGCGTGGACCAGGCCGCAGCCGCCAGTAGCGAACTGGTAAGCGTGACGAACGAGCGGCGGCCCATCCGTCCCGAATCTTCAATGCGATAGAGAGGAAACGACATCGTGTGGTCCTTTCGCGGCAGCAGAAATTTTGGATGGATGGCGCGCTGAGACCCAAAAAACGCAAGCGATTCGCGTGCGTCCCCGTGCGCCAAGTTGCCGCAATTGTGGAAAGGCGAGGCGCGGCAGTCAAGCAATTGAATGAAAAACACACACGGCGGAGCCAGAAGGGCGCAGCGTGCAGGGCTGAACGTCGTGGAGAATACCGCCGGAATTCGCGGGGCAATTTCGCGGTGCGGTCGCCGAGTGTTACTTGGTCCGCTCGACGTCGACCTTGACCCCCGAGCCATCCGCCGGAGCCGTATCGACGTGTACTCCGGGAGCGTCAACTTGGACCCCCTTCTTCCCGTCGATGTCGACCTTGACGCCCGGGGCTTCGACTTCGACCTTCTTGGCCGGAGTGCGATCGCAACCCAAGGAGCATACGGTCACGAGTGCGATACTTGCGAAGACGTTGAATTTCATGAGAGAGGTCTTTCTGAACAGATGCAGGTTCGGAGAGCGAAATACGAAGTCGGCTGTCCGCTGGCCGTGCGTCATTATCGAGCAATTCGGACGGCGAGAAAAGCCTTAAATGTGCCGTTGCGAAACGACAACGCCGACGGTCCGCTCAGGTGGACGGCAGTCGCAACTGCGTGATCTTGGCGGTGCGGTAATAGTCCTGACATTCGCGTTCGCGACCTTTGACGACCCGCTTTCCGCGACATTCGCCCCGCGCGGCCGTGACCACCGTCCAAACTCCAAAGGCGCTCTTGTCGTCCGAACGGATGACCACCCAATCGTGTACGTGACCGAATCGGTGGCTATTGGCCGTGTTGGCAAAGTGAGCGGTGAAGTGGCGCCCGTGTCGTTCGACACGCAAAATGGGCAACCACGCGGCGCCGGTGGGATTGAATCGTCGTGGGGCTGCCTTCGGCAATCGATTGCCGGCGGCCTGATCGCGATACTCGCGGTCGATCTCCAACAGCAGTTCCACCGAGCAGGCCGAATTGCCGGGCAAATGCCGTTGGCGGCGGGCCTTGTCGCCCAACCGCACCAGCAGACTGTCGCGGATCGCTTCCACCCGTTTGCGGCCCAAGCCCTCGACGCGCCGCAACCGGCCGTCCTCGGCGGCGGCCAGCACTTCTTCCAGCGAATCGGCGCCCAGGCTCGAGCGGATTCGTTCGGCCAGCTTCTTGCCGACCGTGGGCAATGTGACCAAAATGTCCTCGCGCGCATGCCTGCGCCGCAATCGCTCGAGGGCCTTCGACTCGCCATTTCGCAGCATGTCGCCAATCTTGCGGGCCAGGGACGTTCCGATTCCCGGCATTTGCTCCAAGCCCGGTAGTCCGTCACGCTCGAAGATTCCGGCCAGCGATTGCGTCGAGCGGCGGATCGACAGGGACGCGCGGCGATAGGCCGCCACGCGGTAGGGATTGTCGCCGCGCAGTTGCAGCAGCCCGGCAATTTCGTCGAGCATCTGAGCGACTTCAGAATTGGACAGGTAAGCGAGCATGACAAAGCACCAAGTCGGTCGACGGTGCGGCAGTCTTGGATATGGAGCGGTGGTTCCTCCATCATTTTACGCACCAAGTGGCCAAATGTACAGGTTCGGCGGATGGCGCGCGGGGACAGGGCGAGAACTACCGAGCAGCCAATTCGTGCGAGAGAAACGAGGTGCGATTAAGCCGGCGGCGCTGGTGCTAGCGTCATGGCGAATTGATTCTGTGGCGACTCGTTTCGCTCGTCGCGGGTGGGCGAGTAATCGTAGACCTGGACACTGCGCCCGTCGCGTCGGAATTCGAGCAGCCGAAGCCAGCCATCGCCGCCCTTGGGGCGCATTTGAAAGTTCACCAGCAGTTGGTGGATGTCGCGGCCCGAGGGCGTAGCGGTCATGGTGCGGCCAAGCCCGTCTTGCAGCACATGGCCGTTCAAGGTCAGCACAAAGTTGTCGTGCCGGCTCACCAGGGTGTTCCACAGCTCCTCACCATCGAGGATGTCGTCGGCCGTCGACTTGGCGACGCCGTAGTTGTGCGGATTCCAGGACTGCTTGGCGCCGTATCTCTTCCAGTCGTAGCGCGTGTCGTCGTAATACATGTAGGCGTGCGTAATCAATATCGCCGAGCGGTCCTTGTGGCGACCGACGACCTCGTTGGCCCAGCGCACCACGTCCCGCCGGGGGCCGAACTCGAGCGCCAGTACCAGGAATTTTCGTCCCTCGTCCGAGAACAGGTGAAAGCTGTTTTCGAGCCGATCCGGCTCCTTGTCGTAAAGGCCGCCGAAGGTTGGCGTCTCGCGAAACTGTCCGACATGGAAGTAATCGTTCAGCATCGTCGTGCGATCCGTGCAGTCCCCGCCGGCGCTATAGTCGTGATTGCCGGGCACAAGAAAATAGGGCAGCTTGCCGTCGAGAACGCGCATCGCTTTTTGGGCGTTTTCCCATTCGACGGTCGCGTTGTTGTTCGTAATATCGCCCAGGTGCAGGACGCAGGAAATGTTCCGGTCCTTGAGATTTTCGACGATCCAATTTGTCTGCGCCAGGTACGTCTGGGGATAGAGCTCGCTATAGTTTTGCGTGTCGGGCAGAACCGCGATCGTGAAGGCGCCGGGCTCGATCTTAGGAGGCTGCCCAGCCACGAGCCTGGCATCGGCGTAGGGATCGGCCGCGCTGGCCGTCGAGCCGCACATGGCCAACACGGCGGGCGACATGGTCAGGCCCGCGCCCGCCTTCAATACGTCACGACGAGACATCGACATCATCCGCCTCCTCGAGATGGTTTCACGCTGGAGAATTCGACCGGCCCATTATCGCCAGCGGCCCACGCAGCTCGCAAGCCGGATTTGAGGGGTGGGAACCGGCTTTTTGCTACGGTGCAATCGTCTGCCCAGCGAGCGCGGGGGGACCGCTCACCGGATTGACGCGCGCCTGTGCCGCATCGGGAAACTCGACCACGTAACCGGTCTCCGCCTGTGCCTCGCCGGCGGGAAAGTCGGTGCTCAGGATATGAGCGCCGCCGGTCAGCGCCGTGTCTCGGCGAGCTTGCTTTTCGGCCAGGGTGCCGCGAAGATCGGAGTCGGCCCGAGTGCGAATGAAATAGCCCATTTTGGCCATGCGGTTGATCGCCTCCGAGCGGGGATTGTCGAGTATCAGCACGGCTGCGTCCTCGCGCTTGTCGTCGGAACGAACGAACATGGCCCGGCCGCGAAGCGAGGGATGCTCGCGGGTATAAAGTTCGCGCTTACTGCCGTCATCGTGCAAGATGAACAACACTTTGCCGCGGCTGGCGCCCAACGTTGGCCAACCCTTGGAAGTGACGGCCTCGCGCAGCGTTTCGGCCCCGCCGCGGACGTCGTCCGGAGCAATCCGACGCTCTGCCGAAAAGCCCGCGCACAACACCTGGTCCAAGCGATCCAGCCCCTCGGCATCAATTTCGCGAATGCGTCGATCGAGGCCCGGCCCTTCCTTTTTCAATTCGAACAGGAACGAAATCGGCACGTGTCGCGGGTGGGCATCCGACCAATTGCGCACCGTCGCCAAGGCGTCGCTCAACTTACGGCAGGTTGTGCCCTCGTCGAGCAGCGGCACGTGAAACACCTCGAACTGGCCCTCCTTGTAATGTAGATCCAACTCGAAGCTTCGCACGCCACGATCCAATTGCACGTCGAGCGGCGCGTGGTTGTAACTCCATTCGGGCACTTCGCGCTTGGTTTTTCCGGCAGCGCGAATGTGGTAGCTGTTGTGCGTGCCGATATATTGCAGTTGATTGATTTGCAACGCGTCCAGCGGGTCTGGCTCGGCGGCAATGGCGACCGCCGTGGCGCCGAAGCATACCAAAAGTGCCAGCCGCGCAACGCGGCCAATCAGGGACAAGCCGGCAAGGGCGGACGAAGTTGGCCACGCACGCGACATGGATGCTTTCTCCCAGGCAGGCGGATCGTCGGGCAATCGAGCCGGATGGCCCTTCAGTTATATTCGTGCCGCCCGAAGGATGCGACCGCCTGGTAAAGTTTTCTTGAACCTTAGATTGTGCTTCGTCGTCTATCCTTGACCGGGCCGTGGCCGCAGCTCAGAATGGCCGTCCGATTCGGGTCATGCGAGCTCTCATTCCCACATTCAAGGCGAAGGAATTCTGCGCATGTCCGCCATCGAGATCGTCGAAGCCGACTTGGACCGCGAAGATCACCAGCGCGCCGTATTGGACCTGGTCGACGCTTATGCTCAAGACCCAATGGGCGCCGGGCAATCTCTGCCGCCCGAAAACCTGCGACGTTTGATCCCCGGGCTGCGCGAACATCCCACCACGCTCATTTTCCTGGCCTATCAGGACCATCGGCCGATCGGCATCGCTGTGTGCTTTGTCGGTTTTTCGACCTTCGCGGCCCAACCGCTCATCAACATTCACGATCTGGCGATCCTGCTCGCGCATCGCGGCCAGGGAGTTGGTCGGCGACTGTTGGCCGAGGTGGAACGCAAAGCGCGGGACATGGGCTGCTGCAAGCTGACGCTCGAAGTGCAGGAGAACAACCACCGTGCACGTGGGGTTTACCAGGCAACTGGTTTCTCTCAGGCCGTGTATGAAGAGGAAGCCGGCGGCGCGTTGTTTCTGTCCAAGAGATTGCACACCCATCGATAGGGCTCGGGCTCAGTAGCAGGCTCACGCCGTGAGCCGTCGCTTGCACAACATTCGGCTACGGCTCACGGCGTGAGCCTGCTACTTTGGGCGACGATGCGCTACGGCATCTAAAACCGCCAGGCAAACCCGAAGTTCGTAAAGAAGTTGGCGGCATCGTGCGTCACACCCCAGCCGAGTCGCAACCCGAGTTCCAGATTCGGCGTGATCAGGTAATGGGTTCCCGGGCTGACATAAGCCGGGCTCGACTCGTCGGCAAGTCCCTGCGTGAACACGCCGAAATACTCGACGTGCGTGTTCCAGCGATCATCGATCGGCATGCGGAGCACGACCGACGGTCCCCAGCGGTTCGACGAGTCGAGTTTGTCGTTGCCTGTGCTATAGCGAATGGACGACTCCAATCGGCAGCGGTTCGGCATTTCCCAGCCGAGTGCGTAGGTGCCGATGAATTGCGTGGCCGTGGCTTCGCCAGCGGTCGGCGTAAAGCCCTCCAGGATAATGCAACTGCGGGGCGTCCAACCCCGCTGTTCACTCACAGCGGCCTTGAGACCGTAAAGCATTCGCGACTCGTGAGTGAATCGATTGGTATCGACCCCTTGGGCGCTTTGGTCGGACGAGATGACGTCGCCCCCGCCGCCCGCCTCGTAGTTCCAACCGAGGCGTAACTCGACCCTTTGCGATATGCCCCAGCGCACCAGCAGCTCCGGCACGCTATTGGTGTCGGGCGCAGTTCGATTGTCGATGTAGGAATAGGACGACTCGACGACCGTGTTGGCAAGTCCGACAGTGCTCGTGGCCGGAGTGAAGGCATCGCGGTCGGTCTCTAACTCCGCTTGGGCGTCGGGCCGGTCTCGCAGCAGTCCGCGCTGCTGCGCCGAAGCGTGCGGCAAATAGCACGCGGGACTGACGAGAAATGCCGCGACCGCTCCGGCAGTGGCTAGCGGGCCTTGCAACCGCCGGAGAAACCGCGTCGTCGGACCTGGGGAATTCATATCCCTTAGGTCGAATCTTTGCCGCGACGGTATCAACAGAGGTAGCGGAACTGACTGTTAGGGAAGCTGCGCAGATGGTACGAGCGACCGACCGTCGGTTAATAGCGGAGAATCACGTCAAAATAAGCGCGGTTGCTGAGGATGTCTTGATTCTGAGTGAGCGGAAATTCGTATCCGCCGCCCACCTCAAGATGCCCGCTCGGCTTCCACTTCAGCCCCGCAACGCCGGTCACGACGTCGCTGCCCGCCACGCCCGAGGCCGGCAGGTTGACGAGGTCCAGGCCGGTAATCGGTCCAGTGAAACCGGCGTTGCTGCTTTTCATCCAGTGAAACCAGTTCACGCCCACTAGCGGATAGATGTGCCCTGGCAATTCATAGTCCCACTGGTTGGACCAATACCACAGTTGCGTGCCCCAGTTGCTGTTCGACGGGATTCGCAAACCCGTTCCACTGAGCCAATGTGCCCGATCGTAAAGCTGGGCGCCGCCGCTCAGGAATAGATGGAAATCTCCGTTGCCCACCGGCGGAAGAAAGTCGTCCTGGCTGGGAATGAAGTACGTGATGCCGCCCGAGACGAGCAGTTGCCGCTCGACGTCGCGGATGAAGTTGTATTTGAAACCCACGGGCGCGGCCATGAATCCGCGCGGGTTATTGCCGCCCGCGGAGTTGACCTGCCAATATGCCAGCCGCGGAGCGATGACACTCAGCCGGTCCGTCAAGCGGCCGCGAAGCTGCCCGGCCCAAATCTGGGCGTCGCCCGAGCCAATTCCGTTGGGCAGACTATTATCGAGAAAAATGCCGCGCGCTTCGGTCAGCGAGCGAGGATCTTCGAAGAAGAACGGATTGGAAATCGGGCTGATAAAGCGATCGAAGCAATGATCGCTGGGCAGCATGCCCAAAAAACGGCGCCGGCCGTTGAAACAGTCGCAACATTCGTACGAGTCGGCCAGGCAGTCGCATGACTCGCAGGCTTCACCGACAGTCTGTTCCGAGCCGTCGCTAGCAACTGCATCCGAGAGGTAGTTATCCGCCCGCGCAGTCAACGCAAACGTCAAAAGTACCCAAGTGAACCCAAATCGGACCGAGGGGAGCCGCATATTATGCCATCCATGAGCGAAAAGCATCCGTCGTGCCAATACGTTTTCATCCTATCGGCCTCGGCTGGCGAGGAAGTGATACGGCGGGTCGATTGGCGGTAAAACCGGCGCGACGCGTTTGGCCGGCAAAATGCGCAGGGTCCAGCTTTCAGTTGCCAGCCTATCCCGTCACGAGGCGGAACATGCCCGCGATAGCCACCAGAAGGAGAAGCAGCACGCCGAGGCCCCCGAGCGAGAGCGCCCAGTTGCCGGGCTTTGCCTTGAGCCAGCGCGAGAGCGGCACCATCAGCATCGGCACCACGATCCATTGCAGGATCGAGACACTGAGCGCGTTGCCGATCAACATCGAGTACGAGTATCCCATCCACGAGGTAAATGGAGCGACAAAGATGGTCAGCAACATGACCGTCGGATAGAGTCCGAAGAAGACGGTCATCGCCATCTTCCAGGGCGGCACCTCGTCGGCCGGCGCTTTGAGACCGGCGAACCAGGCGCTAAAGCCACCTGGCAGTTTCTTCAGTTCGAACTCACCCACCTCGGCGCGCAGTTTCTCCACCCACTGGGCCCGCTCCGGCGAGTCGAGCCACTTTTCGAGCGCCTCGTCATCCTCGAAATGGACGATGACCACCCACTGGTCGCTTTGGCCGTCGGCCGGCGGATAGACGTCGGTTCCCTGGTATCCGGGAAACTGTTCGGCGGCGGCAGTGATCTTCCGCTGCCAATTGACGAACCAATCCATGGCTGCCGGAGGAACCTGTTGCACGATGGCTGCCGAGGCTCGGGCTACGCACAATTCCATACTCCTGCAATCCTCGAAAAGAGGGCGTGGTCCGCTCAGCCGATTGTTACTTGGCGAAAAGGCCGGTGAGCTCTTCCAGTTGCGGCGTGCCAGTGACCAGCGGTATGGGCGAAACATTGCTGTCCGCCCGACCGGGTTTCTTGTAAGCCCGCTTGCCGGCAATCCAGGTTTCATCGACGTTGCGGTCGTCTCCGATCGTCATAACGCCAAACAACAGCCGGGCCGCCTGCTCGATATTCTCAACGGCGCCGCCCTCGGTCGTCAGCGATTGACGCCAGCTCATGGCGAGCTGGCCGCTATTCCAGTCGAGCGCGACGAAGTCGGCCTCCTTGCCCTTGTCGAAATTGCCCAGCTTGTCGTCGAGATAAAGGGCATGCGCTCCGCCCAGCGTGGCCAAGTAAAACGCGCGATAAGGTCCCAGCTTGTTGCGTTCGGCTTCGGCCGAATCGTGCTCGAGCGGATTGATCGAGCCGTCGAGCATCGTGTTGTTGCACATGCCGACTTTATAGGCCTCTTCGAGCACGCGCACGATGCTGAAGGCATTGCCTCCGCCCACGTCCGATCCCAAGGCAATTCGGACCGGAAAATCCGGGTCGGTCGCCCGGCCCAGACGAAACAGCCCGCTGCCGAGAAACAAGTTCGAAAGCGGACAGAAGGCGAGCGCCGCTCCGGCCTTCGAGAAGCGGCGGAGCTCGTCGTTCGACAGCCAGACTCCGTGGCCGGCCGTGAACTTCTCGCCCAACAGGCCATGCTTTTCGTGGACGTTCGTGTAGTCGTCGCAATCGGGAAAGTGCTCGCGGCAACTGCGAACTTCCGTGGGGTTTTCCGAGATATGCGTGTTGATCCAGCAGTCGTTGTATTCCTCTTTCAATTGCCGGCAGCGCTCCATCATCTCGACCGTGCAACCCACGGCAAACCGCGGCGTGATCGCGTACAGGTTCCGACCCTGGCGATGATAGCGCTCGATGAGCCGCTTGGTCTCGCGATAAAAATCGTCCGCGCTGATGATGCAATCGGCCGGTGCAAACCGGTCGATGCCCGTCAGGCCCGAGATCACCCGCATGTTGCGTCGGGTCGCTTCGTCGAAGAACTCCTCGGTCGAGACCGGGCTGCTGGTCGTAAATGCCTGGCAGGTTGTCGTGCCCGCGGCCAACAGGGCGTCGAAGAAGTGCCTGGCGGCGTTGCGCGAATAGTCGCGGTCGGCGTACTTCAATTCTTCCGGAAAAATCGAGCGCTGAAGCCATTCCAGCAACTGTGCGCCGTAAGCGCCGAGCGATCGCACCTGCGGAAAATGAACGTGGGCGTCGATGAATCCCGGCACGATGATCCGGTCGCGAATGTGCGTGACCTGCACGTCGGGATATCGCTTCGAGACTTCGGCGTGAGGTCCGAAGTCCTTGATCAGGCCCCCTTCGATTACCAGCAGCCCATCCTTGATGAACCGGGCAGCGGCCGGCTCGTTGCCGACGTGCTTCCAGGGATTGTCGATGAAGTCGAAGAAAGTACCGCGAACGGCCGTGCGCGAGGAAATCATCGAACGTGCTCCAGGAAGGTTGGTGTTTTTGGGCGGGCTATTCGGCGTCGCGTGTCTTGTCGCCGAGTTTCGGGGTGGAGATGACACGATGGCGTCCCGAACAAAGGGTAGCTCGCGAAAGTCCATGACGATGGCACGTGCCGGTCGGTAATCGCGTCCGGATCGACCGGAAATGTGTGTGCTTCCGATGGCAGCCGCCGTTAAGATCAGTGCCGGCGGGAATACGTTTTGGCCGGTCGGGGCGTGGATCTACTTATGCTGGCAAAGATGATCGCAACTCGCCGTTGGCGCTTTCCGTACGCCGCTCGAATGGTTCCTTGGCTGCTGTGCGCATGGTCCATGACTGCGCCAGTCGACGCCCACGAGCCGAGGCCGCCTGCGCCGCGCCACGTCGGGGTCGCAACGGTCGCCCGCAAGACATACGCTGCCACTTGCAAGCTAACGATTTCGCTGGTCGATCAACAGACCGGCGCGCCGCTGTCAGGAATCGTCCAAGTGCGGGACGCCGACGGCGACTTAGTTGAGCTCGCCGAGCTGGTCAATCGCGGCCAGGGCATCGACCAGAAAGGACCGATCCACGAGTGGTGGGTTCTGGCCAAGCCCGTGGAAATCATCGTGCCGGCCACGGCTCTCGAGATTCGAGCGATTTCGGGTCTGGAGACCGAACTGAGCCGGCAGAAGATTGATCTAACGGGCCGATCGCGGAGCTCGTTGCAGATACCGCTCGCGCGATTCTACCGGGCGCGCGAGCATGGCCATGTGGCCGGCAACACGCATTTGCATTTGATGAAGCTCAGCAAGCAGCAGGCGGATCGCTATTTGCAGGAAGTGCCGCTGGCCGATGGGCTCGAGGTCGTGTTCCTGTCGTATCTCGAACGGACTGGCGCCGATCTCGAATACACCAGTAATAAATACAGCCGAAGCGAGCTGGAGCGGCTATCGCACGAGCATTTGCACTGGGGCCACGGCCAGGAACATCGACACAACTTCGGCTCGCATGGCGAAGGCTACGGTCACATCCTGCTGTTGGACATTCCCTACATCATCCAGCCGGTGAGCATCGGCCCGGGCATCACGAAAGCCGGCGCCGACGCTCCGCCGCTTCAAGAGGGCATCGACGAAGCGCGGCGCGGCGGCGGAAAGGTGATCTGGGCGCATAACATGTTCGGCTTCGAGGACATTCCCAATTGGATCACCGGTCGGGTTCACGCCAACAACATCTTCGACGGCAGCGCGCGGGGCAGCTACAAGGACACGTACTATCGGTATCTCAACCTGGGACTGCACGTGCCGTTTTCGACTGGCACCGACTGGTTCATTTACGACTTTTCTCGGGCCTACGTGACGACCGACCGGCCGATCACGCCGCGTGAATGGCTCGACCAGTTGGCCGAAGGAAAGTCGTTTATCACCAACGGCCCCTTGCTCGAGTGGACCGTCGAGCAAAAGCCGGTGGGCAGCGTGATCGACCTTTCCAAGCCAGGCACACTCACGGCGCACGGCCGAGCGCTGGGACGGACCGACTTCAAGCGAATCGAAGTCGTACGCAACGGCAGTGTGATGAAAACGGCGGCAAGCGAGAAACAGGGGGAGCACTTCGTTGCGGCCATTGAGCTGTCGTTGCCGATCGACGCACCGTGTTGGCTGGCCCTGCGGACTCCGCCCCCGCCGGTCAAAGACGATCCACAGTTGCAGGAGCCTGTAAATCGGAACGAGTTTGGCGAATCGCTGTTCGCGCACACCAGCCCGATTTATGTCACCCTGAACGGTGAGGGGGTGTTTGACTCGGCGACGGCGGCCGAACTGGTCACGCAAATGAAAGCCGACTGGGAGAAGATTCAATCTCAGGCCGTGTTTGCCGAGCAATCGCAGCGCAATCGCGTTTCGCAAGTCTATCAGGAAGCGATCGACTTGCTCGAAAAACGACTCGCCGAGCGCCGAAAATGAATTCGGGCGGATTCCCGCCGCCGTCGCGCAACTCCAGTCCGCGCAATCGTCGCTTTCCGAATATCCGGGTCTGGCCTGGCCACGCGCCAGTTTCGTCGCGACAGGCCGTTCGACCGGCGGTCGCGGCGTAGACTTGCAGAGCCGCAAAAAAAGTCGTGCCGTGCCGCCCGCGGATGCATCAGGCGCCAGTCCAAATCACCAGGAATTCTCGCGTGATCGAAGTCGACGATTTCCACAAGGCGTTTGCGGGCCACGTCGCCGTGCGCGGCATTACGTTCCGTGCCGAACCGGGCCAGTTGCTCGCCATCATCGGACCCAATGGCGCGGGAAAGACGACCACGATGCGGGCGATTGCCGGCATCATTCCGGCCAGTCGCGGGCGGCTGTCCGTCGCCGGATTCGACGTCGAGACGGATCCGATCGCCGCCAAGTCGCGACTTGCTTTCGTGCCCGACGACGCGCCCTTGTTTCACGACCTGACCGTCGAAGAACATCTTTCGTTCTACGCCAGCGTCTATCGCGTGAGCGACGCTCGCTCCAAGGCTCTGGGGCTGCTCGACGAATTCGAACTGACTTCCAAGCTGCACACGCCGGCCAGCAGCCTGTCCCGCGGCATGCGACAGAAGCTGGCCATTTGCTGTGGCTATTTGCACGATCCCCAGGCGATCTTGTTCGACGAGCCGCTGACGGGCCTCGACCCGCAGGGAATTCGCGTCTTCAAGCGGTCGCTGCGCCAGCGCGCCGCACGGGGCGCCGCCGTGGTGATCAGCTCGCACATGCTGGCCATGGTCGAAGATTTGTGTACCCACGTGTTGATCCTCACCGGCGGAGTGCAGAGATTCTTTGGACCGGTCGAGGCGCTGCGCAGCAGTTACGAGCACGTCGACGCCGACGCGAGTCTCGAGGACATCTTCTTCGCCGCCACTTCGCCATGACGACCAGCGCCTTTCATCCAGCGACCGTGCAACTGCTGCGGCTGCAAAGCCGCGGCCGGCGGCGCCGCATGTGGGCCCGCTTCTGCCAGCCCCGGCGTCTGATTCTGTCGACGATCGCCGGCGCCTTGTCGCTAGTCTGGCTGGGCAATGCGGCCGCGACGGTTTGGCTGCGCGAGGCGGCATCGCCGGAAACGCTCCGCGCGCTCCTTTCGCTGAGCCTGGTATTTTATGCGGCCTGGCATTTCGCCAAAGCGGCCTTCTTTCGTCCCGAAACCCCTTTCGAGTGGACGCCCGCCGAACGCGAGCTTTTGGCCGCGATGCCGCTCGGCTCGCGCGACCTGGTGGGGTATCAGTTGGCTTCGGTCACGGTGACCACGTTTCTCAAGACCGGGCTGTTCACGCTGTTGCTGTTGCCCGATTTGCGCTGCGTGCCGCTGGGTCTGGCCGGCCTGCTCGTGGCGATGATGATGCTGGAGCTGCTGCGGATGGCGATCGATATCGCCACCTGGGGCATGGGGCACGTGGCATTCATGGTCTATCGCACCACTGTCGTGGCGGGCTTGCTGGCCGGCGGATTCACGGCCGGCACGGTGATTGTGCGCGAGGGGGCCTTGAGTGGCCCGATCGTCGCCGAGGAAGGTGTTCGCCAGCGAATCCTGGACACCATGATACAACTCGACCATTCCGCCTTCGGCTACGCGGCGCTGCCATTTCGACCGGTCGTCGAGGTGATCTTGGCCGATGGAATCACGGCAGCGAATTTGGCGTTGGCCGCGGCGGCGTTGGCGGCCGTGTTGGGACTGGCCGCCGCTGTCATCGTCTTGTACTCGGCGACCGTTCGGCGCGTGGCCCAGCGAGAAAAGCGAAGCTACCTCGCAGTCGCCGCTCCTGTCGTACAACTAGTCGTGGGCTCGGCTCGAAATGGACGTGAACCGGCACGGCCGCGCGAACTCGGCTTGCGATTGCGGCGCATGCCACGCTGCGGCGGCGCCGGCGCGCTCGCCTGGCGGCAATTGGTTGGCGCGGGCCGCCATTGGGGCAGCCTGTTAACGGCGATGATCGCTCCGGCGGTCCTGGCCTGCGTGCCGATTGTCGTGGTCGCGGATCCTTATCTCGCGCTCCTGGCGACGACAGGCACGCTGGCGTTCTACACGTTCCTGCTATTGCCCACCGCGCTGCGATTCGACTTTCGCCGCGACCTCGATCGATTGGCCACGCTCAAGGGACTGCCCATTACGCCCGCGGCAGCGGCCATCGGCCAGACATTCGCCCCGGTGCTGATCGCGACGTTGTTTCAAAGCTGCGTGTTGGCAGTTGCGATCGCCGCCCGAGCGTTGCCGCCGCACCTGTTCATCACGGCCATGCTGGTGATGATTCCGCTGAATGTGTTGGTGTTCGGCCTCGACAATCTCATCTACCTGCTCTATCCCTACCGTGTGCAACAGGAGGGGCTGGAGATATTCCTGCGGACGTTGCTCACCTTCACCGCCAAGGGCTTGCTGTTTGCCTGCGGAATGGCGGCCGTATCGACCTGGGGCTTCGCGGCCACGGCCTTGACTCGCGCGCTTGAAGATTGGACGGGCGCGGCCCTCAACACGTTCACCCTGTTTGCCGCCGGCATGGTCGTGGGACCATCGATCTTGGCGGCGATCGTTCTCTGCGGCCTGGGGCGCGCGTATCGCGACATGAACCCGATTGAAGACATGCCGCGCTAACGGCACGACGCGCCTGGGCGGCCTGGCCAGGACCGCAGGCCATTTTGTCGGTTCCGCCGTTATTTCTTGCGTTTGGCGTCGCCGGTCATGAACGTGAGCCACTTCCCGTCGTCGCCTTGGATTGAGGACGACATCAACATGTGGTCTTGCGACTTGAATTCGTAGACGTCGTGGAACTTGGTCATCTTTCCGGCCACCATGAAGTTCGGCCCCTCTGCCTCAAGGGTCAAAATCTTGCCGGTAGGGTCGACGCTCCCTTGGTATTTCCACATATAGCCTTGCATCGAATCGATGAAGGTGCCGACGTATTTCTTGGATAGCGGGTCGTAGCCGATGGTTTGGATGGCCGACATCGTCATTCCCATCATTTCGTTTTTCAAATCCGACACGACCCAAAATCCTCCCAACATCCGTGCATTCATCGTCCCGGTGCATTTCACCGCCGGCTGACCCGGCTCCATGATGGCTTCGGATGTTACTTCCCACTCGCCGACGAATTGCTTGAGCCACGCGTGCTCCTTTTGCGGCGGTGGCATCGTTGGTATGTCTTGGGCGACGAGCACCGCTTGGGCAAATAAGGCAATTACAAATCCCGCAACAATCGCTTTCATGGGAAACCTCGCGCAAAAAATGGAAGTCAACTCCAGTTGTCACTTTTGTAAAGCATAGCCTCAGTCGTCGCCTTACGGAATTCTCGCGGGGGGAAATACGGGCAGGGGGCTGCTTCGCCGAAAATCGCGGCTCGGCACGCAACGGCGAATCCGCGACGCCTTACGTGTTCCAGGCCGACACGACGATAGGTCGGTAACGGCGGGGACTATTTTCCGTCCGCTTTCTTGCGGATGAATTCCTGGTCGCGAGCGTTCGAAAGACATACGTCGTAAGATATCTCGGCACGCTGATAGAGCTCCAACAGCGAGCTATCCATCGCTTGCATCTGGTAGCGGCGTCCCATCTGAATCTCTGACAATATCAGGTGCGGTTGTTGTTCGCGCAGATGCTTGCGAATGGCCGGCGTCGCGACGCACACCTCCATGGCCAGCACCCGCTGGCCGTCGGTGCCCGGCAGCAGCCTTTGGCAGACGATGGCTTGCAGACTGTTGGCTAGCTGCTCGACGATGCTATTTTGCTGTTCGGCCGGAAAGACGCTGTAGATGCGCTGCACGGTTTGCACGGCGTCGGGTGTGTGCAGGGTTGCCATGACCAGATGCCCTGTCTCCGCGGCCGTGAGCGCCGTTTCGATGGTTTCCAAGTCGCGCATTTCGCCGATCACGACCACGTCGGGGTCTTGCCGCAATACGTGGATCAAAGCCTTGCGAAATGAAAGCGTGTCGGTGCCAACCTCTTGCTGAATGATGATGCTCTTTTCATTCTCATGGACAAATTCCACGGGATCTTCGATGGCCACGATCTTGCAGCGACGTTCGCGATTGATCGTGTCGATCATGAAGTTCATCGTGGTCGTCTTGCCCATGCCCGTTGGACCGGTCAGCAGGATCAGGCCGTTCGGCAGTCGCGTCAGCTCTTCGATGATGGGCGGCAACCCCAGCTCCTCCGCCGAACGGATCCGGGTGTCGCAAAGTCGAATCGACATCTCTGGGCAGCCAGCGCGAAAATAGACGCTGGTCCGGTAACGGCCCAGGTCGCGCACCTGTTGCGAGAAGCAGAGTTGCAGCTCGTCTTCAAGCACCTTCCGCTGTCGCTCGGATGTCATCTCATCGAGCAACGCCCGCAGGTCGCTCGCCTCGAGGGGTTCGCCTTCGCCGACGCGAATCTCGCCATTCACACGGAATACGGGCGCAATGCCTTGCACCAGGTGAATGTCGCTGGCGCTGAACTTTCGTGCGCCTTTGAAGATCTTCTCGAGGGTCCAAGACATCGCGCTGCCGCCTCCCTAATTCAATCCCGCCGGAATAAACGGCGCAAGGTGCGCTTCAAGGACCAATTGCCCCGCAATTTATCCAATTGTGCGGTGGCATCGACGTGTCGCGGGCAGAGCCTGAGACAGGTTTCGAAACTCTCTCGCGCTTGCCGCTCGAAATTCAGTTCGGCTTCGGCACAACCTCGCACGTACCAGCAGTAGAACTGATCCGGGGCCAATTCGACCGCTTGTCGCGCTCGGACTTGGGCACGACTGGCAAATCCGTAGTGCAGATAGATCAATGCGCTTTCCAGCGGCACTAGCCAATCCCGATCGGCCTCTTGTGCCTTATCGAAGCAATGGGCATCGAGCGACTGTTTGGTGGCCAGCATCATTTCGCCGCGCACTTGCCACCGGTACGCGGACTTTCCGGCAGCCGCCATCGCCGCGTCGCAGAGCGGCATCGCTTGCTTTCTGTCGCCCAGACGACACAGCGATTGCGCGCGGGCGGCCAGTAGTTCGCCGTTCCCCGCGAAAAGCTCGAGGGCCTTGCGAGCCCAAAGGTCGGCCTCGGGCGTCTCGTTGAGCAGCACCAGCATTTGCACCTGGCCCGTCCAGGCGGCGACCATCGCCTTGTTTTCTTCGAGCGCGCGCGAATAGAGCCGCAAACCGTTTTCATATTGCCCCTTGCGGCGGTTCGTGTCCGCCTGTTTCATCCAATGGCGTTCATCCTGCGACCGACTCAGCTTCGGCTCGTCCGATTCCGGCTCGTCGGGAGAGGGCTGCCCGAACTCCAAGCGATCAAATCGTGGCATCGCTGCTCCTGATCATTGGGCCCACCACAAGCGCCAGAATGGATAGTTGCGCATAAGAACCTTCCCGGTTATTTGTGAGTTCGGCACAATGCAGTGCGCTCGCCATGCCGACTCCGATAATTGCGCAAGATAGGGATTTGTCGTGGGAAAAATGCAGCATGCGCCCGAGGGGACCTCCATTTCGAAGTTCGCGGCCAAAGCATTGGGGCCTAGCGGGAGCACGCTGGACTGAACGCCGTTGATCCAGAAGTTCTTGCCGTCCCATCGCACGTGGCTGTTGGGGCCGGCAATGACGCGATCGATCCATTCCCCGCGCACTCTCGTCTGCATTGGGCGACCGAGTCGCGCGCCGTCAGCGGTCGGCACGGTGAATTCCGAGTTCCTGTACAAAACCACGTCGCCAGATTGCGGGGACGCTCCGACAAATGCCCGCGGATTGTACAGAATTACGTCGCCCTCGACAAATGGGGGCGACGTTTGCAATAGTTGGCGCGACGCCAGATAACGGGGGAGCGTCGATGCGATCGGCCAGTAGATCACCAGGGCAAGAGTGACCGACAGCGCGGTTGCAATGGCGGCCGCCCGCAGAGTGCGATGTCCGCCCTGCAATAAGAGGTCGAGAATCGAAGAGGCGTGCGTTGCAAACAGAATTCCCACCGCCACCGCTCCAATGCTCGTCCCATAACTTACCGCCGCGACAAATAGCGCGGCCAGCCATACGCCCAAGAACCCGCGACCGCGACGTGTGTGCCCCTCGTGAAGGTGCGCCCAACCGGGCACGATCATGCGGAACCATGTGCCGAATGCCGGCAGGTGGATAGCAAGGTCGCGGGCCACAACGGCAGTCGCCCGTTGTAACGCGGAAGCGAGCTGATTCCGCACGGGATAATACATCGGCCAGAACGGTATCCAGCGGCGGAGCTCCTTTTGCAGTCTGGTGGCCCGAGGCGGATCGATGCTGATAACGGCGGTCGCCAGGCCCAGTGAAGTGCCGCAGCGGACGCATGCGGGCGACCCGGGCATGTTCTCGAACTGGCAATTGACGCACTGCATAGTGGTTGAACGCTCATCTGGCAAATAGCGACGGTCGGTCCAAATCTATTCGATCCACGATCGCCGCGAAAATGGGTAATTTCTGAGATACACGCGACCAACGATGTTTTCAGTCGGGACGATGCAGAATTGTTGCCAGGCTGCCGCCGGCGTGTCCGGAGTCATATTGTCGTCGGTTGTCAACAATATCGCGTAGTGTCCCTCGGGAATGTTGAGCGATAGCGACAAGGGAAGCCGATCGACGCGCAGCGGGAGATGCTTCGACGCCTGACCATCGATCAACAGCTTTCCGTCTTGTACCTGAAGATGGCTACGCGGACCGGCGACGATGCGCTCGATCCGCTCGCCGTACAGTTGCAGGTAGACCGCATGCCTGGCGCCAGCCGCGGGAAGTAGAACGCCTCTGGGGCGGCTCGGCACTTGATAGACGACCACGTCGCCCGGCTCGGGAGCGCTGACGGAATAGGCCCATCGATTGAAGAGTAACACGTCTCCCTTGTCGAACGGCCCTGCCGGGCGAAGCAAGGCTCGGGTCGAGGCGAACTGCGATAGGGCCGAACCGATCGCCCAGTAGCCCGCGAACAACGAAGAAAAGATCAACAGCGGAGTTAAAAGTACCCGCTCTCGAATCGACTGATCCTCGTTGGTCAACAGGTCGATGATCGACGCTGCATGCACGCCAAAGGCAATGCCCAGGGCGATGGAGCCGTTGGTTGAACCCAGCGAAAGCAGCGCATACGTCAGCAGGGGCAAGTAGATCGCGAAGAAGACCGCGCCGCGCACGCCGTGACCCAGATAGTAGTGTGCCCAACCAGGCACGCACATTCGCGCCGTCAGGCCGAAGCTTAGGCTCGGCGTGTCAATCGACCGCACGATCTCCGCATAGATTTTCGGTAGGCCCCCGCTCAGAGCATCGCGGGTCCGATAGAAGCCCAGGCGAACCGGTTGCAGCCAGGGCCTGATTTGTTTCCTCCACGTGCTCGCGCGCGGAGGCTCGATCGCGATCGCCGAACCGCCGATGGCCAGGGAGGTGCCACAACGGACACACGAGCCCGAGCCTGGCATGTTCTCGAATTGGCAGTTTACGCACTGCATAGATCGGATTCATTTTAGGCCGGATGTGCGTTTCGGCGGGATTGCCCCGCGCATCACGTTCTGCGCTGTTTCATCTGGTTATGTTGTTGAACCTCGGCGTCCTGCTCGTAGTACTCGCTGGTCAACTGGCGAGATTCTTCCGGCCCAATGATCTTGGCAAATACTTCCGCATAGTCGAGGCACCTGGGACCTTTGATTCCTTTGGTTCGAAACGTGACTTTGCCTTGCGGACTGATTTCGATCTCGAATTCTTCGTGGGCCACGCGAGAACTCCTCAATTGGGTGTTCGCCTTTGGTGGCGAGTGAATTTAGAAATTGCGAACGCGGATTTTTACCGTACGGTCCTTGGCGACTTCCTCGTCGACGATCGACATGTTCCGTTCCTTCAATTCGGTGACGATGCGATGATAGACATATTGCTGCGTCACTCGACCGAGCAGCTCTTCGCCGATCTTCTTCAAATCCGATTTGCTATGGCCTTTCCCCTCCATGCATATTTTCAACGCGCCGCGCGGATCGCGGGTGAACGTGGCGCGCACGCCGTCGCGCTCAACGACAATCTCTTGGCCAGTGCCGGCGGCGCCTCGCAAGACTTCGCTGTTTTCGACCTCGATCTCGGTGCGGGACTCAGTGCTCGCGAATTGTTGATTGGCAACGCCGGCCCGGGCCACGCTAAAGCCCATGGTGGCCACGGCGGCCGTAACGGCGGCCGTAATGGCCGGCCAGCCCGCCACGATCAAGGGCGCCAAGACGATGACGGTACTCATGGCAATTTCTCCTGCTGTTCGCTGGTTAAAACTCGATCTTGCGTCGGACCTCGCCGGCGGCGCCCGCCACGGCCCCGGAGGCCGACCGCGTTCGGCCTTGCGCCCAACCGCGTAAGCGATCGAGCTCCTCACTCATTGTTTTCGAAAGCGGAACGGTCGCTGCCAGGCTTTGTTGCACGACCGCGGTGGTCAAGTCGCCGCCTTCGCTGAAAGCGTCAAACAGGCCCGCCACGATTGACTCTTCGATCTCGGCGCCGCTGAAACCGTCGCTGGCCTTGGCCAGAGCGGGCAGATCGAATTGGCTCGCGTCGCGGTTGCGTTTCTCGATATGGATGCGGAATATCTCCCGCCGTTCCGGCTCCGATGGGAGATCGACAAAAAAGATTTCGTCCAGCCGACCCTTGCGGAGCAACTCGGGGGGCAGGTGACTCACGTTATTGGCGGTGGCGATCACAAACACGGGCGAGGTCTTTTCGGACATACAAGTCAGCAGCGTGCCGAACACGCGCGACGAGGTGCCGCCATCGGTGGAACCGCTGGACTGGCTGCCGGAGAAGCCCTTTTCGATTTCGTCGATCCACAACACGCATGGCGAAATCGCCTCGGCGGTTTGGATGACGGAGCGCAGGTTGGATTCCGATCGCCCGCCTTGGCGAGGCGCAGGATGACGTCCAGCCCGCCGACGGTTTGCACAATGTCGGTTAGCGTTTGCAGCACTTGGCGCCGTTGCGTCTGTTGGCGCTGGCTCTGTTGGCGCAAGGTTTCGGCGGCCACCTTGTCGAGGTTGGCTGGTGGTTTTTTCTCCTGTTGAAGTTTATCAATCGTGATGGAATCGTGCTCCACAGGATAGAGAATCATCGCCCAGTCAATAGGGTGTACTTTGTTGACAAATTGCGCAACCAGGG
>JANNQN010000461.1:0-17404 GCA_031400775.1 Planctomycetia bacterium | reverse complement strand
GCGGGAGGGGGGGTTCTCAAACGACGTCGGGATATCGCACCTGCAACTATACCTTCTCGCAGCCGGCCGGTCGTAGTGCCCGCGAGGGTTTTGGCCTCGGTAATCCATGCCAAAGCGGCGCAATCGTCCCGTCGAGCAAATCTCGACGGCGAATGCTCCCCACGATCAATCGCACCTCATCCTCCCTTCAACGCGGCCCGCATATTTGTCATAATGTCCGCTTGAGCTGGCCGAACCGCGACGGGCAAACGCGGTCTAACGAACAATTCCAAAAGGAGAGCAATGTTCAAAAATCTGAATCCAGAGGCACTGGGCGTCTCGGCCCGGGACAGCGAGCTCATCGAGCTGGTGTTGTCGCACGGGTTCAAGGGACTGGATTTGGATATGGTCGCGCTGGCCGAGCAGGCGAGCACGCAAGGTCTCGACAAGGCGTCGCGGCTGATCACCAGCGCGCGGCTCAAGATCGGCAGCTTTCGCTTGCCGGTGCGCTGGCACGACGACTCGCCCGACTATAAGGCCGACCTGGAGCGATTGCCGGCCTTGGCCGAGATGGCGGCTAAGTTGGGCTGCACGCGGAGTACGACCGCGATCGAGTCGGGGAGCGACGCGCGGCCGTATCACGAGAACTTCGAGTTTCATCGCCGCCGCCTGGCGGAGATCGCCGCTGTGCTCGGCGCACACAAGATTCGCCTGGGAATCGACTTCGTCGCGCCGGTTCATTATCGGGCCGATCGCCGCTTTCAGTTCATGCAGACGTTCGACGAGGTGTTGTTGCTGTTGCGCAGCACCGACTCGACCAACGTCGGGCTGGCGCTCGACACCTGGCATTGGCATCTGGGCGGCGGCAAGATCGAGCAATTGCGAACGCTTTCGGCCGATCGAATCGTGACCGTCACGTTGGCCGATGCGCCGGAGGAAGAGAGTGCTCAAACCGCTCGCTTCGAGTCTCGCCGCCTGGGCATTGAAGGCGGGGCGATCGACTTGCCGGCGGTGCTGACCGCGTTGGCGGAGATGCGCTACGACGGCCCCGTGACTCCCGCGCCGGACAAAAGCCAGTTTGGCGGAATCTCGCGCGACAAGCTGGTCAAGGCCGTGGCGGCCTCGCTGGACCAGATATGGAAAGCGGCCGGTTTGAGTCCCGCCGGAAAATTGGTCGCAGCGCCGAGTAGGGGCTAGGGGTTGGTCGTTCCGACCCAGAGGCTCTCGACGGGGGATTGGAGGTTGATGACGAAGAACGAGGCGCGCTGTCGCCGAAACATCGCGCGAGCCACTGACAGATAACTTCGCTTGCGTCCGTTCCTTTCCAACCCCCAGCCCCCAATCCCCAATCCCCAACCCCCTCCCATGTTCCACTACGATCGCGGACTCAAGCTGACCAAGGCGGATCTGGCGATCGATTTTCGCCGCCGACAGCCGCGGGCCTTCGTGTCGCATGCACACGCCGATCACATGGCGCGCCACGAGTACGCGCTGTGCACGCCGGATACCGCGGCGCTGTACCGCTTTCGCTATGGCCCGCGACCGACGCACGACATGCCGTACGGCGAGACGCTCGACTGGGGCGGAATGCGGTTGACCACCTATCCCGCCGGGCACTGCCTGGGCTCGGCCATGCTGCTGGCCGACGACGGCGAGAGCTCGCTGCTCTACACGGGCGACTTCAAACTGGGCGAAAGTGCGACGGCCGTGCGGGCCGAACTGCCGCAAGCCGACGTGCTGGTGATCGAGAGCACATACGGCAACCCGTTGTATCGGCATCCGCCGCGCGAACAGGTGCTCGACGAGCTATTCACGCTGGTCCGCCGGGCAATCGACGGCGGCTTTACGCCCGTGGTAGAAGCCTACATGTTAGGCAAGGGGCAAGAAGTCACTCGGCTGTTGACGGCGGCGGGCTTTCCCGTGCTGCAACATCCCAAGATGTACGAAGTCAGCCAGGTGTACCGCGCCTGCGGCATCGACCTGGGCGATTGCCATCTCTACGTCGACAAGCCGCTGCCGGGGCACGTCGTCGTCGTGCCGCCACGCATGCACCGCGCGGGCCGCCTGCCGGGTTTGAAAAAAACCGTCACGTTCGCCGTCACCGGCTGGGCCATGCACGAGCGCACGCGCGGTCGGCTCGGCGTCGACCATGCCGTGCCGCTGTCGGATCACGCGGACTACGACGAACTGTTCGAGGCCGTCGAGCGTGTGGCGCCGAAAGTGATCTATTGCACGCACGGACCCGTCAGCTTCGTCGAGTGCCTGCGCGCCGCCGGCCACAATGCCCACCCGCTCGACAGCTCGCAAGAAGAGCCGGTCGCCGCCGCGGCGACTGAACAGTTGCGTTTGTTCTAGCGCCCTTGAGCGCGGCACCGAAGCACGACTACTTCGTCGTCAACGGGATCACGCCATTCCAGTTTTCTGGCGGAGTGCGGTTGTGCTGGGCGATGAATACCGTGAGAAAGTCTTTCACGCGGTCGTCGGCCGGAACTCGGTGCAGCCGCTCGAAGGCCTGCGGCCAGCGACCCGCAATCAGCTCGTCGAGCGCTTGCTCGTAGTCGGCGATATTTTGGTCGGTCAGGTCGGGATACTCCGCCGCCGCCGGCAGCAACTCCGTGACCTCCAGTTTGCGGTCCAATCCGAACGGCTTGACCACCGCCACGCGTCGCAAGCGGGCCAACTTGGGCGAAAGCTGGTTCCGCACGACGATCGCGGTCCGCTCGTCGATCAGAATCGGCGCGTGCAACAACTTCGTCATGCCTTCGAGCCGTGAGGCCAGGTTCACCACCGGTCCGAACACCGAAACCTTGACCTGGTCGACCGTGCCGATCTTGCCGGCCACGGCCCGGCCGGTGGCGATGCCGATGCCGACGCGAAAATCGGCCAAGGGATCGTCGGGGCGGAGAGCCGTGGCGGCAAACTCGGCGCGAATCGCCAGCGCCGCCAGGCAGGCTCGCACCGGCGCGTCGGGCTGAGCCAACGGCCAACCCCAGAATCCCATCGCGGCGTCGCCGTGAAAATCGCCGAGCACGCCCCCCTGCTCGCGAATCTGATGCGTCGTCACTCCCAGTGCCTGGCTGACACGATTCAACAGCCCGAGTAAGTCTTCCGAGGAGCGCTCCGAATGCCGGGCGAAACCGCGCAGGTCGCAAAACAACACCGAGACCTCGGTCTCGCGCGGCGACAACACGACTTCCGGGTCGACGCCTTGCAAGGCCTCGAGCACGACCGGCGAAAAAAACTGGCTCAGCCCGGCCCGCTGCCGCTCCAACATTCGCACGTCGCGCAGGGCGCTTAGGGTCGTGGCGGCCAGTTCGGTGAATTTCAAATCGTCGCGCAAATCGTTGGGGTCCGATACGTCGAGCGGAGTGCTGCGGTCGTCGTTAAATCGACCGGCCACGTAGATGCCCCAACCTTGACAGGCCTTTCCGCCGACGGGCGTGCAAAAAGCCCAATCCACGCCCTGGCTGAGCGTGAACGCCGAGCTGCCCGCCGCATCGGCAGCGTTCCACACGTGCAACACGCTTTCGCCGCGACGCACCGCGTCGAGGATCAATCGCTCGCTGGGCTGAAATTCACCCCCCATCATCACCCGCCGGTCCCAGTGCAAGACCTCGATCGCGGGCCGCTCGTCCTCAGGATGCTTGACCATCACGAGCGCCGTGGCGCCGGCCCGCGGCAGCCCGGTGAGCAGCAAGTTGACCAGCCGGCTGGAGAGCTCCGAATCGCTGCTTGCTCCGGCGATCACCTCGGGCAGCCGCCCCAACACGTCGATATGGGCGCCGGTGTGCCGGAACTGCATTTTTTGCAGGTACTGCGAGCTGAATGTCTGCTGCTGCGCCGGTTGCGGAACGTCGAGCGATATGTTCACCCGTTCGTCGGTCAGCGTGAACATGGTTTCGCCGATGACGAAATGCTCGCCGGGCACGATTTCGAAATCGGCGGAGGGTCGTCCCTTGACGAAGATCGGATTGCGGGCGCCCGGCAGTTGTCGCACCTTCAAAACCTGTCCGTTCCAGCGGATCTCGGCGTGCTGGCGCGAGACGCGATCGTCCCACGAGGTGGGCCAACAATGGGGCGCGCGTCCCAGCGTAACGGGCCGGTCCACCAGCAGCGTGCGCCGCCAGCGATGCTGCGAATCGGCGCCCTGGGCGATCAGATCAGCCACGATCGGCTCCCGGTGTGTGGCAACGAATCGCCGATGCAATGGCTCACGCGCTGGGTTCCTCGCCGGCTGCGGCCGTTCGCGGCGAGCCGCGGGCCGGCTCGCGCAGCGATCGGATCACAAACGCCCACAACACGGCCGAGAGTCCCGCGATCAGGGCCACGGCGACCAGGCCGCGCGCCAATAAGCTGCTCTTGAGCCGTTCGAGCGTGTTGCCAATCGCGCCTTCGTACGATTCCTGCACGATCACGATCCAGCCCGTGTACCCGTCGCGAATGCTCACACTCTGCTGCTTGGCGAGCCAATGCTTGTCGTATTCCCCGCCCTCGGGATCCTTGGCCAGCGGATCGACGTAGTTCTCTTCCTTGGCTTGCGTGTCGGGCAAGTCTTCCTCGCGCAAGCGATATGTCTGAAAGCGGTCGGGAACGTTCTTCTGATCTTCCAGAAACTTGTCGAAGAGCGGGTGTTGCAGGATCAGTCCCTTGTTCGGTCCGGCGCGCCAATCGACCAGCACGGCAAACTGCCGCTTCTTCTCTTGCATTTTCACGAAACGGTGCACGTCGACCGACAAGCCAATCACGCCCAGGAACTTGGGTGTGCTGTTCTCGTCTTCCTCGGTCATCACGGGCGTAGATATGGTCACCGTCCAGCGGTCGTTGACCTGGCTGTAGAAGACGGCCGAAAGATTGGTCTCCCGAATGTGGTCCTCGGGCTTGGGACGCCAGGTTTCCGGAAAATCCTCGTCGCGACCGTGGAAGTAACTGCGCCATGCAAAATTCTTGCCCACGGTGTCTTCGGCCGGGGCCCGCGCCAGTTGCAGGCCCGACGGATCGGTGACGAACCAACTGGCGACGTTCGGCTCATCGGGATCCTGCAGCAAATCCTCGATACGTTCCTGCAATTCCTGCCGTGCCGGATTGGCTACAAACTCGGCGCGCAGTTGCTCGCGCGTGGGCTCGCTGATCTGAGGATCGTTGAGTTCACGACGCAGCCTGGCAATATCGGGATTGTCGGTAGTCATCTCCAAAAGTGCCTGAAAGCGATAGCTGGCCGCCATTTCCTCGACCGCTCGATAATAGATTTCGAGCTCGTTGGTGACTGTTTTGGCCACATACTTGGCGGCGAACGAATTGCTATCCAGGGCTCGTGCCCGCAGAGCATCGTCGGAACTGTTCACGGCGGTTTCGAACCAACTCCAGGCAAAGACCGACATCACGGCCAAGAGCAACGCCGGAGCCACGAAGCCCAGCAGCACGAGCGGCCGCCGGGCGCGACGCCGATCGCGCGCGTTCAAGGCGTCCAGCACTTCCTGGACGTTGGCATAACGCTCGTCTCGCTTGGGCGCCAGGCATCCGTCGACGATATCGGCCAATTCCCGATCCACTCCGCGAATCTGCCGATGGTTGGCCGGCCGCGGCGAGGTTTCGATCAACTGCCGATAACGGCATAGCCGTTCTTCAAGATCGGTCGCGGTCTCGAACTCCGTCACTGCCGCCGCGCTGCGATAAGGCGGAAAGCCGGTGAGCATGGAATACAACAACGAACCCAATGCGTAGACGTCCCAGCGCACGTCGGGCACCGCCTGCAAATCGGCTTGCTCGGGCGCCATGTAAAACAGCGTGCCCAGCGCGGGGGTCTGCTCGTGCGAAAGACGCGATTGACCAAAATCGGCCAGTCGCGGGCGGCTATCCTGGTCCAAGAGCACGTTGGCCGGTTTCAGATCGCAGTGCAGCACGCCCTTGCCGTGCGCATGCAGCAGACCGACGGCCACCTCGCGAAACAGGGCCACAGCTTCACGCGGCGGCAGGCGTCCCTCGCGCCGCTGCAAATCTTCCAGCGATCCGTTTTCGACGTACTCCATCACGTAGTACGGCGGGTCGGCATCCCAACCCACGTCGAGCAATTGCACGACGTATCTGTCGGCCGAGAGGAACGCCAGCTTCTCGACCTCGCGCGAAAGGATCGACCAGTCCAGACCGCCCTTGTGGGCGTAAAACTTGATGGCCACCTGGCGACCCGTATTGCGATCGATCGCCACCCAAACTTCACCATACGCCCCGGCCCCCAGGAATTTGCGCGGCTCGTAGCCGGGCACTTGCGTCGGAGGACGCGAGGGCTTCAGGCTCAACGACTGGGCCCGCTCCTGCTCGTCGCTGGTCTGTTGTTGCGTGTGGTTAAAGTCCATCGACCGTCACGGGCTCTAAAGGGCTTTCGCGGGGCGTGGGCATACCTGATTTATAGTGTTCGCGCGCGATGCCATGCAAATCTTAGCTCTTTCGAGAAGGGGCAAAGGTGCCAGTTCTTCCGGTCGTGCCGGCGGCGCGCTCGTTGGGCCGGTTTGTGGCTCCACTTTCGGCGAAACGCTTATCGCCCCCGCGGCCACGAGAACAAGCGGATCCAGTTGCCGTCGGGGTCCGTGGTGTTGGCCTCGCGCAATCCCTCTTCATCCCGCTTGGGGTGCGAAATGACCGATCCGGCCGCCTCCAGGCGGGCACAGATCTTGGGCACGTCGCCAACCTCGAACGCCAGACTGATCCTCCGCGAAGCTTCGCCCCCCGCCGGACGAGACAACAGCGCGATTCGCGTATCGCCGGCCTCGACCAGGGCATAGCCGTCATCCATCACTCGCACCAGCACCCGCAGGCCCAAGACCTCGCGATACCACCGCACCATCCGCTCCCAGTTTTGCGTCCGTATTTCAATACAGTACAAGCTCGGCGAGTCGCCGCGACGAAGGTCTCTAAACATTAACGTCGGTTCCTATGGAAAACAGCGGCGGCGTGAGTCCGCTGGTCGACCGCTAGCAGAAAAGCGGAGCAAGGGACGACCAATCAGGCAGGGATTGGAGGCGGCGAACTTGGTCCCGCCGGCCGGGGTCAAATCTTCCGCGTTCGCCGCCGACCGAAGTCTCGCCGGCGTCGTTGCTTGCGGCGCGAATTCGTGCCTGGCAATCGCTCAACTGCCAGGCGGGAGCGCCGCGGTAGCTGACATTGACCACAACTTCCATTGCACTAGAATGTTGCGATTCTTTCCAGGAAATGCAAGACGACTATGAGTTCGACCAGCCGTTCGGCCAGCGCCGCGCCACCTTCCATGAGCTCCCCCCCCGAAACGACTGGCATGCACGAAGCCTCGCGGCGCGAGAAGCTCCGTAAGATTCGGGAGCTGGGAATCGACCCGTGGGGCGGTCGCTTTGATGGCCAGATGCCCATCGCCGAGATTCGATCTCGCGAAGGTGAAATTCGGATCGAACCAATTCCACCCGGCTCGGACCAGCGCGAGCCCACACAGCACGGCCCGAAGGTGCGCGCCGCCGGCCGCATCGTGCTGCAGCGCAAGAAGGGCAAGCTGAACTTCGTCGATATTCGCGACCGCACCGGACAGATTCAGTTGTTCATCGGTCGCTCTCAGGTGGGCGAGGAGAACTGGGCCCTGGCCGACTGCTTCGATCTGGGCGACCTGGTCGGCGTCGACGGCACGCTCAAGCGAACCAAGACCGGAGAATTGACGATATTCGCCGAGAAGCTGCACTTCCTCACCAAGTCGATCGAACCGCCCCCCGACAAGCATCATGGGCTGACCGATCCCGAGCTGCGACAGCGGATGCGCTACCTGGACCTGGCATATGGCGACGGAGTGTTGCCGCGATTTTTGAATCGCTCGGCCATCGTCTCGTCGATACGCAAGACTCTGGCCGACCAGGGTTTCATCGAGGTGGAAGGCCCGACGTTGCACGCCATCGCCGGCGGCGCCGCGGCCCGTCCGTTCAAGACCCACCATAACGCCCTCAACATGCCGCTGTTCATGCGGATTGCCCTGGAGCTGCACTTGAAGCGGCTGCTGGTGGGCGGCTTCGAACGCGTTTTCGAGCTCGGTCGCGTCTTTCGCAACGAGGGTGTCAGCCCACGGCACAATCCCGAGTTCACGATGCTCGAAGCCTACCAGGCCTATGGCGACTATCGCACGATGATGGACCTGACCGAGCGAATCGTGCTCGACGCGATCGCCGCCACCGGCCAGGGAAACCGCCTGGCTTGGGGAGATGCGACGATCGACTTCACGCCCCCCTTTGCGCGGCACACGTACGACGAACTATTCACGACTCACACGGGCGTTGCGGCGGACGACGCGGCCAAGATCGCACACCTGGCCGAGGAAATCGGGCTGGACCCCGCCGGCAAGCACCCCGACGTGATTAAGAGCGAAGTCTTCGAAGCCCGGGTCGAAGACCAGCTCAAGGGACCGGTGTTCGTCCTGGACTATCCGTCCAGCATCTGCCCGCTCACCAAGCGCAAGTCGTCGGACCCGGCCGTGGCCGAGCGGTTTGAGCTGTACGTCGAAGGCATGGAAATCGCCAATGCCTATACGGAGCTGAACGACCCCGACTTGCAGGAAGAACTTTTCCGCACGCAGTTGGCCGGCCAGCGCGAGGAAGATTCGATGGCCAAGATGGATCACGATTTCATCCGCGCGCTGCGGCATGGAATGCCGCCCGCTGGTGGTTTGGGCATCGGCATCGACCGGTTGGTGATGTTGCTCACCGGCAGCCAAACGATTCGCGACGTTATCTTATTCCCGTTATTACGCATGGAAGAGCACGAGCGCTAGGGCTCGCTGCCGGGCCGGTCCGTTGAGACACAATTCGTCTCTCGGCTGACCGCCGGGCTTTCACATCCGACAGCCAAAGGATTGGCCATGTACAAGCTGTTGCTCTGTTGGCGGTATCTGCGAACGCGCTACATCGCCCTGGCGTCGATCATCAGCGTCACGCTGGGCGTGGCCACGATGATCGTCGTCAATGGCGTGATGGAAGGTTTTACCCGCGAGATGCAAACTCGCATTCACGGCATCCTTTCGGACGTCGTCTTCGAGGGCCATTCGCTCGAGGGCTTTCCCGATCCACAGGCCCACATGGATCGCATTCGCGAGGTGGCCGGCGATTACATTGCCGGCATGACTCCCACCGTTGCGATTCCGGCCATGATGGTCTACGACGTCAACGGTCAATGGCGGACGCAGCAAGTAACATTCATTGGCGTCGACGAAGCGACCCACGGCCAGGTGAGCGATTTCAATCGCTACCTGCAACATCCGGAAAACCGCAAGCAACTCAGCTTCGAGCTGCGCGACGGCGGCTACGACACGATCGACCATCAGTCGACCGAGGCGAGCCCGCGTCCGCGCGAGCGAATGGAATATGCCGGTTGGAAATATCGCCGTATGAAGGCCCAATTCCAGGCCGATACAAGGGCCCAGGCGCCGCCCCCCGAGCAACCGCCCGCCGAAGTTGCGAACGACCTGCCTCCGGAGGAAGTCGTACACGAAGGCTTTGTCTATCGGAGGCTGGAGAAAGCCGATGCCGAGGCTGATGAGCCGACGGAAGCTGACGGTGAGAAGCCGGTGAATCCGTTTGCCGGGCATGGCGGTGCCGCGCACCAATTCGACCCGGCCCGCGAAACGCACACCGGCGTGGTAATGGGGATCGCACTGGGCAGCTTTCCGGGTCGCGACGGCAATATGCGATTTCTGGTGCTGCCGGGCGACGACGTGAAACTGACGGTTCCGACCGCCGGCACTCCTCCCAAAGCCTACAGCGACACGTTCACCGTCGTCGACTTCTACGAGAGCAAGATGAGCGAATACGACGCCAACTTCGTGTTTCTGCCGATTCGTAAGCTGCAAGAAATGCGGGGCATGATCGATCCGCAAACCGGCATCGGCCGGGCCACGTCGATCCAGATCAAATTGCACAACGACTCCGACGGCCGCAAGGTTCGCGACCTGATCGCGGCTGCCTTTCCGCCCGAGATGTATGGCGTGCAAACCTGGCGCGATAAGCAAGGACCGCTGTTGGCCGCCGTGCATTTGGAGACCGCCATCCTCAACGTGCTGTTGTTCATGATCATCGCCGTGGCAGGATTTGGAATTCTGGCGATCTTCTACATGATCGTCGTGGAGAAGACTCGCGATATCGGCATCCTCAAGTCGCTGGGCGCGCACAGCGGCGGAGTCATGGGCGTGTTTCTGGCGTATGGACTGTCGCTGGGCATCGTCGGTTCCGGCGCGGGCCTGGTCATCGGCCTGTTGTTTGTCGCCAACATCAACTCGATCGCCGACGTTCTGGCTCGAATCATGGGTCAGGAAGTATTTGACCCGACGATTTATTACTTCCAGTCGATTCCCACCATCGTGGAACCATTTACCGTTTCGTGGATCGTGGCCGGCGCGATCCTGATCGCCGTCGGGGCCAGCATTTTGCCGGCACGGCGCGCGGCGCGCTTACACCCTGTGGAGGCACTACGCTATGAGTAACGCTTCTCGAACGAGCGCCTCACGACCTCGACATGACTCGAGCGGACTGCAATCGCCGCGAACGTCGACGTTTGCCGACGACGGCAGCGGACAAGCCGGCAGCGCGGTACACCTGGCGGCGCGGCGGCTAAGAAAGCGCTACCATAAGGGCCGCGTCGAAATTCCCGTGCTGCGCGGAGTGGACTTGGAGGTTCGACGCGGAGAATTCTTGTCGATCATCGGCCAGAGCGGCTCGGGCAAGAGTACCCTGTTGCACCTGCTGGGCACGCTCGACGCTCCCGACGAGGGCGAAGTCTTGTTTCAAGGCCGGCGCATCGACAACCTGCCGCCGCGAAAGCGCGATCTATTGCGCAACAAGGACTTCGGCATGATCTTTCAATTCTATCACCTGCTGCCCGAGTTGAGCGCGCTCGAGAACGTGCTCGCGCCGCTGATGATCGCCGAAGGCATCTGGGGCTATTTTCGCAATCGCGGCAGGCACATAGAACGGGCCAGGCATTTGCTCGACATGGTCGGGTTGTCGCACCGGCTGAAGCATAAACCGCGCGAGTTGTCCGGCGGCGAAATGCAACGGGCCGCTATCGCCCGGGCCTTGATCGCCGAACCCGAGGTCTTGCTGGCCGATGAGCCCACGGGCAACCTGGACAGCGGCACGGGCGAGGAAATCCTGCGAATCCTGCGAACCTTGAACGACACGCAGAATCTCACTATAGTCATGGTGACGCACGATCGCGCCAATGCCGCGCAGGCTGACCGCACGGTCCGCTTGGCGCAGGGCCAGGTTGAGGTCGTGTAGGGCCGGTTTGTCGAGTCGAAGCTCGGGCCGGCCCGTTCAGATCGACCCACCTATTCGAACTTTGTTGGCAGAGGTTGCGTTGTCCATTCAATCCCCCACCACTCGCACCAACGCGCCCGAAGGCAACCGGCAAGACGCCCAGGCGTTCAAGATTTGGATCAACGGCACGCTGTTCGAAAAGCAGGACGCCAAGATTAGCGTCTACGACCACGGACTGTTGTACGGCGACGGCGTGTTCGAAGGTTTGCGCAGCTATGGTGGCAACGTGTTCCGCCTGGACGAGCACCTCGCGCGCTTGTGGAACTCAGCCAAGGCTATCCTGCTCGAGATCCCCATCTCGCGCGAGGAAATGATCAACGCGGTCAACGACACGCTCAAAGCCAACGGTCTCAAGGATGCCTACATACGCCTGGTCGTGACCCGCGGCGCGGGCAGCCTGGGGCTCGACCCCAATCGCACGGCGAACCCGCAGGTGATTATCATCACGGATCACATCACAGTGTATCCGGAGGAGTTGTATCGCCAGGGTTTGGAGATCATCACGGCCAGCACGCTCCGCAATCATCCCGCGGCACTCAACCCGCGCATCAAGTCGCTGAATTACCTGAACAACATTCTGGCGAAGATCGAATCGTTGCAGGCCGGTTGCATGGAAGCCCTGATGCTCAACCACAAGGGCGAGGTGGCTGAATGTACGGCCGATAACATCTTCCTGGTCCGCGACGGCGTTCTGCTCACCCCGCCCACCGACGCGGGAGTGTTGGAAGGAATCACACGACAAGCCGTGATCGAGTTGGCTCGCGCTTCGGGCCGCGAAGTGCGCGAAGTGTCGCTGACTCGGCACGACGTCTATATCGCCGACGAATGCTTTCTGACCGGCACGGCCGTGGAAGTCATCGCCGTGGTCAAGGTCGACAGCCGCAAGATCGGTTCGGGCGCGCCGGGTCCCATCACGCGCGACCTGAAAGAGCGGTTCCACAAGCTGACTCGCAGCTAGCTCGGCGCTCCGCCTGATAGGAAACGACCTGGCAGTGAAAAGAAGTACGAATCGCGCGGGGGCAGGCGCGCGTCGGGCAATCGCTCAGGCGACGATGGCGGCGATTCCCACGAACTTTCCGCCGCTGATGAACCAGCCCTCGCCGCACGGTTGGCACCACATGATCTTGGTGCGGACGCGGATCGAGTATCCCTGCTCGCTGGAGACCGTGATCTCGACCTCGCCGTTCGACAGCTCGACGTTGTGGATCAACCCGATGCCGGACGAAGAAATCTCGCGGCTGAAGGCCGAGTAGCGGTGGCCGTCGTCGGCGTCGATCCACACGGGCCGAAAGAAGGCGTGGCGCACGTCGCGCCGCCGGTCCTTGTTCTCCTTGCTCCGAGCCTCAACGATCAATTGGTAGATGGCCTTTCCGGCCGACGTTTCCGGTTGCTTTTCAGTCTTGATCACCATGAAAGAATCCCCTTGCCGTTTTGGTTTGCCCCTCAGGGACCGCTTACAAGCATAGGCCGAACTCGCGACGGTCAAGCGTGTGGAGCCGATTCGCGCAGGCAGGCGCAAGCGCTCGAACATCTGCCATAAAACGGCTACTGGTTATCGCGCGAGTCCAGAATCTTCGGTGTTTTATGGACCTCGCCGGGCGGCCTTGCATGCATAGGCTCTGGCGTTGGCCGGATATGCCATCGTCTCGGATTATCCGACAAACTCCGACGATACGCCCGGCAATTGGCCAGCGCCGCCGTGTTCGAGTGCCGCGTATTCCGACGAATCAGCGATCGTTGCCGATGGGCGACTTGCCGAACCGGCGCCGAAGCGCAACCACTCCGAACATCGCCGCACCAATCGCCGCCAATACGATGCTGCCGGGCTCGGGGATGACCTGCGAACCTTTGACGTAGATGTTGTCGATCTTGGCGTAATCGAGCTCTTCGCCATCCATCCACAGCGCGACCCACACGCTGGACTCGCCAGCGGGCAGAGGACGAGTGACCGTGTGCCACGAATTGCTGGGGCCCGTGCTGAATACCTCGGTCCAGTCCGTCGCCCACCAATTGGATCCGAAATCGGCGTTAAAATCCTGGAAGCGATCCGAGCCGAAGTTCAGCTCGCCCACATGAAATCCGACCCGCAGACGGTCGGCGCTATCGGCCAGGAACGTGCGCCACTGGAAGCCCAGCGTTACATCGATGTAGAGCTCCGTGTTAATTTGAAATAACAATCCGGCCTCGTCCTCGAATCGCCCGGTGTGACCCGGGTTGCTGCCGCCGCCGTATTTTTGCACCGCCAGATCGGAATTGATCGTGCCGCCATCGGCCGGCTCGAAGCGGCCCCCATACCAATACGCATCGGCGCCCTCGGACTGCAGTGGCAGCCCTTTGTTCACGGGATCGTTGTCCGGAATCTCGTCCGGAAAACTCGTGTAGCCTTGAAAATCTTCCCAGAACAGGTAGTTGGCGTGCAGCCGCGCAGGCGCGACCAGACAGACTGCGGCCAGCGCCAGCGCGCCGGCGGTCAGAGCGCGAAGCGACGGCGCTACAAGGGTATTGCTCGAATGGGAATGGAAGGCGTCAAGTTGGCGAATCATGGTTGTATCCTTGCGAGGAATCGTGGAGGTCGTGGGTTGGGGGAGCCGCGCGCCAGGTGCGCAACGTCGCCGAGCGAGAATTCTGGAGCCACCAAAACCGCTGAGTCGGACGGCAAACAACTACGCCGAAAACTGCGTAGCAGGGATTCGAAGGTGGAGAAGAGCGGACCTTCGAATCGGACGGGGAAGCGCTCGCTTACAAAGCGCGTCCGAGAGACGACGCCGACAGCAGGATGGTCGCAGACAACAGAATTTGCCGAAGGAGCATTAGCGACCGGTCAAGAGAAAAGCTGCCAAACCGGGTACGATGTCGCGAGTGTGCGACATTGCCCGCGGCAACTTGCTTGCCAGTTTACCGTTCGCGACACGGTAGTGTCAAACGATTTACGCTCTACTCGATCGCACCGATTGGCGCGACACCAGTCCATGCATGCCAGCACCGTCTGAGGAGGCGCAATGCACGTCGGCCCCCAGGAGGGGTGTTTTTCGAAATTCGGGACAACTGGCGCGCGCCGCCGGGTACACTGGCCCCACGGGAGCCGACTCTCGGCAGGCCGTCGGCCCTGCAAACCATCCCCAAACGTGCATTCAACGAGTGTTCAATGGGCGTCGAGGTGAATAGCATTGCCTGGATGCGCCAGGTTCTCTATACGGCCGTCGTCGCCGATGTCCTCGACGCGCTCGGACGACGCGAGCAAGTCGTGTCTGGACCGTGGCAACGCACGAGCGGCGCAGGGCTGCTAGTAGGCCGGGCCAAGACGACTCTCTGGGAGGAAATCACCGAGCACGATACTCGCCCCTACGAACTCGAGTTGCAGGCCGTCGACGCCTGCCATCCGGACGATGTGCTGGTCGCGGCTGCCGGGGGTTCGCCGCGCTCCGGCATCTGGGGCGAGCTGTTGTCGACCGCGGCCGCCAATCGCGGCTGCGCCGGCGCGCTCGTCGACGGAGCGGTTCGCGACACCGCGCAAATGAACGGCATGGGCTTTCTGACCTTCGCGCGCGGAACTTGCCCCCGCGACAGCTTGCACCGGCAGAGAGTGACGGCCGTTGACGTAAGCGTCGCGATCGGCGGCGTTCGAATCGAGCCAGGCGACCTTATTTTTGCCGACGCCGACGGGGTGGTCGTGATGCCGCGCGACGTCGAACAAGCGGCGTTGGCCCAAGCCTGGGACAAGGTAACGGCCGAGAATCGCGTTCGCGAAGAGATTCGGGCTGGCGCCAGCGCCGTCGAAGTCTTTCGCAAGTATGGAGTCCTTTGATGCGCGTCGGAATCATTGCCCTGCAGCACGAGTCGAACACGTTTCTGCAAGCGCCCACCACGCTGGCCGACTTCGAGCAAGGCGCGCTCTTGACCGGCGAGGCGATTCGACGCGAGTACGGCAAGGCCTTCCATGAAGTCGGCGGGTTCTTCGAAGGGCTGGCCTCCGAGCAGATTGAAGCGGTGCCGATCTTTCTCGCCTGGGCCCTGCCCGGCGGGATCGTGGAAGGCCGCACGCTGGAAAAGTTGCTGCAGGCCATGCTCGTGGAGCTGAAAGCAGCCGGATCGCTCGACGGTTTGCTCGTGGCGCCTCACGGCGCCGCCGTGGCCCAGAACGCCCCGGATATGGACGGCGCCTGGCTGCGCGAGGTGCGTTCTCGCGTCGGACCCACCACGCCCATCGTGGGCACGCTCGACCTGCACGCCAACTTGACGGAAGCCATGGTGCGAGCCACCGATTTTCTCGTCGCCTATCGCACGAACCCGCACCTCGACCAGCGCGACCGGGGACGCGACGCAGCGCGGGTCATCGCGCGGATCCTGCGGCACGAAATCCGCCCCACGCAAGCCGCCGCCTTTCCGCCGCTGGCGATCAATATCGAGCGACAAAGCACGGCCAACTCTCCCTGCAAGGAATGCTACGAAGCGCTCGACGACATGCTCGACGACCGGCGCGTGCTGTCGAACAGCTTGTTATTGGGGTTTCCCTACGCCGACGTGCATCAGATGGGCACTAGCGTGCTGGTGATCACCAACGACGAACCGGAGCTCGCGCGGCGACTGGCCGACGACTTTGTCGAATATCTGCGATTGCGGCAGCAAGATTTCGCCGGTCAATTGATCGAAGTGACTGCCGCGATCGAAATTGCCATGAACCTGCCGGGCCCTGTGTGCCTGCTCGACATGGGGGACAACGTCGGCGGCGGTTCGCCGGGCGACGGCACCGTGTTGCTCGATGCCCTGTGCAAGGCGGGAGTCGAGAAGGCATTCGTCTGCCTGCACGATCCGGAGTCGGTCGGGCGGGCGATCAAGGCCGGCATCGGCGCGAGCGTGCGCATGGAACTGGGGGGCAAGACCGATCCACGAGAGGGCGAGCCGCTGGCGGCGACGGTTCGCGTGCTGGGGTTATATGACGGACAATTCACCGAGCACGAACCGCGTCACGGGGGGCGAACGCATTACGACATGGGCCCGACCGCGGTCGTCCAATTGCAGCAAGGCCCCACCGTAATGCTCACGTCACGACGCGTAGCGCCGTTCAGTCTCGAGCAACTGAAGTGCTGCAACGTTGACCCGCTCGATTTCCAGATCATCGTCGCCAAGGGGGTTCATGCGCCGGTGGCAGCGTACGCTCCGGTTTGTCCCAGCCTCTTGCGCGTGAATACGCCGGGAGTCACCACGGCCGACATGACGCGGCTCAAGTACAAGAATCGACGACGGCCGATGTTTCCGTTCGAGGAGATTTGAATCAGTCGGATAGCTCGCGACTTACTCTCGACCCGTTACGCCAAGGCCGCGCGGGTTCGCTTCACCAGGCCGTTGTCGGCGCCGCCGGAGCCGCGCAGATTGAACACGCTGGCTGCCAGATACCGACCGCGCCACGCCGGCGAGATATTCTGGTAGTCCTCCAACACCGCCGAGCTGAACTTGTAGTCGTGCGCGTTGCTGCCTTTCAAGAAGATCAACAGCCGGGCCGTGTCGGCGAATTCGACCGGCTCGGGATGCGACTGCAAGTAAGCCAGCGTCTTGCCGGCCGCTTTCATCTTGTCGCGGCTCACGTCGGCGAAAATCTCTTCCAGTGCCTTAGGGCCTCCCGACTCCAGCGGCACCGGCGCCAACTCGTCCAGCTTATGGGCTTTGATGTTGCTGCCCATCGCCTGGCGAAACATTGACAAGAACGCGGCATTCTGCAGCAGCATCATTCGCCGCGTGTCGTCGCTGGCCGTGGTGTTCCAGGCATAACGCAAGGCATTGGTCGTGGTCACGGCATGCAGCGCCACGATTCCCGGCTGCCGCACCAGCAACTCGCCGGCGCCGACGAATAGCGCGTCCCAGATGGCCTGCGCCGAAACCTCGCGATTCAAGAGCTCCACGACTTTCTCCGACGTTTCGTCCTCGTTGCCTTGTCGCAGCGCGGCCAGCATGTCGAGCGTCGCGGCCGGATCGGTCTTGCCTTCGAGCCAGGCCGGGCGAATTTTTTGCGCTCGCTCGACGTTTCGTCGCCAGGGCCGGTCCGCCGTCTCGTCGCGCGTGGCAGGACTTTCGCGCTCGTGACTCAAAAGCGCATAGGCCAGCGACCGGAAAATCGG
>JANNQN010000460.1:0-13926 GCA_031400775.1 Planctomycetia bacterium | reverse complement strand
CGGTGATTGACCAGGGCACGTGCAGGTGATTGGGCAGGGGGTTGTAGATCGCCTGGACGTTCGGATCGGCCAGCAGTTGCTCGTAGGAGCCATAGGCCGCGGGGATCGCCAGTCGCTTGGCCACTGCCTGAGCCCGGGCGGCATCGCGCGAGGCGATGGCCACGATCTCGCAGTTCGCGGCCCGCTGCATCGCCGGGATGACCTTTTCCACGCCGATTTTGGCTGTGCTCAATATCCCCCAGCGAAGTTTGCTCATCGTGTGCCTGTACTCGTTGTGCTTGACCGACTGCTCGTACTTGCCATCCTCTTTGCGCCTTTGCGAGAGCCTTTCCTGAAAAACACGGAACTCACGCAAGGGCGCAAAGGCGCCAAACATGGAAACGTCATGCCAGGATCGAATGCACGACATTGCCCGCCACGTCGGTCAGACGGAAATCGCGACCCTGGAAGCGATAGGTGAGCTTCGTGTGATCGACGCCCAGCAGGTGCAGGATCGTGGCGTGCAGGTCGTGGACGTGGACGGGGTTTTCCACGGCCGAGTAGCCCAGCTCGTCGGTGTTGCCGTAGGAAATGCCGCGCTTGATCCCGCCGCCGGCCAGCCACATCGAAAAGCCCTTGATGTGATGGTCGCGGCCGTTGCCCTGGGCCATGGGCGTGCGGCCGAATTCGCCGCCGTAGACGATCAGCGTGTCGTCGAGCATGCCCCGCTGCTTGAGATCCTGCACCAAGGCCGACGCGCCGCGGTCGACCTCCTTGGCCGTGCCGGCGATGTTGCCCTTCACGTCGCCGTGATGGTCCCAATCGCGGTGATACAGTTGAATGAACCGCACGCCCCGTTCCGCCAGTCGCCGGGCCAGCAGGCAATTGGCGGCGAACGAGCCGTCGCCACCTTTCGTGCCGTACAAGTCCAGAATGTGAGCCGGCTCCTGCGAGACGTCCATCAAGCCTGGCACGCTCGATTGCATGCGAAACGCCATCTCGTACTGGCTGATGCGGGTCGCGACTTCAGGATCGTCGACCCCCTCGGCGTGCAGCCGATTCAACTCCTGAATGCTGTCCACCACGTCGCGCTGTTGCTCGGCCGAGACGCCCCCGGGCCGGCTGACATACAGCACCGGGTCCCCCTTGCTGCGAAACTCGACGCCTTGAAAGCGGCTAGGCAAGAAACCGCTGTGCCATTGCCGCGACGCGATCGGCTGCGCCTGGCCGTATTTTCCGAGCGAGGTCAGCACCACGAAGCCGGGCAGATTATCGGCATCGCTCCCCAAGCCATAGGTCAGCCACGAGCCGATCGCCGGGCGGCCCGAGATCGTGGTGCCGGTGTTCATGAACGTGTGGGCCGGATCGTGGTTGATGGCTTCGGTGTGCAGCGACCGCACGATGCACATCTCGTCGGCCACCTTGCCCAGCTCGGGGAACACGGCCGCCATGTGCTGGCCCGACTCGCCAAACCGCTCGAAGGCGTGTTGCGGCGCGAGACATGTCAGCTTCGCGCCCTGCAACTGCGCGATGGGCATACCCGCGGTATACGACTCGGGCATTGGCTTGGCGTGCATCTCGGCCAGTTTCGGCTTGTAGTCGAACGTCTCCAGGTGCGAAGGACCGCCGGCCATATACAGATAAATCACGCGCTTGGCTCGCGGCGTGACGTGCGGCGGATTAACCATGCCGGGCCACTTATCGCTGGCGGCCGAGGGTGTGTTGGTTGCTGCATTCACCGGCGAGCGCGTCAACAGCGACGCCAGCGCCATCGAGCCCAGGCCGGTGCTGGCGCGCCCGAGGAACGCGCGTCGAGACGTGATTCTACTAACCGAATCAAAATGACTCATATGCTCGTCTTCACGGAATCTACGTGAGTGTTGCGCGCGACTGCGTTCTGCATGCCTGCTCTTCGTTCCAACCCCCAGCCCCTAACCCCCAGCCCCCACCTCATATCCTCGTAATCGTCTCATGCAGGTTCAACAGCACCCGAACCACCGACGTCCACGCGGCCAGCTCGACCGGGTCCAGGCCGTCGGGCGTCTTGGCATCCCCGGTGCTCAGCAGTTTCGCGGCGGCAGCCGGGTCGGCGGCGTACTGCGCGCGGTGTTTTTCCAGCAGACCCGCCAGCACGGCCAGCTCGCGCGAGTCGGGATCGCGCGACAGGGCCTGGCGGTAGGCCCAGCGCAGCCGGGCTTCGACGCTGCCCGCCCCATCGACACTCCCGCCCCCTTGGGAAATCGCGCGATTTGCAAACGCGCGGGCCGCCTCGACATAGGTCGGATCGTTCAACAGCACCAGCGCCTGCAGCGGAGTGTTCGAGCGCGATCGTTCGACCGTACACTCTTCGCGCGTGGGGGCGTCGAACGCCAACAGGCTGGGGTGCAGGTACGTCCGCGCCCAATAGGTATACAGTCCGCGACGATACTGGGCTTCGCCATGATCGCTTTCGTACTCGCGAACTGGAAAATTCAAATGCGACCAATAGCCGGGGGGCTGATAAGGCTTCACGCTCGGGCCGCCGATCCGCGACGACAACAGGCCGCTGATGGCCAGGGCATTGTCGCGAACCATCTCGGCATCCAACCGATAGCGGCTCTGCCGCGCCAGCCAGCGATTGTGGGGGTCGAGCTGACGCAGCGTCTCGCTACTCTGGGACGACTGCCGGTAGGTGGACGACATGACCATCAGCTTGAGCATGTGCTTGACGTCCCAGCCGCTGTCGACGAATTCGCAGGCCAGCCAATCGAGCATTTCCTGGTGCGACGGCGCCGCGCCCTGCGATCCGAAATCGTCTAGCGACTTGACGATGCCCTGGCCGAACAGAATTTTCCATAGTCGGTTGACCGCCACGCGCGCCACCAGCGGATTGTCGGGCGAGACCATCCAGAGGGCCAGATCGAGCCGAGTCGGTCGTCCGCTCGTCGCCGCCAGCGGCGGCAGAAAGGCAGGCACCGCGGGAGCGACGATCTCGCCCGCATCGGACAGCCAGTTGCCGCGCGGTAACACGCGCATCGCGCGCGGCTCGATCGACGTGGCCACGAGCGTCGTAGGCACGGTCTTGACGAATTCGGCTTTGGCCTGCTCGGCGGCGGCCAGTTGCTTGCGAACCGGTTCCAACAGCGGCGCGATCGTGCGGTAATGGGCGGCCAGCGCTTGTTGCTGTTCTGAACTGCGCGATGCGGCGGCAACGGCCAGGATTTCCAGGATGTTCTTTGGCAGCCCCTGGTTCGCGCGGACCGGCGGCGGGCTGCTCGTGGCCGAAATGCGAAAGTGACCCAGGTTGTGCGACTGGCCATGCTGCTGCACGATCTCGAATGACAGAATCGACCCGGTGGCGGCCGGCGCGCCTTGCACCTCGAATACCGCGACGTGCGGCTGGCCAACCTGGGGCGCGATGGCCCAGCCGGTTTGCGGATTTCCGTCGACCGCAGCGGCGACCGGCAGATTCTCTTGAGAAAAATCGGCCGACGCTTCTTGCAATACCAGCGGCTTAACGTCGGCCGGATTCGCATGCGAAGCGATCTTGGCGCGAAATTCGGAGAGCACGAAGTTGCCGTTTGCGGCTCGGCCTGGTCCGCTGCCGGGCAGTCGCTTGTGCGTCAGGGCCTCCACGCGCAACGCAGTCACGTTGGCCAGATCCACCGGCGCGACGACAGTATAGATGTCCGTGGCCGGCGCGTTGCCTTCGACCAACAGCCCACCGGAACTGGTCACCGTGATTGTTGCGCCCGAGGCGGCAATGGCGCCCGAGGGCACAAGCGGTTTCCAGGCGGCCAGTTGACTTTGCACACTCGATTCCCATTCGGCCTGCGCCGCGATCAGCTCCGGCGTGGGAACTTCGAGCGCCTGGCGTGTCTTGACGATTTCCGCGTCCAACCGCGCCAACTCGCGCGAGTCGGCTTCCTCCGGCAGCATGACTTGTTCTTGTATGCCGACGGCGACTTCCTTGATGTCGGCGAAAAACGCCGCGAAGCTGTAAAAATCGCGGGTCAGGAACGGATCGAACTTATGATCGTGGCACTCGCAGCAGCCCATCGTGGCCCCCAGCCACACGCTTGAGGCATTCCGCACTCGATCGGCGGCGTACTTGGCCAGATACTCCTTCGGCTGCGCGCCTCCTTCGCGGGTTGTCATGAGCAGGTGGTTGTAGCCCGAGGCAATGCGGGTCTCGCGCGAAGCGTCGGCCAGCAAGTCGCCGGCCAACTGCTCAATCGTAAAGCGGTCGAATGGCTTGTTGCGATTGAACGACTGGATTGCGTAGTCGCGAAACAGGGAGATGTCGCGATGGTTGTCGCCGTGGAAGCCGTTGGTGTCGGCAAATCGCACCACGTCGAGCCAGTACATCGCCATCCGCTCGCCATAGTGCGGAGTGGCCAGCAGGCGGTCGACCAGGTTCTCGTAGGCCTGAGGCGACGCGTCGACCAGAAACATCTCGACTTGCTCGGGCACCGGTGGCAAGCCCGTCAGGTCAAACGACAGCCGGCGCACAAGCGCCGTGCGGTTGGCCTCCGGCGAGGGCGTCATTCCCAGCGGCGCGAGCCTGGCCCGCACGAACAGATCGATGGGATTGATGGCACCGTTTGATGCATCGGTCGCCGGCACGCCAGGACGGGCTGCCTTGGCATAGGACCAGTGTTCCTGCCACACGGCCCCTTCGGCCACCCAGCGGCGCACCAGCTCAATCTGCTCGGCGGAAAGTTTCTTGCCGGAATCGGCCGGCGGCATGCGCTGCTCGGGATCGGCCGCCGAGATGCGGCGAACCAATTCGCTGTCATCAGGCTTGCCCGGCGCCAACACGGTGTGCCCGCCGAGATCAGCAAATGCCCCCTCGCGCGTGTCGAGCCGCAAGTCGGCCTGGCGCTCGGCGGCGTCGGGTCCATGGCAGGCAAAACAGTTTGCCGCCAGGATGGGGCGGATCTCACGATTGAAATCCACCGGCGCCGCCGTGGCCGTGCCGGTGAACAAGCCAATCGCGGCCAGTAGGATCGTCAACTTCATGATGAGCTTTCAGTTTCCGGAGGCGTGCCGTTGCGGCGCGACTCATTCACGTTCATTTATACTTTTGGCCGCATGGCCCTGCAATCGTCCGGCCGCTTCGGGTGCCACTGCTGGGCCCGCTCAGCAGTGCTCTTCCATGGGACTTCTTGCAGTATGAGCCGCCATCAACCGTTGCGTCAGCCAGAGCATCGCGGCCCCTCGAGATTGCAACTCGGCAGGATCGATCTATCTCTTGTATTGCCCAAGATCCAGACACTGCTGGGCAAGCCAGCAGTAGCACACTAAATACCGTCAACGAGCCAACCGCGTCTCATACGTCCGCGAGTGGCCGGTGGAGGGAACAAGCACGGTGTAGGTTTTGCCGGTGGGGTCGACCGAGAGCTTGATGAAGGCGGCTTTGCAGTCGCGGCCCGAGTTGGCAATGTACTCGTCGTCAGCGTTTGGCGAGCCGTCGTCACGCAAGTTTTTGTGGACCTGGTAGATCGCCTGCACGCTGGGAGTCTCGCGCAGCGCGTGGAACATGTGCGGCTCGCAGCCCTTGGTCACGCCGTTGTTGATCACCGCCACGCTTGGTTCGAGGGCCCGAATCACGAGCGGATGGTTGCTCACGTCCATGCCGTGGTGACTGACCTGATAGACGTCGACCTTGCCCACCCGATTCAGCGGACAGACCAGCTCCTTCTCCACGTTCCAGGTCAGGTCGCCAGCGTCAAAAAATCGAAACGGTCCGAACTCGACCAACGTGACCACGCTGTTGGCGTTGTCGGTGGTATCGACCGGCTTGGGAGTTGCCTCCGCGCAGCCGGCGGTCGGCTCGGCGCCCGCACGCGCGGCGACGTACTTTTGCCGCGTGCCCAGGCAACGCACGGTTAGCGGCGCCGCGCTTCTGTCTTCCGCAGGTTCCAGCGCAATCACGTCGCCGGGCGAAATCACCGAGCGCTTTTCGGCCTTGAGCTCTAGATAGGCTTTGTCCGGCCGGTCGACGATGCCTTCGAAAATACCATTGTCGTGCAGGTGCTTGATCGGCAGCATCGTCGCCAGCGTGGCCGCTCCGCCAAAGTGGTCGGAGTGGTAGTGCGTGATGATCACGTGATCCAACTGTCGCAGCCCGGCTTCGCGGGTGGCGGTTTGCACGATCCGATCGGGATCGCGATGTCCGGGATTGCCCGTGTCGATCAAGATCGACTGTCCCCGCGGAGTGACGACGAGCGTGGCGGCGCCCCCCTCGACGTCGATCCAATAAATGTCCAGCCGCTTGTCGGCAGCGCCCCCGCGGGCAGCCTGCGCGGCAAAGGTCGAGATCGAAGCCACGGCGACGATGAGCCAAAGACGTTTCATGCGGGCCATCCTGCTGTTATTTCTAGATGCGAATTCGGGCCAGGCGGCGTAAGTCTCGATTGCACAAATCCGGCCGTGTGTTTAGTTTACAAGTTAGTCATTGGGCACTGGCCAGGCAAACCGGCAGGCCCTTTGGCCGCCGCCTTAAGCTGCCCATCCCCCCACGAATGGCCTCGATTCAGCGGAAGTTTCCGGCAAGTTGAATCCCAGGCCGTCTGCGACTGGTACTGACTACAGAGTATGCGAGCGAATTTTCACCTATAAGACACGAACCGAGAACTGACTGATGCCAGCAATGTGTAATCGCGTGCCTGGATTTTGCGGCCTGCTTGTCATCGGCGCCATCGCGATCGGCAGCGCCCAATGGGGCCTCGCCGATGACGCAGCCAAACAAGCGACTTCCATCGGCCGGCAAGTCAAGGACTTCACGCTGCGAGACGCCGCCGGCAAGAGCCACTCAATGGCTGACTTTGCCGACAAGCAAGCCGTAGTGATCGCGGTTCTCGGAACCGAGTGCCCGCTGGCGACGCTGTACGCTCCGCGGCTGGTGCAATTGGCCGAGCGATTCGAAAAGCGTGGCGTGGCGTTTATCGGCATCAACGCGAATCAACAGGATTCGCTCTCCGAAGTGGCGCAGTACGCCAAGTTGCACGAGATCAAGTTTCCGCTGCTCAAGGACGTGGGAAATGTCGTGGCCGATGCGCTCGGTGCCGCGCGAACGCCCGAGGTGTTCGTGCTCGATCGGGATCGCGCCGTTCGATACCGGGGCCGGATCGACGATCAATATCTGGTGGGCCGCCAGCGAAAGAAGGCAACCCGCGAAGATCTCGCGCTGGCGCTCGACGATGTTCTTGCCGGCCGCCAGATCGCCACGCCCGAGACCGAAGCGCCCGGCTGCCTGATCGGCCGCGTCCACAAGAGTAGCGGCGACACCGAGGTGACCTACACGAAGCACATCGCGCCGCTCTTGAATCGGCATTGCGTCGAGTGCCATCGCGAAGGGGAGATTGCTCCGTTCGCACTCACGAAATACTCCGAGGTCGCCGGTTGGGCCGAAACTCTCACCGAAACGGTCAACGACAATCGCATGCCCCCCTGGCACGCCAATCCCGAGTTCGGCCACTTCAGCAACGACCGCCGGTTGAGCGACGACGAGAAGGCGCTCTTGGCTCGTTGGGTTTCGGCGGGCACGCCGGAGGGAGACCCGCGCGACCTGCCCGCGCCGCCGCAGTTTGTCGCCGGCTGGCGTCTGCCGCGCGTGGATCAGGAAATCTACATGTCGGACGAAGCGTTCCAGGTGCCGGCCGAGGGCACCGTCGACTACAAATACTTCGTGGTTGATCCCGGCTTCAAGGAAGACAAATGGGTACAAGCCGCCGAATGCCGGGCGGGTAATCGCAGCGTGGTACACCACATCATTCTCTTCTATCGGCCGCCGGGCGGGGGCCGGGGCCAGGAAGACATCGGCAACGGATTTCTGACCGCCACGGCGCCGGGCGCGAACCCGCTCTCGCTGGGCGATGGCATGGCCAAGCGCGTGCCCGCCGGCTCGAAGTTTATCTTCCAGATGCATTACACGCCCAACGGCTCTCCGCAGCAGGACCGCAGCAGCGTAGGGCTGATGTTCGCGCCGGCCAAGTCGATCCGCAAGGAAGTCAGCACCGTGGCCGCGGAAACGCATTTGATCTTCATCCCGCCGCACGCCGCCAACTACGGGCACCAGGCATGGCATACGTTCCAGCGCGATACGATGCTGCTGACCCTTTTTCCGCACATGCACTTGCGCGGCAAGTCGTTTCGCTACGAGGCCCACTATCCAGACGGCACGAAAGAAATTCTGCTCGACGTGCCTCGCTACGATTTTGCCTGGCAGCAGACCTACGCTCTCAAGGAACCCAAGCGATTACCCGCCGGCACCAAGATCCACTGCATCGCCCACTACGACAATTCGGCCGAGAACGTGGCGAATCCGAATCCCGACCGGATCGTGCACTGGGGGGAGCAGACCTGGGACGAAATGCTGATGGGCTTTATGGACACGACCGATCCCGAGCCATCGGCAGAGCCGCCGGCCAAGAAACCAGCCCGCGGCGATGTCTCGCAGCGCCATCGAGCGAAGTCGGGCAGTGTTGCCCGTTAACCCCTTCGTCTATTCTTCTCCGTGTCGTTTGTGTCGTTGTGGTCAACCTTCGTCCAACGAAGGACCATTGAACCACCAAGGCACGAAGAGCACGGAGAAGAGAAAGCGGGAAAGCGAATTGCACTGGCAAGATGCCAGCGGCACACGACAAACATTCGGGGTCGCAACAACAATGTCGTTGCAGTGCTTTCCCAACCCCCAGCCCCCAAGCCCCAACCCCCACATCACGTCCAGCGAAACCAGCGCAGCGCCAGCACGAACGTGACCACGGCCCAGGCGGCCAGAATGCCGATCTGCGGCAATTGCGAAGCGAGCGTCGCTCCCTCCTGCATCACGGCTCGTAGCGAATCGTTCAGCGCCGTCAGTGGCAGCGCTCGAATCAGCGGCTGGGCGACACTTGGAAATCGCTCGGACGAAAAAAAGATTCCCGACAACAACCACATCGGCAGCATCACCAGATTCATCAAACCCGAAACGGCTTCCAGCGTGCGGGCCCGGCTGGCGATCAACAGCCCCAAGCCCGCGAAAGTGGCCGCGCCGGTCAATATCAACACCAGCACGCTCAGCAGGCTGCCGTAAATCACCACGCCGAACGCGATCCGCGCGAACAGCAGCAGCACGAGCACCTCGGGTACCATGAAGATCAGCCGGCTGATCATGACGCCGGCCAGGAAGTCGGTCTTGCGCATGGGCGTGGCGAGAAATCGCTTGAGCAGCTTGCGAATCCGCATGTCGACCGTGACAAAGCCCACGCCCCACAGTCCGCCGCCCATCAAGCTCATGCCCAACAGCCCCGGCACGAGGAAATCGATATACCGTCCGCCCGGCTCGTTGAATTCGTGTTCCGTCACATGGGCCACATCCTGCCGACCGGCCGCACGTTGCAGCGCGTCGTCGACTGCGTTGCGCGCGAGCAGGCTCGGCGGCCGCGAAGGATCGTACGAAAAATCATAATCCACGGTCGAGTCGGCGTTCGCGGCCACCACAAGTTCCGTCCGCCCGCCGCGCAGGTCCAATCGCGCTTGCTCGGGCGAGACCGTGGTGACCACGAACTTCTCGTTGACGCTCAATGCCTTGACGATGGCCTCCACACGGGGACCTTCCTGCACGTCGACCGCGATCTTCTCGACCGGCTGATTGCGAAACGCGATGCCGAGGCCCACGATCAACAAAATCGGAAACCCATAGACCCAAAACATCGCCTCCGGCTCGCGATAAAACTCGCGCAGTCGGGCCAGCACGATCTCGCGCAGTGGCCAATAGCCGCCAGTCGTCACTTCTCGCGGGTCGGTCTTCATCGTTGGGCCGCCTCCGCGTCTTCCAGGTGCCGGCCGGCCAGCTTGACGAAGACATCTTCGAGGCTGGCGTGCCGCGTGGTCAGACTGGTCAACTGGCACTGCTTGCGATCCAAACTCTCCAACAGCGCGGGCAGCACGACGTGCGGCTCGCCGACCGACAGGCTAATGTGATTGTCTTCATTGCGAACTTCGCTCACCGTCGGCAGCGCGGCCAGTACGTCGTGCTCAATGCCCCCGCTCTGGCCGTTGCCATCGAGCGTGAATTCGATAACGTGATCGCCGCCCAGGCTGGAGATCAATTCGCGCGGCGATCCGAGCGCGATCACACGGCCGGCATCGACAATCGCCACGCGGTCGCACAGGCGCTCGGCCTCGTCCATATAATGGGTCGTCAACAACACGGTCCGGCCGGCCGCGCGAATCTCGCGAATGATCTCCCAAAGCTGGCGGCGCGATTGCGGATCGAGCCCCGTGGTGGGCTCATCCAGAAACAAGAGCTCGGGATCGCCCACCAGCGCACAGGCCACGGCCAGCCGCTGTTTTTGTCCGCCCGACAGCGTGCCAACTCGGGCGTTGGCTTTTTCGTCCAGCGAGACTCGGTGCAGCACGTCGGCCGGCGCGAAGCCCTGGCGGTAGAAGCTGCGAAACAGCGTCAGCGTCTCCAGCACGGTGAGCTTTTCCGACAGCCGCGTTTCTTGCAGCGAAATGCCGATCCGCTGGCGAATTTCGTTGTCCGATCGGCCCCAGTGCAGGCCCATAATTTGCACATCGCCGGAAGTGGGATCCAGCAAGCCCTCGAGGATTTCGATCGTGGTCGTCTTGCCGGCCCCGTTGGGTCCCAGCAGGCCAAAGCACTCGCCGCACTCCACGCTCAAGTCGAGGCCCCGCACGGCGTCGACCGGCGGTCGGCCTTCGTACTGCTTGACCAGGTTCGTGCACTGTATGGCTAACGGCATGGCTGGTTCTTGGTGACTGGGTGGCGCTGGCATCTTACCAGCGCAATTCGTCGCGAGCATTTGCGATAGAGACTCGTGATACCAACCCGACGCGCCAGCGAGGGAGAACGAAGAACCCTCGCTGGCGCGTCGGGTTGGTAGTGGCGCCAGTGCCTAATTGACGCTTCTGCGAAAAAACAAAGGCGCGGCAGCCGACCCGGAATCGCCGGATTTTACCGCACCGGGTGTTCCTGGTCGAGCGGGGCGCATGTGTTCGCTCTGGTGACTTGCCGAAGGTAAGATAACGACACGGTTTTTCGTTTCACTGCCCAAGAGACACGCGATGCTGCCCAATCGTTCGCTGTGGCCCCTGATTGGCGTGCTGATATTGCTGTCGGCGGTCCTTCTGTCACTGCAAGGCCAGCCGGCCGCCAGCGCACCCTCGGCCGGATCCTCGACGGCGCCCGCGGCCAGCGCCACGGCGACGTTCGGATATCCGGCCGAGTTGGTCGAGTTTGTCCCCAGTGCCGACAACCCTGTCTTTCGCGCGGGCGAGCCAGGTCAGTGGGATCAAAAAATTCGCGAGCGCGGCTGGATCTTGCGCGAGGCCGACGGCTATCACTTGTGGTACACCGGTTACGACGGCACGAAGGAGGGCACGCGCCTGCTGGGCTATGCCACGTCGCCCGACGGATTGCACTGGACGCGCTGGCTCGACAATCCGCTGGTTCGCGACCATTGGGTTGAGGACATGATGGTGGTCAAGCACGGCGACACGTATTACATGTTTGCCGAAGGCGCGCGCGACCAGGCCCAATTGCTGACCTCGAAAGATCGGGTGCAATGGACCCTGGAAGGCAAGCTCGACGTTCGCCAGACCAACCACGAGCCAATCAAGCCCGGGCCGTACGGCACGCCGACGGTGTGGATCGAGAACGGACTGTGGTATTTGTTTTACGAACGGGCCGATCAGGGCGTTTGGCTGGCGACCTCGCGCGATTTGAAGGTCTGGACCAACGTGCAAGACGAACCGCTGTTCGTGCCCGGCCCCAAGCTGTACGACAGGCGGATGATCGCGCTCAACCAGGTCATCAAGTTTCGCGGCGAGTACTTTGGATTCTATCACGGCACGGGCAGCCCCCCCGGCGAGAGACAAATCTGGACCACCTGCGTCGTGCGTTCTCGCGACCTCGTGCATTGGGAGAAGTATCCCGGCAACCCGATCGTTGCCAACGACAAGTCGAGCGGCTTCGTCGTCTTCGACGGCCAGCGCTATCGGCTGTACACGGCACACAACCAGCTCGACGTGTATTTTCCGCGCAGCAAGTGAGGCCGCAAGCGAACATCAGCGATATCCCCTTTTCTTCACTTGATTGAGTAATGGACCTATGGCCGCGATTGACGAAGAGTTTAGAGAACGGAGCATGGTTCCTGGGAATACATTAATATTGCGTCCCGCGGATGCAATCGCATTCGTATGCAGGTGTCGAGAGAAGCAGGTCAAGGTGCTAGGGGTGGATGGGTTCCATTTGACTGAGGATGCCATCCAGCCGGACATGGGGGAGAGTGTCGACCTCTCGCAACCGCCATACCGCGGTGTAGATTGCTGGAAGTTCGCGGAAGAATTCCTCAACGAACGATTGGATAGCGGATTGTTTTTTGAAGTGGTGGCCGATGAGTAAGCATGAGAACGAGGAACATTAACTAACGGGGACATCACTGATTAGTGCAATCGCGGTTGGGTGCAGCAACTGGTTGGCGCGACGCCGGAGGCACGAGTGGGATACGCTGTCCGATTGTAGAACCAGGCGTTGAGACTGGGCCTATGGTCGCTTCGCAACACCGTCGTCCTCCTACCTGTCCATCTTCTCCGTGACCTCCGTGTCGTTGTGGTCAACTCCCGTGGAAAATGAACCACGACGACACGAAGAGCAGGGAGATTAGGAATTAAGAGCACCTTGTGGGTGGCCCCGACAACTCGTTGTCGGGGTGCCGCAGGCACACGAGGGATTCGTTGACGGTTTTGGAATCAAGCATAGAGCTTGAGGCCTCTGGTGGCTTCGCAACACGATCGTCCTCCGATCCGATCTCTCCGTGTCGTTGTGGTCAACGTCCGTAGAAAATGAACCACGACGACACAAAGAGCACGGAGAATGAGAAAGTAAATGGCGATACTCAACCTCGGCTCGCTGAATATCGACCGCGTGTTTCGCGTGCCGCGAATCGTCCGGCCCGGTGAGACGATCGCCAGCCGCTCGCTCGACGTTTTCGCCGGGGGCAAAGGCGCGAATCAATCGGTGGCGCTGGCCCATGCCGGGGCGGCTGTCATCCACGCCGGAAAGATCGGCCCCGACGGACGCTGGCTGCTCGACAAGCTGCGGCAGTGCGGCGTCGATACCAGCGCCGTGATCGAAGCCGATTCACCGACTGGCCAGGCGATCATCCAGGTCGACGATGCCGGACAAAATGCGATCGTCGTGCTGGGGGGCGCCAACGCCGAAATCACCGACGACGACGTCGATCGGGCCCTCGACGGCTGTCCGCGGGCGACGTGGCTGCTGGTGCAGAATGAAACTAGCGCGGTCGGCCATGCCATCGTCCGCGCCCACGAGCGCGGATTGCGCGTGGCGCTGAACCCTGCGCCGATGGACGATCGCACGCGGCAATATCCGCTCGAGCTGGTGGACCTCTTGTGCGTCAACCAGACCGAGGCGGCGATGCTGTCCGGAAAAACCGGGATCGACGAGATCATCGAATCGCTCACGGCCGCCTTCCCGCGATGCGAGATCGTCGTCACCCTCGGAGCCGATGGCGCGATTCATGCCGGACCGCAGGGCAGGGTGCGCTCGGCCGGGCGCCGCGTGACGCCCCTCGACACCACCGCCGCCGGCGATACCTTCCTGGGCTATTATCTGGCCGGTCGTAGCCGCGAGATTTCGGTTGCCGAAAGTCTGGACACCGCTTGCCGCGCCGCGGCGCTATGCGTCACCCGCGCCGGCGCAATCGACTCGATTCCGCACCGCGACGAAGTCGCAGCGTTTTTGTGATTGAACTCAAATTCTCGTTCTCGTCGGTCCTGTCCTCCGTGTCCTTGGTGTCTGCTATGTAGCCGGGTGTCAAGGCTGGGATGGCTGTTTGGTTTTGGGGAGTTGATGTCGTGCATTCTGCTATTCGATCGTCCGCAACTTGGGCGGAGATCCCTTGATTCTTCGCTATGGGATCGGACTACACTTTG
>JANNQN010000459.1:0-25536 GCA_031400775.1 Planctomycetia bacterium | reverse complement strand
GCCGTTTTTCCTCCGCGCGATCGAGTTTCGCGGCGAGTCGCTGTCGCGACTGCAATCGTTGGGCTTCAACGCGGTTCGCATGCCGCAGTCCCCGTCGCCGGCGCTCTTGAGCGAGGCGACCGGCCTGGGATTGTGGCTGATTGCGCCACCACCGCCCGCGCGGCTATTGGAGTCGCGCCCCGGCGACCCGAACCCGCCGCGGATCGACAGCTCGTACGACGCGGTGCTGATGTGGGATCTGGGCAGCTACCTTGCCAAGCGCGAACTGGAAGTCACCAAGCGCTGGGCCGAGCTCACCACGGCCGCCGATCCGCGCAATCGGCCCATCGCCTGCGATCCGGATTCCGATCTGGCCGCGTACACTCGCCTGGTCGACGTGCTCATTGCACGGCGCGATCCGATCGGCTCGACGCTGCCGCTGGATCAATATGGCGTCTGGCTCCGCGACCGCTCGCGATTGGCGCGCGGCGGCACGCCGCTAGTGGCCACGATCCAGACCGATCTGGCACCCAAGCTGTTCGAGCAGATGGGCCTGCTGGCCTCGGGCCCCGGCGCGCCGATGGTGGTCGAGGAAGCGCAACTTCGGATGCTGATCCACACGGCGCTGGCGGCCCGGGCGCGCGGAGTATGCTTCGCGTCCAATTCGCGGCTGGACGCCGACGACCTCGCCACGCAAAGGCGGGCTCAGATTCTGGAATTGACCAACTTGTACTTGTCCCTGATCGAGCGCTGGCCGGCGGCCGGCAACTTCGCGCCCAGCGCCTCGAGCAGCGATCCGCACACCACTGGCGCCGTGATTGAAACCGACCGCAGCCGGCTTCTACTGCCGATTTATGCGCCTCCCAACGGGCAATTGGTCGTGGGGAATCCGGCGGCCAAGGACCTGCGGTTCGTGGTGCCCGGCGTGCCCGAGGGAAACAACGCCTACGAGCTTTCGCCGACCAGCTTTCGTGCGTTGCAGTCCACGCGGATCGCGGGCGGGACCGTGGTTACTTTGACCGAAGCGGAACGGGACTCGGTCGTGGTCTTCACGCAAGATGCGGTCGTCTATCAAAACCTGTCGGATCGTCTGGCGCGGATTCAATTGCGGGCCACGCAACTGACTTGCGACGTCGTCCGCGCCGAACTGAGCGAAGTCGAGAGTGCGATGCAGCGACTGGCCGCCGTGGGCCAGGCCATCGCAGCCACGCAAAAACCATTGGCCGCGGCCCAGCAGGACCTGCGCGACAGCGATGCGGCGCGAAAATCCGACGGGCCCAAGGCCTATGCCCTGGCGCGCAAAGCACAGCAGACGCTGCGCGATATCCAGCGGGCCCATTGGAACCAGGCCGTACCGGCCACCGACTGGCCGCTGGCCGATCCGTTCGTGGCCCACTTCGCCAACCTGAGCGAGCACTTCCGGCTGACGCACGAGTTGGCCTCGGCGCAGCCAGGCGCAAATCGTCTGGCTGAGGGAGGCTTCGAAGACCTGGCAGCCATGCAGCAGGCCGGCTGGAAATACTATCAGCACGACCAACAGGGCCTCACAACATCCGTCGACCTGGCGCCGCAAGCGGCGCACTCCGGCCGCGTCGGACTGCGATTGCGGGTCGCGCCTGATCCGAACAGCAAGCCCAGCGTCGTCGAGACGCCGCCCTTATGGATCACGAGCCCGGCGGTGGTTGTGCAACCGGGTGAAGTAGTGCTGATTCAAGGTTGGCTGCGCATCGAGCAGCCGATTACCGGCAGCGTCGACGGATTGCTGGTGATCGACTCGCTGGGTGGCGAGGTGCTGGCCGGGCGCGTCTCGGTCGCTGCGGAATGGCGAAAGTTCACCCTGTATCGCGCCGCCGCAAGGCCCGGTCCGGTGGTGGTTACGTTTGCACTTTCCGGCCTGGGCGAGGCCTGGATCGACGACGTGACGGTGCAGGTTGTTCCGCGCGGCACGCGTCCGCCGCTTGCTCAGCCCGCGCTGCCCATGGCCGCGGCAAGCCGGCCCTAGTAGTCAGTCACACACGCTACGGTGGCGAGCCATCATTTCTCCAGCACTTGCCACAGGCTGCCGTAATCGTCGGTCCAGATGATTTTTTGCTCGTTGTGCTCCTTCGAGGAGAGGATTGCGCCGGTGACTTCGGGTGTATTGAGAAACTCCTCGTTCGTGGTCAGGATGGCCCAGGTCGTGTGATCGGTCCCCTTAGCATCGTCGCTATCCGTGTCGATGAACACGCATTTGCAGCCGACCGCTTCGGCAATGCCGGCCACGACTCCGCCCAGATCCAAGAAGCGGTTGGAAATATGAATGCACAACAGGCCGTCAGGCTTGAGGTGCTCGCGGTAGAGCTCGACGCACTGCTTGGTCAAGAGGTGCATGGGTATCGAATCGCTGCTAAAGGCGTCGATGGCGAGGACGTCGAATCGTTGCAGCTTGCCCTCAGCCTTCTGCCGCTCCATCTCGATCCGCGCGTCGCCCAGGATGACTTCCACCTCCGCCGCCGTATCTTGGCGGTAGGTGAAGTACTCGTCCGAGATGCGGATGACCTCGGGATTGATCTCGTAGAAGCAAACGTAGTCGCCGGCATTGCCATAGGTCGCCAGGGTGCCGCAGCCCAAGCCGACCACGCCGATCCGCAAGGTTCTCTGGTCGGGATCAGGGTTGGCGCGCCGCGGATGATGATCGATCGCCAGGCCGACGCCGCTCGAGTGGCCGTAATACGTCGTGGGCCAAAGTCGCAACTTTCGGTCAAGATACTGGAAGCCGTGCTGAATGCGGCCGTGGATCAGCTCTCGCTTGGGGCCATTGTCTCCATAGACTTCGTCGAGCTCGTTGACGCGCAAAACACCGTAAAAGTTGCGGGTCGTCTCCAGATTCTTTTCGCCGCTGTTATCGTCGCCCGGCAGGCCGACGCCCACGCCGATGGCAAATCCAGCACTCACGCCGACGATGCTGGCCGCGATCCAAGCCAGTCGCGGCACGCCCCCTGCGCGAGCGCCGGAGCTGGCCAGAGTCGAGACGGCGGCCAGAATCACGGTCAGAATCAGCCCGATCTGATATTCCCAAAAATCGCGCAGCACCAACGGCGCGACCAGTGCGACCAGGATTCCACCCACGGCGCCTCCGGCCGCGACCATCAAGTAGAACAATGTGGCATATCGCGGCGCCGGCTTGGAGTGTGCCAGTTCGCCGTGGCAAACCATGCAGCACACCCAAAGCGTGGCCGAATAGATGAGCAATTGTTGCCACAGCCGCATGCCGTTGCCCTGGGAGAGCGCGTAACAGGCCAGCAGCACGGCCGCCGCCAGCAGCACCAGAAAAACTCCCCGGTGATACCAGCGTTCATGGTCGAAGCAAATAATGAATGTGAACAGATAAATAGCCAGCGGCACGATCCACAGAAACGGCACCGAGGACACTTCCATGCACAGTTGGTTGGTCGTGGCCAATAGCATCGCCGAGCCACAAGCGGCCAGAGCCAGCCACAGCGCCACGTCGCGCGCACTCGGCGGCGGGCCGGCCTCGATCGGCTCGCTGGCCGCGCCGGCGCCAGCGAATGCGGGCCGCGCTAATCCAAATGCGGACCAGCAGCACAACAGCACGAACAGGCCGTAGCTAGAGGACCAAAGGAGGATCTGCACACGCAACGTCAATTGCGGCTCGAACAGGAACGGATAAGTGAGCAGAGCCAACAGTGAACCGATGTTCGAGAGCGAATATAGCCGGTAGGGCGTGCGGCCCGTCTCGCGGCGAAAACTCTCCTGCAATAGCGGCCCCGTCGACGAAAGCAGAAAATAAGGCAGTCCAATGGTGAACGTCAGAAGCGAGAGAATGCCGATGATCGGCGTGCGAGAATCGGCCGGCTTCCACACCTCGGCATCGGGCGCGATCGGCAGAAACGCCAACGAGACCAATAGCAGCAGGATGTGGCCGGCGGTTTGCGCTCGTGGCGCGAGCTTGCTCGTGATCAGATGCGCATAGCTATAGCCGGCCATTAGTACGACCTGAAAGAACAGCATGCAGGTCGTCCACACCGCGGGACTGCCGCCGAACCAGGGCAAAATGAACTTGCCGATCAGCGGCTGGACCTGAAAGAGCAGGAAGGCGCTTAGGAAAATCGTGAGTGCGTAACGCGCCATCGCTAGCCTTGTGCGGTGCCTATCTGCCCTGAACACGCCGAAAAATACCCATCCAGCGTACCATACTTGCCGATCGCGCCGCGAGTGGCGAGAATTCGGCAGCGAGCCCTGTTTCTAGTAAGACTCGCCATAGCGATCCCAAGGCCTTAGTTGACCCCCGCACGTGAACGGAACCGATGAACAACGTCGACGCGATGCCCTGGCGATCTGGTTGGCCGGCGTCGAAGCTGTCCGCTCCGATCGCCTGGTGCGTGAGCAGGTTCGCATCGACGATCGCTGGCTTGAGATCTCCGATCGTCGCTTCGACTTGACCGCGATCCGGCGCATCGTCGTCGTGGGAGCCGGCAAAGCGGGCGCAGGCATGGCCGCCGGCTTCGAAGCGGCGCTCGGGCCGCGCTGGCTGGCCGAAAAACAAGTCACAGGCTGGATCAACGTGCCGGCCAACTGCGTGCGTCCGCTCGGATGCATCCACTTGCACGCCGCCCGCGCGGCAGGCGTCAATGAGCCATCGCCCGAGGGCGTGTTGGGCTCCGAGCAAATTCTGCGGCTGGTGGAGTCGCTCTCGGCGGACGATCTGTGTGTCACGCTGATCTCCGGCGGCGGCAGTGCGCTACTGCCGCTGCCCACGGGCGAAATCACGCTCGACGACAAGCTGGCCGTGACGCGATTCTTGAGCGCTGCCGGCGCCAACATCGAAGAGCTCAACACGGTGCGCAAGCAATTGAGCGGCATCAAGGGGGGCGGGCTGGCGCGGGCCTGCCGTGCCGGACAATTGATCGCGCTCGTGATTTCCGACGTGCTCGGCGATCCACTCGATCTGATCGCCTCGGGCCCCACGGTCCAAAGCGATGCCTCGCCCGCGCGGGCCCTCGAAGTGCTCGAGCGTTACAATGCTCGCGCCGGCGGGATTTCCGAGCGCGTTTTCCGGGCGCTTGACGCGCCGCGCGAACGGCCGAGGGCCGCAACGTGTACGGTGACCAACCGCGTAATCGGCAACAACGGGACGGCCGTGGCGGCGGCGACCGGGAAGGCAATCCAACTCGGCTATGCGACCGAAAGCACATGGGCCGAGAAGCCCGAAGGCCCGGCCGAGGACGTGGGACGCAACCTGGCCAATCATGCCTGCGCGATGCGTCATCGTCCCGGACGCAATTGCCTGGTGAGCGGCGGCGAGCCGACGGTCAAATTGGCGCCGGCCGAGCGGCGCGGCCTGGGTGGCCGCAATCAGCAACTCGTGCTGGCGGCGGCCGAGCGTCTCGACAAGCATGCGGGCGGCATACTCATCCTCTCGGGCGGCACCGACGGCGAAGACGGACCGACCGATGCAGCCGGGGCATTTGTCGATGAGGCGATGCTCGACGAGGCTCGGCGGCTGGGTTTGGCGTGCGGCGATTACCTGCGCCGCAACGACGCCTACCACTGGTTTGAGCCGCTAGGCGGACTGGTGAAAACCGGTCCCACGGATACCAATGTCTGCGACGTTCGCGTGGTGCTGGTCGACGGCAGCGAAGCCAATATCGAGCACTAGCCGCTAAAGAGAGAGTCGGCCGGAGCCGTTAGTCCCACCACCAGCGATCGGCCGGCAAGTCTTTCAAACTCACGGACTCGCGCACTTCCGAAATCTTGCCGTCTTCGTCGGCGAGCCGGTTCTTCGACTTCAGCGCCTCGCGCGGATGAATCGTCACGCCGCCGCCCACCGGAGTCAGCAGCGTGTTCCCCTTCCAGATCGCCGTGCAGACGGTCTCGACTTGCAAGGGAGTTTGCTGCGTCTCGACGGCCAGGGAGCTTTCGTCGTTGAACGTGGTCGCGGGCCACTCGGCTTTGGAATACAGGTCCTGCTCGTGGATGAAAGCGGCCGCGATGGCCAGGTCGATGCAGTTGCGCATCTCGGCGAACACGGGGATGCGGGCCGCCAGCTCGGCATATTTGCGCGTGAAGGTCGTGGTGAACAGGTCGCTGGCCTTGTTGCCCTTTCCCGCCACGCTGCGGACGCCGTCTTTGGCCACGATCTGGTCTTCGCCCACTAGCTTGACGCCGTCGCCGACCAGTTCCAGGCCCAGGCTGTCGGCGGCCACCCGCGCACAACTATAGTCGGGAACGAAATACCAGCGCTGCAGCGCGTTGCGATTGCCGGGCGATGCGCGATCCACGTAGCTGACCATCTTCACCGGCGGTTTTTCCAGGCCGATGCCGATCAGCTTCATGCGATAGTCGCACTCCAGCAATACCTGCGCGAAGTGAGTGTTCGGAGCGACGCCCCCGACGCGAATATTCTGCATGCCGAGGTTCGTGCGCAGTCCTTCGACAATGCCTTGGGTGTCGCCGGGCGTGGCATGCGAACCGACGCTGCGGAGGAACTGCTGCATGCGAGCCAATCCCTCGGCGGTTGGATCGATCGACACCAGGATCACCGGCGCTTGCCGTTCTCCGGGCGCAAAGGCCCGTAGCGCCACGACCAGGTCTTGCAGTTGCAGCGACGGCCGGCCACTTTCGAGTCCGCAGGCGCGTCCCGCGGCGTCGGGGATCCAACCTTCGGCCGGTCCGGCCAGAACGATGTCTTTGGTTTCAGGATAATAAAACACGTAACGCACGCGGGTCAGACCGGCCAGGAACTGCATTTCCTCGGTCGGCGATTGTCCCTTCTGAAGCTGGGCCCGCACGGCCGCTTCAAGACGATTGAGCGAAACCTTGCGCAGCTCGCTGGTCAGAGCGACTTGTGGATTCAGTCGGGCCTTGGCCTCGGCGAGACGTTTTTTCGTGATCGCGCCGTTGGGATCCTCGAACGTGTGCAGCCGCAACACGCCCTCGGCATCGACGATCACGCCGTTGGCGCCGCTGACTCCCTGGGCCCGGGCCAGGGGAGCCGTGGCCAGCAGGATCGAGAACATCGCCAACAGACACAACACGAGGGAGCAACGCATGCCGAGGCACTCCGCGACGAGAAGAAATGTTCCGGAAACGCTTCCACCCCATGATCCCTTGCAGAAACAGGGGTGGAAGCGCGGTATGGGACGATTGGAAAGCGTCCGTGCAGAATACACTATCGATCTTAATTGGGTAATTTAGGTAAAGCAACTAAGAGCCTATCCGAGAACTTGTCTCGAAGAGGGGGACAGTCCCCGAAATAGCCGCAAAACTGGCCAATTTTCGAGCCCGTCTAGCGCCGCGCCAATGCCCTGGCGTGGCCCCCGGTTCGCTGCGGATTCGAGGGGGCGGCCGGTGCGGCGATCAGGCGCACGTTCCCGGGCCCCAGCAGGGCATCGACGCGGGACCGCATTTCGGCATTCAAATCGACCCGCATTCCCTCGCTTTTCAGAAAGGCCCGGCTGCCGTCGGCCAGGCAGATGACCAGTTGCAGCTCGCAACTGCCAGGGTAGCCGCGGAGGATCTCGTGCAGGTCTTCCAAGCCGCGCTCCGCGTGCAGCTCTTCGCTGATTCGCACGACGATGCCCTTGGTAAAACGGCTCGCCAGGTCTGCCAAGGGAATCAATTCGTTGACAATCAGATTGGATTCTTCGCTGCCCGGGCGGCGATCGACCGCGCCGCGCACGACGAGCGTGGCGTCGGGCTCGACCAGTTGGCCGAACTCGGCGAATTGCTCGGGCCAGATAATGCAGCGAATCGCGCCCTGCACGTCCTCCAAGTCGAACATGGCATACTTCGTGTTCGTGGCGCCGGCGCGCGGATTTTTCGTTTGCGAGAACTTGATCGACGAGAGCATGCCGCCCAGCACGACTTCTGTTCGCGCGGGCAGTGCGCCCACGTCGGTCGTGGTATGCGTGCAATACGTCGTGAGGGTCTTCTCGTGCTCGGCCAAGGGATGGCTGCTGAGATAATAGCCCAGCACTTCTTTTTCGTTGGAGAGTCGCGTGCGATCGTCCCATTCGGGCACGTCGGGCAGACTTGCCGAGCCGCTCGCGGCAGTCGGCTCGTCATCGTCGGCCATGTCGAACAAGCCTTTTTGTCCGCTCTTGCGATCGGCGTGCAATGCGGCGCCCGATTGCAGGGCCCGTTCCACCGCGGCCGCGTTCTGCGCGCGGCGTGCGCCCAGCGAATCGAGCGCGCCGGCCTTGATCAAGGTCTCAATCGTGGCGCGGCCGACCTGAGATGGATCAATCCGTTCGCAACAATCGAAAATATCTCGCAGCGGTCCGCCCGTGCGGCGCGCCTGGACGATGGCGGCGGCAGCCGATTGTCCGCAGCCTTTGATCGCGCACAGGCCGACGTGAATCTTGCCGTCGGCGACCGTAAAGTCGGCGTCCGAGCGGTTGACATCCGGCGGCACGACCTCGACCCCCATGCGGCGGCAGTCTTCCAGGTGCTCGACCAGGGCGTCTTTCTTCTTGAAATTGCGGCCGTCGATATCGCCCGAGAGCAGGGCGGCCATGAACTCCAGCGGATAGTGGGCCTTCAAGTAGGCCGTCATGTAGGCGATCAAGGCATAGGCCGTGGAGTGGCTCTTATTGAAGCCGTAGCCGGCGAATTTCTCGATCATGCCGAACAGGTCGCTGGCCGTGCCGCGATCCATGCCCTTGTCCGTGGCCCCGGCCGTGAACTCCTCGCGGTATTGGGCGATCTCTTCCAGCTTTTTCTTGCTGATGGCCTTGATGCAGGTATAGGCGTTGGGCAGCGGAATGCCCCCCAGGCGGTTCAGGATCCGCATCACCTGTTCCTGGTAGACCATCACGCCGTGCGTTTCTTCCAACACTTCCTTCATGACCGGGTGCGGATACTCGGCCTGCTTGCGACCGTGCTTCACCTGCACGTAGTCGTCGACCATGCCGCCCTCCAACGGGCCGGGGCGATAGAGCGCGTTGGTGGCGATGATGTCGCGAAAATGATCCGGCTTCATCTTTTGCAGCAGGTCGCGAATGCCGCCGCTTTCGAGTTGGAAGATACCCTTGGTCTCGCCGCGACAGAGCAGGGCGAACGTTTCGCGATCGTCCATTGGAAACTTGTGCGGATCGACGCGCACCCCGGTGGTCTGCTCGATCAGATCGACGGCCTTGGCCAGGATCGTCAAGTTGCGCAGCCCGAGAAAATCCATCTTCAATAGTCCGGCCGCCTCGACGTCTCCCATCGCCCACTGAGTGATGATTTCGTCTTTGCCTTGCACGCGCCCCAGTGGCACATACTCGACCAGCGGGCGATCGGCGATCACGACCGCGGCGGCATGCGTGCCCACGTTGCGCGCGAGGCCCTCGATCTTCATGGCCAGATTCAACAGCTCGCGCACTTCCGCGTCGGTGTCGTAGACCTTCTTCAGGTCCGGGCTTTGCTCGAGCGACTTGGCCAGCGTGATGTGCAACTCCTCGGGCACCAGAGCCACGATCGAGTCGACTCGCGCGATCGGCATACCCAGCGCGCGTCCGACGTCGCGAATCGCGGCACGGGCCGCCAGAGTGCCGAACGTGCCGATCTGCGCCACGTTGGCTTCGCCGTACTTCTCCTTGACGTAGGCGATCACGTCGCCGCGGCGATCCTTGCAAAAGTCGATGTCGATATCCGGGGCTTCCTTGCGGCTTTCGTCGAGGAATCGCTCGAACAGCAAGTCGTACTTCAGCGGACAGACGTGGCTCAGGTACAAGCCGTAGGCAACCAGCGAACCCACGCCGCTGCCACGCGCCGTGGCGGGAATGCCTTTTTCGCGCGAGTAACGCACGAAGTCCCACACGATCAGGAAGTAGTTGGGAAAGCCCAGCAGGTTGATAACCGACAACTCGTGCTCGAGCCGTTCCATCACGGTGACGGACAAAACTCCGTCCACGCATTTTTCCGCGTCGTCGGAGTAGCGATCTTTGAGCCCCGCGATGCACAGATCGCGCAGGTAATCCTGGGCGGTCGTTTCCGGCGGCAGCTTGTAGGTCGGAAAGTGCCGCTGCCCCAAGTCGAGCTTGATGTCGACGCTGTCGGCGATCTGCTGACTTTGCCGCAAGGCCTCTTCATAGCCCGGAAACGCCGCGTACATTTCGTCAGGGCTGCGAAGGTAGAACTGGTCTCCCTCCATCCGCATGCGTTGCTTGTCGGTGCGGAATTTTCCGGTGTTGATGCACAACAAGACATCCTGGGCTTCGGCATCCTCGCGATAGATGTAGTGGGCGTCGCTGGTGGCGACCAGCGGCAGCCCCATCCGCCGCGCGACTTCGACCGCCCCTTGCATGGCGATACGTTGGATTTCCAGCCCGTTGTTCTGGATCTCGATGAAATAGCGATCGCCGAACACACGGGCGAACCAGGCGGCGATTTCCATCGGCTGTTTCAGATCGGGCACGTCTCCCTGCTGTTGCAGAATCGTGCGGCTGAACTCGCCCGAGACGCACCCGCTCAGACAGATGATTCCCTCGCTGTGCGCTTCGAGCAGTTCCTTGTCGATGCGGGGCTTGAAGTAGAAGCCCTCGAAGAAGGCCTGCGACGCCATCTTGATCAGGTTCTGGAAGCCGGTTTTGTTCTGGGCCAAGAGCGTGAGGTGATAACTGGCCTCCTTCATGCCGCCGGCATCTTTGTGGAAGCGGCTGCCGGGAGCGATATAGGCCTCGTACCCGATGATGGGGTTGATGCCCACCGCTCGCGCCTTCCTGTAGAAGTCGAGCGCCCCGTAGAGATTGCCGTGGTCTGTCAGGGCCAGGGCCGACATGCCCAACTCCTTGGCTCGCTCGACGAGACCCTTGATCGGCGCGGCGCCGTCCAGCAGGCTGAAATGGCTGTGGCAGTGCAGGTGAACAAACGGCGGCGCGCTCATCGCAATCCTCTCGCAGAGTGTGGGAAAGCCCTTTCCCGCAACCGATACCAAGGGGCATTCTACCGCTTCGCCTGGGGCGCACGAAGGGGGCCGTTTCGGGGCGGAAAACCGCGCGCGACCGATTCCGTCAGCGCGAGTGCCAATCGTCAAGGGCCAATTGTGCGGCCACGGAATGATCTGCTAATCTTGGCGACATTCGTGTAGCCAAGAATGCAAACCACAAGAGAGTCATTGCGGTGCGATTTCTTTTTTCGCCATTCGGCACCGCAGGCGACGTGTATCCAATGCTGGGCGCGGCCATCGAATTGAAGAGCCGCGGCCACGAGGTCACGTTTATCACCAACGGCTATTTCGAGGAAGCGGTCACTCGCCACGGAATCGAGTACGTCGAGCTGGGCACGAAGCAGGAATTTCTTGATTCGACGGCCAACGCCGACCTGTGGCATCCGATGCGCGGCTTCCGCCACGTCTTCGAAACTCTGATCGCAAGCGCACTGCGCCGGCAATACGATGCCTTCGAACAGTTGTTCCAGCGCGGGCCATCGCTGGGGATCGTCAACGTTTTTGGGTTTGGCGGCCTGCTAGCGCGCGAAAAGCTCGGCGTGCCGATCGTCACGCTGCACGTCCAGCCGGCCGTCATCTGGAGCCGCATCGAGCCGCCGCGCCTGCCCGGCATTCGGGGACCGCGCTGGTTCCAAGATCTACAATTCCGGCTCGGCGAGCGGTTTTTCATCGACCGCACGGTTTGTCCGCGGTTGAACGACCTCCGCCGCGAGCTGGGGCTCCCGAGCGTGCGGCGCATCGCGCACTGGTGGCATTCGCCCGACGGCGTGGTGTGCACTTTTCCCGATTGGTATGCCGCGGCCCAGCCCGACTGGCCGGCCAACACGGTGCAAACTGATTTTCCGCTTTGGGACGAGGATGCCGAAGAATTGCCGCGCCAGATTGAGGAGTTTCTGGCCGCCGGTTCGGCGCCGTTGGTCTTCACTCCCGGGTCGGGCAATCAATTCGGCGCGAGCTTTTTTGAGGCGGCTGTCGAAGCGGCAGGCCGCTTGCATCGGCGAGCCATTTTGTGCACGCCATTCCCCCAGCACGTGCCCCGCAATCTGCCGGCGGACGTAATCAGGAGCGAGTATGCCCCATTCAGTCGCCTGCTGCCCCGCTCCGCAGCCATGATCCACCACGGCGGCGTGGGCACGACGGCGCAGGCGCTGGCCGCCGGAGTGCCGCAATTGATCATGCCGCTGGCGCACGATCAATTCGACAATGCCGCGCGCGTGGCGAGACTGGGAGTCGGCGACACGCTGTTGCCCGCGCGGTTCACCGGCAAGGCATTGGCCCGCAAGTTGGAACCGCTGCTGACATCGCCAGATGTGGCAGCTCGTTGTAAGGCAATGGCGGCGCGGCTAACCCAGCGCGATGGCTGCCAACGCACGGCGCTGGTGCTCGAGCGTTGGGCGGCGGCTTAACCGGCTTGCATTGCAGCGCTACGGTTTTTTCGCTATGGTTTTTTCACCGTTGCACGAAACGCCGCGATCACGTCCATGCAAGGATCGACGTGTGCTCGGAAGCTGGCGGCGGTCGGCGGGGCATAAAGGGCTGGCGGAGTCCACGAGCGGTAGTCCATCGACATGGAGTGTTGCCACCACAAGTCCGACGGACTGAGTTGCCAGTTGCTGTAAGGCAGAGGAATTCTCAGGCTTTCGCCGATAAAATTCGGACGCGATCCGGTCGGCTCGCCCACCAGAATTGCCTTCGTCCGGCGTTCCAACTCGCTGGTCGTGTTCTGCGCGGCCGAGAACGTGCCGCGGCCAATGATCACGAACAGGTTGCCGTGCTTTTGCAATTTTTCCGAGCGAATGATGCCTTCGATCAAGGGCGGATTCGTGAAGGTGTCGCCGCCCCCATTGTGCCGGAGGTCGAGAATCAGCGCCTCCACCTCGGGCTGAGCCACGGCGTCGAACAGCTTGCGGCAAAAGTCCGTCATCGTCGTATTGTTGTCGGTGCCGATTCCGTTCATCTGGCAATAAATCGCGCGCTGATCGGAAAGCAGCTCGAACCAATAAGTCTTGTCTCGATGGCGATGCGTGAGCGGCAGCTCGCCCCGCCCGGGAACCTGATTGATCCAAGACTTCTCGACCCGATCGACTTCCTGCGGCGCAATCTCCACGCGGCGAGTCTTGCCCAGCGCGTCCTCGATCTCAAGACTGACGGGCCCTTCGTCCGAAACGATACCCAAGCCGCGCAAGATGGCCGGCGAGGCGAGTACCGACGGCGCGAACGAGCGCACCGTCATGGCGTTGTCGCGAGAGACGATATCCTCGGCCAGCGCCAACGCCTCTTGCGCCGAACGATCGCCGATCTTCAACACCTTCGCGCCCACCAGGTCGTTGTGCGGCGCCAAGACGCCGTCGATATACAACCCTTCAGGAAAGAGGAAGAAGTGAACGGGCATGCGCCGCGGAGGCGCTGTGCGCGCGCCGGCCGCAGCCTCGGCCGGCCGCCGTGCGACGCGACGGATTTGCGAGTGTCCATCTCCCAACCGTCGCACGATTGCCATCATGCGGACCAGAATCTGTTCGTCCGACAACTTGGGAATGTCGGCCGACAGTCGCTCGGCCATCGCGTCGAACTCAGCCTCGGGCGTGACGCGGAAGGGAGCGAAGTGAATCCGCTTGGCCTCGTGCAGCAGGAATCGCAGGTCGTGGCGGAAGCCCTCGTCGCGCGAGAGTTTCGTGGCATCGTCGGACCAAATCAACTTGCGAAATTCGGCGTCGTCGGCCAGCGAGGCAAAATGCTTGCCGCGAAATCGTTGAATATCGCGCAGGCCCTGCGACAGCGACGTGCGGGTCCAGCGGAGGGCTTCGTCGCGATGGCCGGCTTGAGCATGGGCCGCGGCCAGTCCCCAGGCCGATTCGCCGCGAAAGATCATCCGCGGCGGGTTCCACTGAAAGCCGCCCATCTCTTCGGATTTTTCGAAGGCGGGAATGGCTTCTTCATACTTGCCGTTGTTCATTAGGCAAGTTCCCAACCGCCACCAGTAAAGGCCCACCGTCGGGTTGGCCGCGACCAGTTCTCGGTATTGATCGGCGGCCCGACCCCACGCCTGCACCAAAAAACTGGTATCCGCCTGCTTGGCCAGGGCCGGCACTCTGGCTGCCGCTTCGGGGCTGGGCGACCCGGGGCTGGGCGGCACGGCGCTGGCCGTCGCGTCACCGGAAACCAACATCACGGTAAGAATTAGTTGGCCAAGCATGTCGCAACACTCCCAGTTGGATGCGTCATAGGTTTTTCGTGGAATCGCGCCTCAGTGCCTGATTCGTTCGCAGGGGCGAAATGTTGGAAAAATCGGCCGAGATTCTCCAATCGCTTGCCGGCGTGTGCGGCCGCTGGGCAACCCTCGGCGCCAATTGGACGGCGGCGCCAATTGGACACGGGCGCCAATTGGACCGGGGCCCGGGCTCAGTCGTCGTCAGTCGGACGCCCGATCGCTCGCAGGTACACCGCCAGGCGAGCTTGCAGGTCGATCAGGTTCTGCCATTGCCGGGGTTCGAGCGTGATTTGCTCGACGTCGGCCTTGACCTTGACCGAGTTCAGCAGATCGCGAACGCGGATGTGCAGGTATTCCAGCAACTCGCACAACTCGGCCGCCTGGCCCGGGCTCAGCCGCTCGGGCAGCTCGGGGGGCATCAAAGTGTGCAGCGTGCTTTGCACGTCGGGATCGGCACTCCAATTGAGCTCGAAGTCGAGCGAGCCGGCCTGCGCGGCCTGAAACTGCTCTTCGCTGCCGATCGTGCCCGATGGCGCCGCCGACTCGCCCCGCAGCGACGCCAGTCGCTCGGCGATCTGCTCGCGCTTGCCGAACAGCAGCACCGACCGCCCGAGGCTGATGATATCGCCAAAGCGCAATATGCGCAGTTGGATATCTTCGCCGTTGACCTTGGTGCCGTTGGTGCTTTCCAGGTCCGTGATGACGAGCTTGTCTTGATCTTCCTGGATCTTGACGTGGAAGCGGCTAACCCGTTCGTCGTTGAGCTGCAGCAGGTTTCCTTCCTCGCGGCCGATCGTGACCGGCGTGGCCAGATCTTCGTAGACCCGCCCGCGATCGGCCCCGTCCAGTACGCGTAGGGTGATCAAAGCCATGGGAATTGTGCCGGCGTAACGGATAAGCTCGAGCTGGCCGCGGTTCGATTGCGGCAACCTGCGCTTATAACATCCACGGGCACAGGGCTCAAGCTCCGCCGTGCTTGTCGAAGTAGTTCCCAGGCCGTATCCTGGACTATTCGACCACGCGCCCGTGGCGCAATTGGATAGCGCATCGGTCTTCGGAACCGAGGGTTACAGGTTCGAATCCTGTCGGGCGTATTTGTCTCGGCCTGCTCGTGCCTTGAACGGCTCACTGCTGATTGGCGCTCCTCTGAAATCCGCGCCGATCTCTCGACTCGATCGGTCGAATCGAGCTACCGATGGCTCCAGAAGATTGAGCGACGCCGCGACCCTGGTTCACACTGCGTTTGGTTTCGCCCGACGCTTCCGCTGGACCTCGACCCAAGAACCGCACCCGGCCGGACTCGCATCACCTGTCTCCCCCGACGCCCGCGGAACCGCCGGTGGTCCTTGGTGCCGCGTCGACGACGGCGAGCGGGGCCGGTTTCCAGGTTGTTACACGGCGCATCAACCGGATTTGATCGTTTTCCTCTTTTTTGGAGATTCTTGCTCCGAGTGCTGGACAAGGGGTCGCCAGGCTCGACAATCTATTTCGTAACTAAGTTCTATTCGGCACAGTTCCAACGCCATTCGGCAACAACTTGGCGAGCCTCGGCCGCAGGTGATGAACCCGCATTGCGCAACTCGGATTCCGACGCGTCGCGAAAAAAGGCTTCGGCTTGCAGCCGTCGAACTGTGCTGTCCATGCACCTTAGTGGAAAGCAAGAAACACCTAACTCGCTGATCGACGAATCGATGTCAACATTTGGCGACGTTCGATGACTCACGCCAGAGAATTCCAACGCATGTCTTGAAGGAGGATGTTCCGATGAGGCTTCGACTTATTGCAACGGGACTGGCGGTTGCGAGCGTTCTGCTCGCGGTCAAAGTGGTGCGCGCGGCCGACAGCGCCGACGATGCCGCCATTGCGGCAGTTCGTAAGAGTGACGACAAACTGGTAAGCGCGTTCAATGCCGGCAAGGCCGACGAGGTGGCCGGTATGTTTCTGCCGAAGGGCGAGTTGATCGACGAAGAGGGCACGGTCTATCAAGGGCCGCAAGAGATCAAGGGACTTTTCGTTGCCTTCTTCAAACAGTTTCCCGGCGCGAAGCTGGCGATCAATGTCGAATCGGTCCGGCTGGCAGGACCGGTGGCGATCGATGAAGGAACACGCACGATGACGGCCGCCGACAGCGCGGTAAAATCGCAGTTCCGCTACATCGCGGTGTGGGCCAAGACCGAGAAGGGTTGGCAATTGGCATCGTTCCGCGACTTCGCCGATGACCCGACGCCCACGGCTCACGAGAACTTGCAACCGCTGGCCTGGCTGGTTGGCGATTGGATCAACGAGGGCGCGGACGGCAAGGTAGCGATCTCCTATCGCTGGTCGGACGACAAGAACTTCCTGCTCGGCGAGTTCCAAGTCAATTCCACGGAAGACTCGCCGCGAAAGTCATCCCAACGCATCGGCTGGGATCCGTCCGTCGGCAAGATTCGCTCCTGGCTGTTCGACTCTGACGGCGGATTCGCGGAGGGATCCTGGACGATCATCGACGCGGGCATCGTTATCAAATCCTCGTCGGTCAATTCTGACGGAACGACGGCCAGTGCCACGATGAACATCACTTCGAAGGATAAGGACCACTTTTCGATCGCGGGCACCGATCGAGTCGTCGGCGACAACCTCGAAGACGATTTCGAAATCACGGTCACGCGGCGTCCGCCCGCTGCCAGCAAATAATGCCGCCCACGATGAAGGGGATGAGCCATGAAAACGCATAAGAAGCGCTATCTGATTTGGGCTGTGACGATCGGTTGCCTGTTCGCGTGGTCGGGCATTGCCGACGCCAAGGGCGGACGAGGAGGCGGCGGCGGAGGTGGTGGGGGACGTGGCGGCGGTGGAGGTGGCGGACGACCCTCCATGGGACACGTTGGGGGCGGCGGAGGGCGGCCCTCCGGAGGACATGCCGGCGGACAACGACCGGCGTCCAAACCGCAAGCTTCTCGCCCGCAAGCGTCACGTCCAAACGTCAATCGACCATCGATGGGTCAAGCCGCGCGGCCCAGTACCCCCTCGCGGCCCAATGTGGCAGCGCGACCGTCGGGCGGCGGCTTCAATCCATCCGGCGGCGGGCGGCCGAATGTTTCCCGGCCTGCGACAAAACCAGGCGGAGCCGCCGTGGCGAATCGACCATCAGTGCGCCCACCCGGCAATGTCAAACCAGTCAGTCGGCCGTCGTTGCCCAGCGGGGGACTCGCCGGCGGCAATCGACCAGGCGCTGGCGATCGGCCCAGTCTGGGAAACCGGCCCGGCGGCGACGGGCGACCCGGCCTCGGCAATCGTCCAGAGATCGGAAGTCGCCCGGGCGCGGTTGACCGACCGGGTCCAGGCGGAAATCGCCCCGGCGCTGGCGACCGGCCAAGCCTGGCCGGCATCAATCGGCCGACAACATTGCCGGGCTCCGTGGATCGTCCTGGAATCGGTGGAAACCGACCGGGCCCTGGTGGTGACCGTCCTGGCATCGGCGGTGATCGACCCGGAATAGGTGGAAATCGGCCCGGCGATGGCAATCGTCCAGGAATTAACCGACCGGGTGGCGGTGATCGTCCGATCATCGGCGGCGGTGGCGATCGTCCAGGCAGGCCGAACCGGCCCGGCAATGGCAACATCAACATCGGCAACGACATCAACATTGGCAATCGGCCAGGCAGCGGCAACTTCATCGGCAACCGTCCGGGTTGGGACAACGGAAACTGGAACAATCCCGGTTGGGGTTGGGGCGGCGGAGGCTGGGCCGGTAACTGGCACAACAACTGCATCCGTCCGCACTATGGCTGGTACAACGGCTGCTGGAGCGGCGGCAATTGGGGCAGCAACTGGTACGCACCCTTGGCTTGGGGCGCTGTGGGCTGGGGGCTCGGCTCCCTGACCAGCGGTTGGGGATACGGCTCGGGGTACTACAATCCTTATTACGCCGAGCCGGTCGCGACCGCTTCGGTTCCCTATGACTATTCGCAGCCAGTCGTTGTCAATAACTACGTCGCGGCCGATGCGGAGCCGGGCGGCGCTCCGGCCGAACCTGCTCCAGAGTCGCCCGAAGCGGAGCAGGCGACGAAACTGTTTGACGAAGGGCTCGCCCAGTTCAAGTCGGGTGACTACCGAGGGGCACTCGCCAAGTTCGATGCGGCGCTCGAGAAACTGCCGGGCGATCCGGTAGTACACGAGGTGCGCGCACTCGCGCTGTTTGCCTTGGGCGAGTACAAGCCGGCGGCAGCGGCACTCAATTCTTTCCTGTCGAGCGCACCCGGCATGGACTGGACCACGATGAGCAGCCTGTACGGCAACACCGATGACTATCAGGCTCAGTTGCGCAAGCTGGAGCAGTTCAGCAAGTCAAACCCGAATGACGCCTCGGCCCATTTCGTGCTCGCCTATCATTACCTGGTCATCGACGCCAAAGACGCGGCCGTGAACGCGCTCAAGGTGGTCGTCAAGAACCAGCCCAAGGATTCCACGGCCAAAAGGATGCTCGATGCGTTGTCGCCAGCCGCGCAACCGTCGGCTCCGGCGCCGACTGCCACGCCTGCCGACAGCGCCGGTCCAGAAACGGACCTGGTCGGCGCCTGGCGCGCGAAGGCAGGCGACACGACGATCGACCTGACGATCGCCGACGATTCGCAGTTCACTTGGAAGGCCGCACAGGCTGGAAAGCCGGCGACCGAGCTCAAGGGTCAATTGACCTCGACCAGCGACGAGCTTGTTTTGGAGAGCAAAGACCAGGGATCGATGTCCGGCTCCGTCAAGTCTCTTGGGCCCGACAAATGGCAGTTCGCGCTCAGCGGCGCGCCGCCATCGGATCCCGGACTCAGCTTTGCCCGACTGAAATGAAATCGAATGAACGATAACGCCACTCAATGGCTGTTCGGCATTGCGCGGAGTCGCGCGCGGGCTTAAACACTGTTTCGTGATAAGGAGTCATGTCATGATCGGACAACCGTGGAGATTGACATGTCTTGCTTTAGTGTTGGGCGGCTGGATGGCATCGCTCACGTCAACGACTTCCTACGCTCAAGTCGCTCAACAAATCACGAAAGTCGACGCTCCGCTGATCGTCGATGGAATCGTGCGACAGATATTCACACGGGGCGACCAGCCGCGAAATGACTATTTGATCGAGATTGAAGTGCGACGATCCGAAGCGCGGGCATCCGCGCCAGGGTCAACGCAATCGCGCTTCCCCGCGGCGGCTGAGTTGACATACGTCCATATCTCTCGACAGCCGGAAGCGGGCGCACGGCTTGGCTTAAGCGATTCCAAGCGGCGAATTCCGCAAGAAGGACAAACGATCCGCGCGTATTTGAAGCCGCGTGCCGAGGGCGGCTGGCAGGACGCGCTGCCGGACTGGTTCGAATTGAACGGCGACGACGCCGGCGGCGTGCCGCGCGACGACACGGTCGGGAAACCCGAAACGCGGTCCGTTCTCGGCATGACCATTGAACCGCTACGGGTGGAGAACCGGACGGCACTGCGCGTTACGAGCGTCACCCGTGGCGGGGCGGCCCAGACCGCTGGTCTGGAAGTCGGCGACATCATCGCCGGAATCAACGGCGGGGAGATTACCAAAGTGGACGAGCTGACCGCCCTGGCGGCTCTGGGCGAGAAATTCACTCTGGCGATCATTGACGTTAATTCGGGAAGGGTCGCTCGTGTCGAGGTTGATCCCACCTTGAAACCGGCGGAAGCTCCCGCTGCCGGCGATGCGCCCAAGGGGGCGCCGAAAACCGTTTCGCTGGGCATGTCGGCGGAGTCCGTGACGCTCGGCACGCGCAGCGCCCTCAAAGTCATCCGAGTCGATCCCGCTGGGACCGCGGCGAAAGCGGGACTCGAGCCGGGAGACATCGTGGTCGCTGCTAACGGAGTGCCGACTACCAGCGTCGAGCAACTGCTCGGCGCGCTGCGCAAGGGCGGGGCGACGCTGAATCTCACCGTTCGCGACACCCGCACCGGTCGCGACACCGACGTGGCCGTCAATCTCGGCCCTGCAAAGCCGGCGTCGCCGAAGGAAGCGGAGCCGCCAGCGGCCGCACAGGACCCCGGAAAACTTGGCGCCGTAACGGAACTGGCATTTCACGACAACGACTTTGCGGTGAAAGTCACCGAGGTTACGCCAGGCAGCGCGGCGGCCCGGGCCGGACTGCGGCCGGGCGTAATTATCCTGGCCGTCGACGGCAAGCCCGTACTTCACCCCAACGACCTCAACGATCGGGTCCGCAACAGCCAGGGGGCACTGAAGCTAACCGTGGTCGACCCGGCCCGCGGCACGAAGAGCATCGTCGATGTGAATCTGAGCAAATAGCGGACAGTGTTGATTCTCAACGTTTTCTATACACACCATGAACAGGAGTCACTTCTCATGGCCAACACAACGGACTTGCTCGGCGCGCTGTTGAAGCGCGGAATGACAGACTCATCCGCCGGTCGCATCGAACACTCCTTGAGCGACAAGGGAATCGGCGGCTTGGGCGGAATTCTGGAACAGCTAGGCATGGCGCCGGCCAAGGAACCCGCGACCGCACAAGCGCGTCGTGAAAGCGCCTCGGGCAGCCCAACCGACGCGATGGGAAGTCTGGGCGAGATCGCGAAATCTATCTTGGGTGAGGGGACCCAGGGGAAATCGTTGGCGGCCGGCGGACTGGGCGCACTGGTCGGCGCGATTCTAGGTGGCGGCGGAAAATCGGCCAAGGGGGCCATCGGCGGAGGAGCCCTGGCGCTGCTGGGATCCATCGCCCTGCAAGCCCTGCGCAGTGCGTCGCAACAAAAGTCGCAATCACAGGCAATCGATTCCGCCGGACAATTGGCGGCCGGACTGCGGGCTCCGGAAAACGCCCAGGAAAAGAAGGACGTCCAGGCGATCGTCGATCTGACGGTGCAGGCCATGATCAATGCAGCAAAAGCCGATGGGAGCATCGACGAAGATGAAATGCAAAAGATCGTCGGCGAGATGCAAGAGGATGGGATTTCCAAAGCCGAGCGGGAGTATTTGTTGGAGGAAGTCCGCAAGCCGCAAAGAACCGCCGAAATTGTCGGCGCCGTGCCCAACCGCCAAGTGGCAGCCCAGGTTTACGCGGCTTCGCTCTTGGCAATTGAAGTCGATACGCCTGCCGAAAAGGCCTATTTGCAGACTCTGGCACGCGACCTGAAATTGGATTCCCAAGTAGTCAGCCAGATTCACTCGACGCTTGGCGTGGCTTGAGCGATGCGATTGCCGTGCGGGACTTCGTGCTCGCAACGAGCGGCCCGCACGGCGGGGGGGCGCAAGCCAGCTCGATCGGTCGCTAGCGCGTATTTTGCGGGCGGCGGCCGCGACTGCGTCAGGCGGAATCTGGGCATCGCCGGCCGGCATCACGGAAGCGATGCGGTCACCACGAATGACAACCGTCGTATCGCGTCTCGCGGCTGCGCCGGTCCCGTCGATCGCGGTCCCATCAATGACGGTCACGTGCGTGAACGCCACGCTCGTCGCCGCTTGAGCATACCCGGCTCTTGCAACGAACAAGCCGGCGACCATCCAAGTCACAAGAATGTTGATCGTCGACCTTCGGCTCGGCACCAATCCGAACTGAGTTCGACTTTGTGACACGATTGAAAGTTGCATGATGATCGAGCTCTCTGGCTAGTTTTTCCAGCACCACCGCTCCCGCGACAGCTCGTGCGGCTTCATCTGAGCATACCCGGACGAAGGAACGCATGTTTCGCCGAAGCCCGCGGGACTGTGCATTTGCAGCCGATCCAATTGCAAACATATTTGCAATCAATCGTCATCCACAGCCATAATGGCCTCGCGCATGCGCGGCGGCCAGGTTGGCCGAGCGCTGGCAACTAGCTCGAGTGAGACGCGATGCATTATCTCTACGGCCAAAAGCCCGACAGACCGCCCAAGCTCGTGGCCACGTTCGATTCCGAGGCGCAGCTACTGGCCTATGTGCGCTGGGCGACGCTTTCGGAGCACGACGGTGTCTTCAAGTTCGAGCAAGGAAGTCCCTTGGCCAGCTTTCAAGCCTGGAGCCATGCCCCTGAACCGGCGACCGCCGACGATCCCACCACGGTCCTGCACAATCCGACTCCGAGCATGTTGTAGACGTACTAGAATCTCCCCTAGCGAGCGATTGTCAGCCCCGGGCGCGATTGTTGCAGGCGCTCCAGGGCCTCGGCCGACAAGGGCAGGTTGTGTAGCCCGACGTATTCGAGGCTGGGAAACTTTTGCAATTGCGCCAGTCCCTCGTCGGTTACCTGCGTCGTAGCCAGCATCAAGAACCGCAGCCTGGGCAGCGGCGCCAAGCGCGCGAGGCCCGAGTCTCCCACGATCGTGTTGGCCATGCTCAGGTATTCCAGGCGATCGAACGAGGCAAGCGCGTCCATGCCCTCGCTGGTAATGCCAGTGCTGTTCAGATCGAGCAGCAGCAGGTTATTGGCCGGGGGCAACAGGGCCATGCCCGAGTCTCCCATGCCGGTGCCGCTCAGAATCAAGCCCGCACGCTCGATCTGGCTTAGCGCCGGCACGATCGCCCGCAGCTTGTCGTAGTCAAACTGCGCGGGCTGGAACTCGACCTTCCAATAGTTCTCGAGCACCTTGTGGTCGCCGATCGTGTAGCCGTTGAGGAACGAGATCTGCCCCCCCATTTCCTCGATCCGGGCCGCGCCGCGCTTGGAGGCCTGCTCCTTGATCACCAGCAGCGCCGGATAGCAGACGATCGACAACACGAGCGCCAGCACGGCCCCGCGCTCCTTCCAACCCAGGCGGCCAAACCATTGAGCCGTATTCTGCTCGCCGTCGTCCTGCCAGCGCCAAGGCACGCCCAGCATGCGGGCCAGCTCGATCGAGAAGCCCAACAGCCGCCGATACGGGCGGTTCGCGTCGCGATCCCACTCGCCCGACTCGAAGACCCATTCACCAGCCTGGCCCAGGGCCAATTCGACGCGGCAGCGGTACTCGGTGTGCGTCCTCGAGCTGCGTTTGCTGCCCGATCCGCTGGTCTCGTTTTGGCGTTGCTCTTCACCGATCAACGTGATTTCGCAAAGCTCTTCGAGCGCGTAGTTGCGCACCACCTCACCGTGGCGACAGGTGATCGTGCCGGCCGTGCGATCGATCGTCACGTCGCGCTGCCGATTGAAAGCCCATATCAACAGCGGCCCCATCAGCCCTCCGACCAAGGCGCCAAAACCGGCGCAGTCCCAGCGGCTGGGCGGCATGAACAACAACATCGAGACGAACCCGTGCAGGGCCCAAGCTCCCAAGCCCGCGCCGGCCAGTGCCGCCAGGACGCCGCATCCATACAGCACCGCGCGGGGCACCGGGTCGCGCGTCGTGCGCGCCAGCCCGTGCGGATCCCACTCGGCCAGGTGCGCCGGCGCCAATTCGTTGGCCAGCTCGTCCACATTCAAGGGTGGAATTTCGATATCCGGCTCGACAAACCCGCGCGGCGACTCATCGACCTCGTAGCGAGCCGCGCCCAGTTCGAGCGGCACGGCAAAAATCTGCGGCTCGCGATGCACTGCCAGCCCACGAATTCCGCGCATCGCTGTCGTCTCGGCGCCGTCTGGCGTATCGTTTTCCGCCTCGTCGGAGTCGTCGTCCTCCAATTCCTCCTCGTCCAGATCATCTTCGTCATCGTCGAAGTCGTCTTCGTTCGGCTCGTCGTCGATCTCATGGTCTTCATCGTCGACGTCCCGCAGCAGCGCAATCCTCAATTCGCGCGGATCGCTGCGCATCACCTGGTAGCGCGAGTGGCCGGTGATGCGAGCGATGCGAAACAACAAGTCCATCGCCTCGGTGCGGCGATCGACCGACTGAATCGGTAGCGACTGGACGACTACTTCGGGCTCGCCATCACGCGAAAAGGCGATCACCAAACGCACGGGCAGGCCGCCGCGACTCGTCTCGGAGCCGACTTTCATCTCCAGCGAGCGAATCGTTCCCAGCGGCACGCGCTTGCGGCGGCGAGAAAAAAGCATCCAGCCGCTTTCGACGACTTCGAACACCGCGTCGCTGGCATCCCAACTGGTGCGGCTCACATAACGCGTGGCCGAACCGGTCCCGCGGACCAGGTAGAACGCCCCCACGCAAGCCCCGACAACCAGAATGCCGCCCAACACCGCCAGGCCGATAGGGTCGCCGCCGGGCTGTTGCATGCCCTTGTTCACGACCGGCCAGACCTCATTTCGGGCGAACCAGAACGCTGCCGCCAACATCGCAAGCGCCGCGGCAAACGCCAACCAGCGCAGCGCCCGTCGCGGAGCGCGGCCTTGCCATTTCAGTACAAGGCGCCGGCCCGGTTGATCCTCGTCGATGCGATAGACCGCCTGGCTCAGTTGATTGTTTAGCAGGGGCGCGGTCACGAAGTGCCTGATTCAATTGACTCGGGATCGAGTGACGTATCTCAATTTTGCATCGCGACGATTATAGCCAGTCGCGGCCGACCCATTGACGGGCGTCCTCGGTCCCAAGAGGAAATTTATCGCGATGTCGTACAAGCCGCTTGCAAAATCTCCTCGGTCCGACGACGCTACAGGCGCGCTTTGGATCAGCGGCGTGAACTATTTTTCTCCGAGGACGGCTCCTGATGACAAAATTGAACCTCGTTCCCGTGCTGTTGGCTAGCCTGTTGCTCGTGAGTTGGGATCGCCCGCTGTTGGCCGCCGAGCCCGCGGCGTTGCCTAAGGCCCATATCGACGGCGCTGGTCCCGGTTGGCTGGCGCTCGGCGAGCGCGACTTCGTCAACGTCAACTGCGATCCCGACACCTGGAGCTGGACGCGCGGAGAGATCCATTGCACCGGCCAGCCGGTGGGCGTGATCCGATCGCAAAAGCCGTATACGAATTTCGAGCTGGTCGTCGAGTGGCGGCATCTGCGCTCGGGCGGCAACTCGGGAGTCTTCCTGTGGACGATCGAGAAATCGCTGAAGGAATTGAAGCCGGGCCAGCTTCCGCACGGCATCGAAGTGCAGGTGTTGGATCACGGCTATCGCGAGCAATACGAGAAGCAATCCAAGAAAAAAGCCGATTGGTTCACCACCGATGGCGACGTGTTTTCGGTCGGCGAGGCGAGCATGAAGCCGTTCCCGCCGGTTTCGCCCGACGGCCGCCGTAGTTTTCCGAGGAAGCAGTTGAGCAAGGGCATGAACGAGTGGAACCACTACTACGTGCGCGCCATCAACGGCGAAGTGCGGCTGTGGGTTAATGGCGAGGAAGTCGCCGGCGGCGCCGATTGCCAGCCAGCCACGGGGTTCCTCTGCCTGGAGTCGGAAGGCGCCCCGGTCGAGTTCCGTAATCTGCGATTGCGCGAGTTGCCGTGAGCGCGAGGGCGGAATACCAACGAACAGGCCCAGGGAGAGCGAGTTCCCTGGGCCGTTGTAAAGGTCGCGTAGCAGCCGGTGCGTACTTATGGCGGCCTGGCTAGCGACTCTGAGATTTAGATTTAGCG
>JANNQN010000458.1:0-28338 GCA_031400775.1 Planctomycetia bacterium | reverse complement strand
GCGTCCGCCGGGAGCAGCTCGTTGAGGCGGGCGTCGAGGACGACGGGCGCAAGGGTCTCGTAGGTCTGGGGGGCGATCTCGCCCTTGCGCGAGCTCGCGAGCTCCAGCCCGGGGTCCGATGCAGTTCGAGCGCCAGGGCGTCTCGGTGCAGGGCCGTGGCCAGGTTGACGATGTTCGTGGTCTTCGTGCCGGCCTTGAGCAGCGTGCCCTGAAACCACAGCCGCGAGTTCTCTCGCTGCACGAGCGATCGCATGTGAGCATCGTTTTGCAAGTCGTCACAAATGATCAGCGTGGGCCGATTCGCGCCAAATCGCCGGCCGCGGGTTCGCTGGCCCGTGCCGATAGCCTCGATCGAAACGCCATTGTTCAACTGGATCGAACCGGCGCACCAGACCTTGCTTCGTCCGACGGCCTGGGGATAGGCGGCCGCCAGCCTGGCGTTGTCGGTCAGTTCGAGCTTGATATTCTCCAGGTGCCGGCGCGCCTGCTCTTTGGTGTCCGACACGATCCAAATGTAGGGTTCCCAACTTTCGATCGCCGCTCGCAGCGCATAGGCCAGCGTGGCCACGGTCGACTTGGCGCCGCCACGCGGTCCGATGACGTTGATCTTCGTGCCGCGCGTGACGGTCATGGCGTCGAATTGTTCGGCCAGCCAGAGATGCATGCCCGAGGGCGCGCGGCGAAAATGGGCCGCCAAGAACCGCCGCCCCCAGCGGAGCAAGCTCACGCGCCGTCCGGCGTATCCGCGCAATCGTCGAGCGACGTCGGCCTTGAACCGTAGCGACAGTTCGGCCCAGGCCGCGGGCGGCAAACCGCAATCGTCCCAGGCGTCGAGCAGCTTCATGGCCGAGTCCCCTTTGCGGTCGACGCTTGCAGCCCGGTCGTTAGGTCGGTCAGTCGCGCCAATATCCGCTTTCGTTGGCTCGCCTTCGCGACTTCTTCGAAAATTGCCTCGGCGAACTGCGACAGCACCTGCGTGATTTGCTCGAGCGTGAACATGTTAGGATTTCGCAGGCTGTAACGATCCGGATATTTTCGTTCGAGCGCCCAGGCCGCGGCGCGCCAATAGCGTCCTTCCTGCGCCGCCTTGTTGATATGCGTGAGGTGCAACACTTCGTGCTTCGATTCGGCCTGCCGCACGGCCAACGCAAAGTCTTCGTCGCGAGCCGCGGTGCGGGAGATGGTAGTGGGGTGACAGCCGACATAACGGGCGGCCGTCTTGCGGTTGCACCCGACGGAAAGAATCGCGCAGATTTCCCGCTTCTTTCCATCATCCAGAATTCCCCGCCGGACTGTCTCCATGCCGTGCCTCGTCAGTGGCTGCCCGTGTATTCGAAGGAAACCACCGCCCGGCCCGACGAACCGCGATAGTTGTGGACGAACCGCGCCGTATTTCCGGAACCATGTTTCAGCACCCGCGCCGTCCGCCACAGTGGCGACTTCTGGCAATGGGCGATCAAGGCCGGGTGACTGGCCGTGACGTTGATGCGGTGGCCTTGCGCCCGGTGCAAGTCGCACACGGCTTCGGCGACCCGCATGCCGATGCCGACTCCTTGAAAATCGGGCAGCGTCACGATGCGCGAGATGCGCCAATGTCCTTTGCGGCCGATGACCGGCAGCGTCGCGCAGAAAGATATCGGACTTCCCTTCCACCAGGCGGCGTAACAGCGAGCCAGACCGCTCAATGCTCCGCTCAAATAATGATGCGGCGCAAAGACGCGCCATAGTCGGTGCTTCGTGCGGTAAAGCTCCAACTCGATTGCCGGTCGCCGAAGCCGCCTCCGCTGACAAGAGCGCTGGGCCATGTCCACGACCCAATCGGGCTCGAGCCACTCGGCGACGTCGTAGTGGCAAGTCACGGCCACGAACCGGCACGCGATATGTCCCTCGCGAATCGACTTCGACACAGCCGCCGAGCCGATTTGGGCCACGTTGCGATCCACGACGCTGGTGAATTCGTCGAAAGCCACGATCGGCGCCGCTACGGTGTTGGTTTCAGCGTCACCGCCAGCTTGCATCGCGCTGGCCATGGCGCGGGCCAGGTCGCAGCGAAACTTTTCGCCGCCGCTCAACACCGAATAGGGTTTGATCCAGGCCGGCGGCGAGCTAAAGCCGACGGCAGTCAACAGGCCCGTGATCTGTCGGGCACTCAATTCGCCGAAGCAATCGACCACAGCCCGATCCGCGGGCCAATCACGCTCGCGCCACACTCGCTCGCCAAAGGCCTGCCGTACAATTGTTGACTTGCCGCTGCCCGAGGGGCCGACGATCAGGCCGATTTGCCAATCCTCAGTCGCATCCGGCACTTCGACTTCGAACGACGACGATGCTCGGCGCTCGATCGGCACGTCGAACATGCCGGCAACTTGCTGCACCCGGAACGAGTCGTGTACCGGGCAACTAACCGTGGCTCTTACGACGCTCATACGATCGTTAGCCTCCAGGTTCAATCCATCACAGTTAGCGTTAGAGCGACAGGACCTTGCATTTCATGCCTTCGCCCGCCAGCCGCTCGTAAACTGCGCGCTGCTCGGCTTCGTCCCGGCAGTCGACGACAACCTGAAACGTGGCGGGCACGATCAAATCGGCCGGTTCGGAGCCGTCCTGGTCTGCCAGCGGATCCTGCGCGACCAGGTCGTCCAATAGCGCGCGAACCGCCTGGCTGTCGGTTTCCACGTCGGCCACGAGCGCCGCCAGTAACGCCGCATCCGTGTCGGCCATCGCGGCCAGCGGATCGAGCGTGGCCAACAGCTTGAGGGCTTCGTCCTCGCTAACATCGAGCACGAGCACCGGGACGATCGCGTCGGGGGTCACTTCGGCCCGCAGGTGTCCGTCGACCAGTTGCAGCGAGCCGTCCGGTAGCTCGCGGGCCAGCAAGGCGTCGGCATAACCGATTTCCGCCAGCACCCCACGCATGGCATCCTGCTGCCTCTGGGGATGCTGCCGCCAGTTGCGCGGATGCGGCCGCAACTGGTGGGCCGGAACCCGGCGTAGCTCTTTGATCCGATCGCGAATTTGCATGACGGACTAGCTCCTGTTGGTATCGACGCGTAGGCACGTTGCCAAGCCTTCAATCGCCACGCAGCCGCTCGGCAATGTGAGACAACTGCACGTCGTGGGTGTCGAGCCGCGACTGGTGCCGACTGCAGGTTTCCCAAAGTCGTCGATGCTCCTCACTGGCGCAATCCATCTTCTCGCACAGATCGACGATCTTGCTGGCGATGACGGCCAACTTGGAATGCACCTTGGCCATCCACGGGCCCAGGACCAGCGCGATCGAAATCATCGAGCCCACGATCAGGCTCCACTCAGCGGTCGACATACTTCTGCTCCCTTGATCTCAAGAAACGCCCGGGCGTCACGGCGCTTGGCCGGGCGGTGTGGTGAAGACGGAGCTGCCCGCGTCCGCGTCGGAGGGCAATCCGCCGCTACCGGAGGTAACCACGATGGGACCGCCGCCAACTCCCAACATCGCCGTGGACGGCCAACGCCGGGCCAGGACGAGCGCCTCGTTGAACGGAATGGCCCGAATCGCCGTCAGGTCGCTCTCGGTTGGCCACCATTGCAGCGGCGGACGCTCTTCGGTCATTTCCACGCTGGTCATCACCTTCGAGGGATCGTAGGTTGCGAAGTCCTCGTCCTTGAGCGTGAAGCCCGGCTCGTAGGCCTGCGCTCGCGTGTAGCCAAAGTACTTGGTCGACATCAGGGCTAGGATCTCGCGGAGATACTGGCCGATCTTGGAGGCAAAGGCATCGGTGACGTATGTCGGCAGCTCGTTCTCAGAGTGCTGCATCATTTCCGAAAGCATCAGCAACGTGAGCTGGGCGTATTCGCGAATGTCGGGCTGACGGACGCGCTCTCCAAAAAACGGGATCGGCCACGCCAAAAACGTTTGCGGCGCCGGCGTGGCATGCTGCACCACCAGCCCGTTGCTGTCGTTGGGCAGCCGCTGCCGATCGGCCAGCCGCTTGCGGGCCGTGACGATCAGTTGGTGCAAATCGAACCAGAATTGCTTGTGCGGAGGTCCGTAGAACTTGACGTCGGTGCGATGCATCAGGTCGAACATGTTTCGACCGACCAGGCTATGAAACTGAAAAATGACGGCATTGTTGGTCCAGGTCTTGCCGTTCGGATTGGCCAGCGCGTAGCCGGCCTGGCCCCATTTTCCATTGTCGTACCACAGAATTTCATCGGTGCTGAACATGGGCGCCGCGTTGGTCATGAATTCCACTCCTTCTAAGATGGTTGCGAATCGTGATTGCCGGCCAAGAGCTGTTCCTTGACGCTTTCGGCGATCTTCAAGTAGGGAACCGCTCCGGGATACTTCTCTCCGACCTGGGCATGGGCAGCCGCCCAGGCTCTATCGATCCCCGTCACTTCATAGGCCACGTAGCGGTTGTGATGCCGCTCAATTGTCTGCGGCTCGGCGGGTTGCGCGGTCGCCACAGTTCCGTCCGTCGGCGCGATGCTCACGCGATTCTGGAGCCGGCTCAACTGTGCGTGCAATCGCTTCTTGCCGCGGCGCATCACCAGCCATACCGCCGCGCCGGCCGCCACTCCGGAAATCCCGCCAGGAACTCCGATCGAGATCAGTAGCGCCGCCAACCGTGCCGAGATCCAAGGCTCTGTGGCTTGGGCCAGCGAGTCGGCGGCCTGGCCGATCGGATTTGCACCGGGAGGCAACTCAACTGCCGGCGGCTTGAGCGGCGCAGCATCAGGTGCATCCAAGGGGTTATCGTTGTCTCGCGGCGGCGCGGTCGCGCGGGGCGGCAGTTCGGCCAGCGGTGGATTTGTATCAACCGGTCCCGGCAGCGAATGCTTTGGCGGCGCGAGGCGATTCGCCCGCCGAGCGCGCATTCGCAGCAGCAAGTCGGCGAGAAATCGATGAATCCGTCCGCACACCGTGGCATCCACGACCCGGCCGTTGGTGCCGAACAGCACGGCAACCAGTTGATGATGGCGGTTCAACACCGGCCCGCCGGAATCGCCGAAGCGAGCCGCGCCGGATAGCTCCAGCGTCTCCAGGCGTTGTCCGCCCTCGGCGGTGACATATCCCAGAGCTTGTCCGCGATTGCACCACAGCCGTCCGTCGCTGCCGTAGCCGCAGGAGACCAGCAGATCGCCACGCAAGGGCGGATCCTGGGCAATCGAAATGGGCGCGACTCGCGGCGATCGAACGACGAGAGCCGCCAGATCGGCCCCGGCGTCCACCTTGGCCAGTCGCGCTTGCAAAGGCTCCCCGCCGGGAAACACGACGCTCACCGTGCCGACCGACTCGCGGAACAAGTGCGCACAAGTGAGGATTAGCCCCTCGTCGTCGTTGGCTTCGACCAGCGTGCCGCTGCCCAGCGTGCGGGCCGTGCCGCCGGCGTTGACGATGCGGACGATGGCTCGCGAGTCGACCGCCAGGTCGCTGCCAGCGAAATTCGGCCGGCCAACCGACTGGCTCGATGGCGACTCCACCAGCGGACATGCGCCGCCGGGACAAGCGGGGGGAGCGACCCACGATTGGGCCGCGGCCGCTTGAGCCAGCGCCGGCACCAAGAATATGGCAGCGAGAATTCGCATAGCGGAGCCTACGGAGTCAACGTGCAGAGGTACTTGTAGAATGGGCTGCGCGCCAGGTCGGCCGGCAGCGTCATGCGATCGGCCAAATGGGTCACCGGATCGACGCCTCCGCCCACACGGTCGCTCATGGCGCAGGCCTGGCTGCAAAACGACGGACGCGTCGCCGACTCGGCATCGTGCAAGTCCGCCTTGAAGAACAGTCGCACGAGCGGCAGGTGCAAAAGCGATGCGGCGGCGACCGAGCGGTAGCCGTAGCCACAGCCCGCCAGCCGGCGCATGAATTGCGTGGCCTTGTCGCGATCGTACTCGGGCCATCGGTCGTCGGGATTCGTTCGATACAGATCGATCTGGCCCGGAAATCGCCGTACCTGGCTGGACAAGGTCACGGCCCGGCCGCCATGCCACTCGCGAATTTCGAGCAGAAATAAGTCATCCGACCACCACGCTGCTTTCGCGGCGTGTGAGTGGTCACCGCGCCCGGCGATCGAGATCAACCCTCGGCGGCGAAACAACAGCAGATCGCCATTGCGCACGCTCTGGCGCGCTTGCCGATAGGGGACGAAGTTTAAATCGCTCGGCGACATGGCGTATGGCACTCGACAAAAAAAGAGCCCATCACCGGAACGATTCCGGCGATGGGCTCGTAAGATACCTGCTGACTTAGCCAGGCTCGGAGGATACCCCTCAGGACGACTTGCAGGGTATCACAGCGCGTGGCCTGATTTCAATGGGCGATTTTCTGTCCGCTACGAAACAACCCGCTCCAACTCGGAGACGGCCCTTTCGAGCTTTTGGACCAGAGGGCCAGGAAGTGCGGAGGCAAGCGCGTCGGCTACGGCCCGATAATACCATAGCGTGCCCGCGCGGCCGCCGCTGAAGCGATCCCACAGCGACTCGCCATGCTCGCGATAATCGTCGACCAGAGCCCGGGCGTTGTGCAGTTTGTCGGCCGCCGAGACCAGGTGTACCGAGCGGCCGGCGGCGGGAAGCTGCGCCAGGAACCTTTCCTTTCGCTCGCGCCAGGGAGGCTTGGGAATAGATTCACTATCGGAGCAGCCATCGACGATGGACGCTACGACGGGTCCGAAGCGGCGGCGAATCTCTTCGCGCACCGGCGGCCCACCCTGATCCTCGACGGCATCGTGCAGCAGGGCCGCGATCGCTTCGTCTTCGCTGGCGCCGTGCTCGAGCACGATCGCGGTCACGCTCAACAGATGCGCGATATACGGCGTGTCGGATCCCTTGCGGCGTTGCCGCTCGTGCAGTTGAACCGCGTACTCGAGAGCTTCACGAAATCGCGCGGTCGACGGCATCGTATGGCGGGCTATCTCGACGGGTTGAAGGGGCGCGTGGCGATCCGCCCGCCTTGCCCCCCTTCGTACAGGCTGAATTCGGCCCAGACCGGCATGTGATCGGAAATTTCCAAGGCGTCTTCGACGGTGATGTTGAATTCGCGGATCATGTCGAACACGCCCCAACGACCAGTGTACTCGCTCGTCGCCAGCTCCGAGAAGATAATATTGTCGTACAGCTTGTTGCCGCGCGTGTTGGTGGCCACGCCCGAGACGGCCCAATGAATCTGCGAGACCTGTCCCAGCCGCCCCAAGTGCCGATCGTCGACGTTCAAATCGCCCAGCAAGATCACGTCGTCCTCGCCGCGCCCATCGTCGCGCACCGCGCGAAACACGTCGGCCAGCGCGTCGAGCTCCTGGGTCGTTTCATCCGGGTCGGTATGGATGTTGACCAGAGAGAACGTGAATGCCTGGTCGGGCGTGGGACCGCGCACGCGGAACCAACCCACCAGCGGCTCGCGGTGCAACAGATCGTCGGGGTCCGATACCGTGTAGAGCGCGTTGCGATCCACTTCGATGCTCGCGGTGTCGAAGACGAAGGCGTATTGTTCCTTGCTGTTGGTCCGCCCCAGACGCCCGCCGATCACGTAATCATAATGTCTGCCGGTGGCGTTGATCGCATCGACAAACTGCGGCAGGATGTCCTGCTTGGAGCGAATCTCTTGAATGGCCACCACGTCGAAGCGGCGTACGATATCGGCCAGCAAGCTGCGAACTCGCGGGTTGGCGAGCTTCTTCTCGCCGAACACCTGGATGTTGAACGACGCGATCCGCACGGCGCCGCCCTGGCGATCGACCCGCGGCAGCGCCGGCGCATTGTCGCCCAGGGGTCGCGAAGCGTCCTCGCCGCGAGGGCCCAGCGAGATGCGATCGAGACCTTGAATCTCGAACGTCTGCAGAAAATACCAGCCGCCGCAAAAAACGGCCGACACGACGAGCAACGAGACGAGCTTGCGCATGCGCCCCTCCGTGGGCAAACATGAAGGCACTGGCGGGCGCGAATCCATTCGGCCGCCGACAAATTGGAGACTTTGGGCTGCGAAGGATAGCCGAGCGCACGATTCGACTCCAGGGCAGTTTCGCGTGCTGGCGCTTGCCGGCGAAAAGCTAAACGGCGGCGAGTGCTAGCGGCGCGCTTCGCGAACCAGGTGCCGCAATTCGGGCCCGATGATCCGCTCGACCGCCAGCCGAACGGCCGCCGGAGAGCCCGGCATGGTGAGCACGACGGTGCGGTCCATCAGCCCGCCCACGGCGCGGCTGAGCATGGCCGCGGCTCCGATTTCTTGAAAGCTGAGCGTGCGAAACAACTCGCCATAGCCCGGCAGTGGCTTGGTGATCAGCGAGCTGACCGTTTCGTACGTCATGTCGCGATTGCTCAAGCCCGTGCCGCCGGTCAGCAGCACGGCGTCGATCTGCGCGTCGTCGCGTAATCGTTCCAAGAGGGGCCGCATGATCGCCGGCTCGTCGGGAATGATCTCGCGCACCTCGACCGTCAGGCCCGCTTGTAGCAACAGGTCGTTGAGCAATTGTCCGCCGGTATCGGTCTGGCGAGTCCGGCTATCGCTGACCGTGATGACGGCACAGCGCACGGCCTGGGGGGCGTCGGCTCGATGTTCGGCGGAAACCTGGCTCATCAACTCGATTCCTAGCAGCCCGCATCCGGAAAAACCGGCATTCTACACCTTTAGGGCCGAAGCCCGAATTCGCCAATCGTGGCCCCGACAAGTATACTTATGCGATAGCCCTGTTCCGCCTGTTTTCGTCGATTTCGCCTGCCGCCGAGCGTTCTACGATGGACTATGCCAAGCACATTTGTCGCTGTCTGACCGCCTGCGGGCTGGTGGGCAGTCTGCTGGCCGGCGCGGGCCGCGCGGACATTTTCCTGCTTGAGGGCGATGGGCAGGTCCGCGGAGAACTGGTCAATCGCGACCAGTCGCCCCGCACCACCTATGTGATCAAAACCGCCAGCGGCGGCGAGATCACGCTCGAAGCGGACCAGGTCAAGGAAGTCAGACGGCAGACCGCCGTGGAAACGAAATACGACCAGATTCGGGGCAAGGTTCCGGATACGGTCGAAGGCCAGTGGAAGCTTGCCGAGTGGTGCCGCGAGAATCGGCTGCTGAAGCAGCGCGCGACACATCTGGAGCGCGTGATCGCGCTGGACCCCAATCATGCCGACGCCCGGCACGCACTGGGCTACAGCCAGATCAATGGTCGCTGGACCACGCAAGATGCGCAGATGAAAGAGAGCGGATACGTGCGCTACGGCGGCCGCTGGATGCTTCCGCAGGAAATCGAAATCCTGGAGAACGAGCGGAAGGAAAACCTGGCCCAGAAAGATTGGGGCGTCAAGCTCAAGCGCTGGCACGCCTGGCTCGACACGGATAAAGCCGCTCAGGCCGAAGCCAATATCCGGGCGATCAACGATCCTTACGCCGCCCGCGCGCTGGCCCGCAATCTGAATAACGACGATCGCCGCGACGTGCGTTTGCTATATGTCGAGGCCCTGGGCCGGATCAACGCGTCGGCCGGGATGGACGCGCTGGTGAATTCGTCGCTTGCCGACGGCGACGAGGAGATTCGCCTGGCCTGTCTGGAACAGGTGGTTTCGCACCAATACAAGCCGGCGGTGGCGAAATACGTTCAGGCCCTCAAGAGCAAAGACAATCCGACCGTGAATCGGGCGGCCGTGTGCCTGGCGCGGATGAAAGACCCCGCGTCCGTCGGCCCGCTCATCGACGCGCTGGTGACGACTCACACGTTTCACGTTCCCAAGGGACAGCCGGGGCAGACCTCGGCCACGTTCGGCACGGGGCCCAACAGCGGCGGCGGTGGCTTTTCGTTCGGCGGAGGCGGCGTCGAAATCATCAAACAACGTATCGAGAACCGCGACGTGCTGCAGGCTCTGGTTGATCTGTCCGGCGGCGCCAGCTTCAACTTCGACGTGCGGGCCTGGAAGAATTGGTATATCGCGCAAAAGAAGCCGCAAAGTCTCGACGCGCGTCGCGATGGCGCTTCGCAATAGAAGCTGCCACCAGTTCAGCAGGGATGTCCGCAATGAGCAAACGCACCGTGGCCATACTGGGAGCCAGCGCCGACCGCGGCAAGTTCGGCAACAAATCGGTCCGGGCTCACGTGCAGGCCGGCTACGAAGTCTTTCCGGTGAATCCCAAGGGGGGCCAGATCGAAGGCCTCACCGTCTATCGCTCGCTGGCCGAAGTGCCCCTCGAGCATCTCTCGCGGATCAGCGTCTATCTGCCGCCGCTGGTGGGACTGGCGGCGCTTGAGAAAATCGCGGCCAAGGGCAGCGACGAGGTGTGGTTCAATCCGGGCAGCGAAAGCGCGGAGATCCTGGCTCGGGCCCGCGGCCTGGGAATCAACGCGATCGCCGATTGCAGCATCGTCGATTTAGGCGTCAGTCCGTCGCAGTTTCCGTAGAGCGTGCTCCGTGTGTGCCACTGCTGCCTCCAGCAGTGCTCCTCTGTCGACCTACATTGAGGCCTGATCGAGCCGGTGCTCGCGGCAATCTGGCAATCGTGGCAGTCGCCTTACATCACTCAAACGGATGTACACCGATCGTCAGCTCGACGAATTCGACGCGGCCATTGATGGATGATTTATGCTGCAAGGGCAACGAAAAGAAACACTGCCGGCGAATCGCCAGCAGTGGCACACAGGCATCACGCACCTCAGGCGGCTTGTTCCGCCCCGTTCAAGTGCGCCCGCCGCTTGGGAAACCAACCCTCGCCCAGCACCGACAACGCCACCCGGTCTTCCAGATTCGGCCGGAAGATCGTCAGCAACACCAGGGGCAAGTACCAGGCCATGTAAAGCCCGCCCCCGTGTGGGTGCCAAAATTGCGTGCCCAGCATGACAGCCGCCGAGCAGCTCATCAGCGTTCCCAGATTCTTCTGCGCGGGCCATAGGGCCAGGCTGAAGGAAAAAGCCACGAGCAACACCAAGACCGGATAGCGATAGACTTCGTCAAGGATGTGGAAGCTCCAGAAGCCCTGAATCTCCTTGGGCGACAGGCTCGTCCATCCGAACATCTGTTGCACCTGCAACCAAAAGGTCGCCATGCTGTCGGAGGTGAAGGCCAACGAGCCGACCAGCAAGGCCAGCGTGATCACGACGCCCAGAGAAAATCGCAGCAGCCCCCGCTGCCAATAAAAGCCCAGCCACAGCGGCAACAAGAACGCCGGATAGTAGATCACGCCGATCGCCAGGCCCATCAGCATGCCGGAGATCAGCGGCCGTCGATAACTCTCCACGGCCCACACCAGCAGGGCCGCCGGCAACACGTGATCCACACGGCCGGTGAGCTGCGCCGTATAGGGCAACAGCAAATACAGAGTGGCCGCGGCGATGCCGGTGCGAATGTTGTCGAAGTGACGGTAGCCGATCAGCACCATGCCAACCACGACGGCCATATGCGACAAGATGGCCATCGTCCGCGCCGTGGCAATATGCACGACGTCGCGCCGCAAGTCCTTTTCCTGCGGCGTCTGACGCGCCGTATCCTCGATCAACAGCATTTGCGTCGACAGGCTGGGCAGCAAGTGCAAAAGCGGATAGCCCGGACCGTGCGTCGACAGGCTCTCGTCTTCCGGCCCGGACGACTGGCGAGCTCGCACTTGTTCCGCCCCTTTGGCGCCGGCCAGATCGTCGGGCGTCATCTTGCTGTTGACCACGTTGGCCATTAAGAAAATCAACAGCGAGATGCCGAGAAACGTCATCCCTCCGACCGTCAAATTCGGCTCCAGCAGCGGACGCCGCACCATCATCGGGTCCAGCAGCAGCCGGATCATGAACAGTCCGCTCCAGACGAACAGCCAGATGTAGCCCACTTGCTCGATGGCCGGATTCTCTTTCGACAGTCCGAACTCGACCACCAACAGACCCGGCGCGAGCATGATCAGCCCGAGAAGGTCGAGATTGCGCACGCTGAGCACGCGGCTGAACTTGAAATACAGGCCGATTGTCAGCAGCGACGAGAGATACACCCAGGTCGTGGGATTGACCTTGTGATACTCAAATAAGATCTCGCTCATGCGATTCGCGCGCTACCTTGGAAGAGACGTGCCGCAGCGGAGGTCCGCGCTTGAACCTGTCCGTGTCGCGCATCCCGCTGCCCGCGTGGCACTGGCATCTTGCCGGTGCCTTATCGGTTGATTCTGGTCCTGGTCGAAGCGCTCGCCGCAATTCAGCGAGCGGTCTTTGTAGTTCGGCGTACCCTCGCTGCCCCTTAACCGAGGTCGCTGCTGGGCGGTGTCACGTCCAGCGGCGCAACCTGAAAGATAAGGAATCCCCCCATTTTTGCAAGGACTCGGTCCTCGTCGGATCAGGGCCGATTGTCAATGAAAAAGGAGAAATCGCGCGGATTGGGCCTGAAAAAACCTACTCTTCCAGCCGCTCGCGGGCCTCGTCGGCCCAGGGACTGGTCGGCGCCAGCCGCAGAAACGACTGCCAGTGCACGGTCGCGTCGTCCGAGCGGCCCACCTCGTCCAAGATGCGTCCCAAGTGGTAGTGCGCGTCGGGATAGGCATCGTGATAGGCAAGCGCGCCTTGAAATGCCGAAATCGCCAGATCTTTTTCCCCCAATTCGGCCAAAACGCATCCCAGGTTGGCCCGCGCCTCGACGTAATCCTCGTCCAGCTCGATGGCCACGTAGTAGCGTTCTCGCGCGCCGGCCAGGTCGTGCAACTGGTACAGAAGCTCCGCCAACAGAAAGCAGTTCTCCGCGTTCGGGCCGCCGGCGGCCATCGCTGCGCGATACATCTCGGCGGCCGATTCCAACTGTCCGTCGTCTTCCAATTGTCCGGCCAATTGAATCATCTCGGCCGGCGAAAGCGTGGGCGATTGGGCGTCGTGTGGCGCAAAGGCCAGGATATCGCCGGCCAGCGACATGCCGCTGAGAATGGCCCGCGTGTCGCTCCCGGTCGCGGCGCCAAAATCGAATCGCAACTGCCCGCCGGCCTCGAACAGCCCGTCCCCCTGCCGCACCAACAGATGCTTACCTTCGACAATAATCGACAATTGCGCAAGCGGACGCTTGATGCCGGGCAGGTAGCGGGCCAGCGCGGCCAGCTTCCGTTCGAGGGTCGCGGCCGACATGCCCGCCGCCAACAACTCGGTCAACCGCCGCGCGGTGGCGACCTCTTGAAAGTCGAAATAGGACAGCCGACGAACCTCGCGCACGGGCACGATCCAGCCACGGCGCTGCCAGCGACGAATCGCGGAAACAGGAACCCCCAGCAACTTGGCCAGCATGGCCGGCGTGTACAGGCTGTGGATGTGCTGTTCGAGGTCGACCATTCCCAATCGCTGCCAGAGCTGGGCTTCAGGAATGATCTCGAGCGTACCCCGATCGACCGCCTCGCAAACCGCCGGCTCGAAGGCTTCTTCCAGCGGACCATCCCCCAACGGAAGCTCATGCTCGCCCACCACGACCAGCGTGGCGGAAGCGTCGGGCCGCTCGATGACGGTGCCGCCGTGCCGCCGCACAAGCTGCTGCGCTTCGCGCTTGGGCATGCCCGCCAGCTTCCCCACGAGCGCGACGCGCTGCCCTTTGAGCAGTTCGTCGGCGGCACAGTCGGAAGTGGTCGTGGTCATCGCGCCTGGCTCCGTCCAGGGGGAGCGGAAAATGGAATAATTGGCCGGCTGCTGCGCGATCGGCGTCGGCCGGTTGCCGTTCGAGCCCAGCAGCATAGCGAGGCCGTTGTAGTCTGCCAAACGGGGCCAGGGGTGTCAAACACGCCTGGGTGTCGGCCGCCAGCGCGCCGAGCTGCACGATGCCGGGAAAAAGGGCGTCGTCAGTCCCGCTCGCCTTCGGATGGATCCAACTGATCCAGAAGCCGTTTAGGTGCGACGAGCCGATAAGCGTCGGTCAGGAATTCGCCCACGTCATCCCAGTCGACTCCTTGATCGAGCCACACTCCCACCCAGCCGCTGGGGCCGACGTAGGGCGGCACGAAAAATCGTCCGGAGTCGGCCCGTACCATCCGCGCCTGGTCCGAGCGAGTCGACTTCAGCCAGACCGCCGGGCGCCCCCCGCCGTGATGGTTAGCGGCGTCGGCATACATCGCAAACATCTTGCTGCGGACGCGAAACGTCGGCTCGCCCCAGGCCTTGACCTCGTGGGCCTCTGGCAGGGCCAGGCACAGCTTTCGTAGCCGCGTGATCGGTCGTGGAGGCATCTGCGGGGTTGACTCGTTACGGACGAAGGCCAGCATCCCAGGCAAACGAACAAGGGCACCGACCACCCGGTCCGTGCCCCTGCCGCTGACTCAGTTGTTGATTCCTTTAGGCTCGAATCCCCCGAGCAAGGCGACCTAGGTCGCGTCGGGCTTGGCGCCGTCGGCTTCCTCGTCGACCGGGCCGATCTTTTCGCTGGGATTCAGGCTGGGACGCTGATCGGCGCCGCCACGGTTGCCCTCCGGGCGGTCGCTGTCCCGCCGATCATTATCGCTGCCACGCGATTGGGGTGCGGCCGGGGTCGGCAGATTCTGCTGACGAAGCGTTCCGCTGGGAGCGGGCACCGCCGAGGGAATCATCACGGCCGGAGCCGCTACCATTTCGGAGGTACCACAGCAGGGGGCCGGCGTGCCACAAGGATCGATAGGCACTCGCATCACCACCATCCGCGGCACTTGCTGCGTGTAGGTGACTGGCACCCGCCTTTCGACCACGCGCGGCACGCGGAACGTTTGCTCGAACGCCACCATCTTGCAGACCTGCACCGGGATTTGCTCGACGCGCTCCTCGGTGACCATCCGGCAAGTGGTGACCGGAATGCGCCGCACGACTTCCTCTTCGACCATCTTGCAAACCTGCACTGGGGTTTGCTGCGCCACGCGCTCGACCACCTGGCGATAGGTCGTGACCGGGACGCGCCGGACTTGTTCTTCTTGCACCATGCGTTGAACCTGCACGGGCACCCTGCGGACGACTTCCTCGTCCACACAGCGGGCGACCTGCACCGGCACCTTGCGGGTTACGATGCGCTGCACATAGGTCGTTTGCGGCACTTGTTGCGCAACGACATTGGGCGCCCAAACTCGGTTGACCGTCACCACGGCTGGGGCCGCTTCAGGAACCCAGGCCAATCCGGCGCGGTTAAAACTCGACGCTCCGGTCAGCGGATCGACGGCGCAAGCGCCGGGGAGCCAGCGAAGGCGATTGCGGACCGGTCCGGGCGTGACCACTTGCTGGTCGACGAACGTGCCTTGATCGACGAAGTTGGTTCGGAAAGTAGTGACCGGCTCGACGACGGCCGTGGCTTCATCGCGCTCGGCCGTCTCGACGACCTGGCGACGAACCGTGAATCGCTCCTCACGCTCCTGCGTTTCGATCACCGGACGAGCGACCATGAAGCGCTCTTCGCGCTCGGATGTTTCGGGAATGGTCCGCACGACGTCGTAGCTCGAGTCGCGGACCTGCGTTTCCCAAACCGGGCGCATGACCTTATAGCGCTCCTCGCGTTCGCTGGTTTCCGTCACCGGACGAGCAACCGTGAAGCGGCGCTCGCGCATTTCGGTTTCCCAAACCGGCCGAAAGCTCGTCTGCCGCTGCTCGTCAAAGACCGTCTCGGTCTCGATCCGGTAAGCGTTGACTTGCTGCTGGTCGTAGACCGTCTGGTATACCAGGCGGTACGTTTGGCAGAATTCCTGCGCCGCGGCCGTTGCCGTCAGCGTCATACACGTCCAGAAAGCAATCAGCCTGACCATACTCGCTCCGCTCTCTTTTTTGAGCCGTTCGGAAAAGCAAAAATTGTGATGCAATTTCTCAAGTTCCAGCGCGCGGACCGCTCCGCGAGAGCGATCAATACACGCACATACGAGTCTGGCGGACGAAATCCATTTCCGCAAATAAATTGCCCGGCGCCAGCCACGTCTTTCTGCGAAAAGTATTGCTTGCGGAATGAGTTGCGGCGGGAAAAATAATTTGAAGTTGTGGCAATTCCGATGCCGACAGAGGCGCGCCGTTAAAGTCCGCAACATGCGATTTGATAAGCACTTACGATTCGCATATTACCCAACCGTCAAGGTCTTCCAATGGACACAAAGCGATCTCGCCATACATGCCGCGCGGTAGCGATGCTGGCATGCGCGCGTGCCGCCCCATCGACATGCGGAGGCCCGTTAACCGTTACGTCCGGCGCGCGACGCACAAGCGCGAGAGATCAAGCCGCGCGGGCTATGTGAGCGCCTGAGATGGGGCCGCGCAGTGTGGCCTTCGGAATCGCTCGAGCATCGAGCCGGCGCAGTGTGCTCGTGGCTTCGACGCGAATCTCGCCGCTGGCGTCGCTGGCCATTAGCTTCTCGACCGCGATTTTGAGCGGACGGAGATCCGCCGTCGAGTTTTTCTCGGCCAATTGTCCGACCGCGCGCAGTGCGTTGAGCGTGATCAACGCGCGCTTGAACGGCCGCATCTCCTCTTGCTTCTCGATCGTCACTCCGGCCATCTCCGCCGGATCGAGCATCTCGCTCAACACACCAATCGCTGCGGCGTCGCCGTGGTGCGCTAGCCGCGTGGCGGCGTTGTAACGCACGTCGGGGTTGGTGTCGTCCAGCATTGCGTGCAGTCGTTCGATATTCTTCTCGCCGCCAAGAACGCCAAGCACGACCGCCGCCACGGTCCGCGTGCGCGGATCGGTATCGGAGGCGGCACTGGCAATCGCCTCCTGCAATTTCTCGTCACCGGTGAACTTTGGATTGTCGGGGCCCACGTTCGAAGCCAATAGCGCAATGCCTTCCAGCGCCGCTCGGCGCACGTCGGACTCGCGCGGGTCGCGCTCGGTCGTGGCTGCTTCGATCAAAACCGGCAAGCCGTCGGGCACCTTGAACTCGCCCAGCGCTCGCGACAGGTAGATGCGCAGCGTAACCGAATTGTTCTCCATGCTCGCCGCCTCGATCTCGCGATCGAGAATCGCGGCCAGTTGCGCGGCCAGCTCGGGATCGCTCGTCAGCTTCGGATTGCTCGCGCCGCGCTCCGCCCGCAAGGCATTGGCCAGATTGAACGCGGCCTGCCAACGGGCTTCGTTATTGCGCCCCAGAGCGCGCACGAAGGCGTCGCGGTCGTTGCCTTTCTGAGCCAGCCAGTTGAACATCACCCAAATCATCACCACCACGACCACGATGACACCGGGCACGACGAACAGTTGCAGGATAAAGCCCGCGCTGGGAGGCTCGACCGGAGGCAAAGCGTCATCCGGGGAAAGATCCCGGGACGGGGGCGCATCGTAGGACATGGCTGGAGCTCGCGGCGGGGATAGGCAATAAAGTAAGCTTAGGCGACCGCCCCCCGCCGTCAAGTGCGCGCTTCCAGCGCGGTCGTTGGGCAAATCATCGCGAAGGCGCTTGGGGATTCCATGTTTCTTTTCGATCTGACGCTTGAAACGTCCGCGGAGAACGTGGCCCTCGACGAAGCCCTGCTCGAGCAAGCCGAAGCCAGCGACGAAACGTGGGAGTGCTTGCGGCTGTGGGAATCGGCCCGGCCGATGGTCGTCGTGGGGCGCAGCTCGCAAGCGTCCGTCGAAGTTGACCTGGATGCATGTCGCCGTCGCGAGATTGCCGTGCTGCGGCGCGCGAGCGGCGGCGCCGCGATTGTCGCGGCGCGCGGCTGCCTGATGTACGCGCTGGTGCTGAGCTACCGCGCGCGGCCCGAATTGCGCTCGCTCGATGCCGCGCACCGCTTCGTGTTGGAGTCGATGCTCGCCGCCCTGCGACCGCTCGTCCCGGGTATAGCGCGGCGTGGCACCAGCGACCTGGCCGTCGATGAGCTTAAATTCTCCGGCAACAGCGTCCGTTGCAAACGCAATACGCTGCTCTATCACGGCACGATTCTCTATGACTTCGATCTTTCGTTGATCGACGAGCTACTGCGAATGCCGCCCCGCCAGCCCGACTATCGGCAAGGTCGCACGCACGCGGCATTCGTCACGAACTTGCCGGCCAGCAGCGCGGCGATTCGCGAGGCTCTCGTTGCAACCTGGCAAGCCGAGGCCACGACGACCGACTGGCCGCGCGAGCGATTGCGCGAGCTCGTCGAGCGGCGATACTCCAACGACGAGTGGAATTTCCAGCGCTAGGCAGGCTTTCTGTCGGCGCGCTAGGCGAGCCCCCACTTCTTCCGCAAATACCACTCCACGCTGATCAGGCCCACGAACAACAAGAAGAAGGGCCAGGTATCCCAGGGCGTGTGTTTGACGAGCGCTTCGACTTCGACCTCGACCGGCTTCTCATGAATGCGCCGCAGCAGATCGGGCAATTCCTCGGGCGCGAGCGACTGGCCACCAACGTCCTTGGTCATCGCCGAGAGGCTCGCCAGCAGCGTGGGATCGGCCACGGCATTGTCGAGCTCCAGGTCCTGCTCGAACACGAGGAACCGCGCTCGCGCACTGCCGATCGATGCGCCGCGCTCCATCGCCGTTACCGTCGCCGCGTAGTCGCCGGCCGTTTGCGTGGCGTCGAACGCGCCCGAGACATGATCGCCTTGCTGCACGACGTTGACGGTTTGCTTGCCGCCGTCGGGCAGGGTGATCTCGGCCTGATATTGCAGATCCGTGCGGGCTTCTCCTTGGGGCGACTGCGCGCCGGCGGTGAAGGTGACGCGCTGCCTCGGCCCGAATCGACGCTGCGAGAGCTTGACCCACACGCTGCCGTCGGTGAGCTCGTCTTTCCGCGCCAGCCACAAAACCACCTGGCGCCAGAACCGCTTGTGCTGCGACTCGAATCCTTCCATCCACCAGTGCCAGGTCGTGTCGCCGGCAAAAGCCATGACGCGCCCGCCGGCTTCCTGCACAACAAGAAGCGGCTTGCCGTCCGGCGTTTCGGCCAGAACTTGCGCCGCGGGCTTGGGCTCGCCAAACTTGTTGGCGCCCTCGAGCGGCGGCAGTTTTTCCCAGATCGCGGCCCGATCGGCGGCATCAGCAATCGCCATCAGGTAATGCCGCTGCCCCAGCGGTTTGCTCGGCCGGATTTTTAGCGGACCAGGCAGTTGCACGTCCGAACGGATCGCGTCACCAACGCGCTGCCGCTCCTTGGCGTCCATTTGAATCGGCAGCAAGTCCGCCAGCGGTGTCTCCTGGTAGCCTCCCGGGCCGAAGGTGTGAAATCCGCCCAACATGGCCAGTCCAGCTCCCTCGGAAACCACCTTGGCCAGGGCCTGCAATTCTTCGCGCGTGAAGAACGACGAGTCGACGTCGCCCAGCAAATACACGTCGTACTTGCCGCGCTGAAGCTTCTCGATCAAGTTGACCGGCCGTTGGGCCGGATCGCGGCGATCGATGCGCACATAGTCGACGTTGATATCTGGCGAGGCATCCAGCGAGAGCAGCAGGTATTTGGGATCGACCCGTAGCACGCCCTCCAGATAGAGCACGTTGATGCCTCCCTTGAGCACGGTCACGAAAGTGCTCATCTCGTTGTTCGTCGTGACCAGCTCGCCGGGCTGGTCCTTTGCTCGCAAGGTGACTTTGTACTCGCCCGGCGTTTGCGGCACGGTGGTCAACACGATGGGTTCAAGCTCGCCGTCCGCGGATGCTTTGAGATTCTTGCCCGCGACGGGCTCCATTTTTCCGGGGGAAGTTTCCATCAACAACTGCACCGGAATGTCCTGCCCCGCAAATCCTTCGATCCGCACCGTGCCGTCCACGGTCAGCTCGTTTTTGACGTAGACCGTCTCGTTGACCGACAGACTCTTGATGGCGACGTCGCGGGCCTGGCCCAAACCGCGCGCCTGACCGAAGGGAAACGAATACAGCGGAAATCCCAAGTCGGCCAGCCGTCGCACGGGTCCCTGGGGCGCGAGGTCGCGCGGGGCATAGGCCCGCTGCGCGCCGTCGCTGAGCAGGATCACGCCGGCCAGTCGCTTGCCGGCTTCGCGCCGCAAGATGTCCTCGAGCGCCGCTCCGATGGCGGTTTGCTTGCCGTCGGGCTGTGAGCCCAGGTCCAGTTCTCCTCGCGAGAAATCGATCGGGTGCAGATCGGCATCGAACGTGTACAACTTGATTTCGAAGTTTTCGCCAAGCTCGCGCAACTTGGGCAGCGAATCGGCCAGCGTCGAGGTGAGCACGTCCCAGCGCGTCTTGCCGCCGACCGCGTCTGCAATCACCATGCTCCGCGACCGATCGGCCAGCACCACCAAGGTCGAGTCTTGCCGCTTCGTCGTGGTATGCACGAGCGCTGGCCGCAGCATGGCAAACATGGCCAAAAGGATCACTCCCAGCCGCAAACCCAGGAGCGTCCAACGCCTGCGCGGCGTAAGTCGATGTCGCGGCAAACCCAGCAAGGTGAGCAACAACACCAGCAACAGCGCCGCCGCGCTGGTGAGTGCGTAGCCGCCGACCGGATTGAAATACCACTCGCTCATCAGTGTGCGACCGGCGTCTTTAAGGGTTTCTTTGCGGTTTCCGCGCGCGAAACAAACTGGGCGGCGCGGTTGGGTTGCACGGCAGTGTCGTAATCCTGGTAAAAGCGATTCGCCAGCGCCTGCTCAAATGCCAACACCAGGACCAGAAGGACCATCAGGAACGGAAACAACTCCTGCCCCACTCGTCCCGCGCTCACGCTGCGATCGATCTCGTCGCGATTGTGTGCCAGACGGAACGGCATGTCGCCGAACACGGCTTTCAGATCGTCCGCGCTCGCGCGCTCCAACTGGCTCACGTCGGCCGGCAGATTGGCGCTGAATCCCAGTTGCATCCCTTGGTCTCCCCCGCCCGCGCGGAGGCGATAGTTGCCGGGCATTTCGGTCGAGGTGACGATCAAGGCGTTTTGCTTGTCGTCGACGGGGGTGCGAATCTGATCGCCGCGAGGCGTGGTCAACGAATAGACCGGAAACTTCTCGCCGGCGGGCACGTGTACCACCGCCGTATCCCCGGTCTGGTAATTCAATCTTTGCTGATCGCTGCCCACCAGGTAGTACATCAGCTCGTTGGCCAGCATCACGAACGGCCACGGTTGATCGCCGGTTGGCAACAGATTCCAGGCATCTTTGCGACTCGCGGGCTCCGAGATTGGCGTCGTCAGCGTGAGCACGCGCCCTTTGCCAAGCGGCCGTTCCAATAGCGCCGGCTGGCCGTTCGAATACGAGAGCAATATCGCCGCCTCTTTGGCCAGAGAGCCCAGTTGCCAGTGTCGGAAGATCGGCAGTCCTTCCCACGGCACCGAACCGGCGAGCGGCCGGAACTTGGCCAACAGCGGATGCTCGAGCCCCTCGGGCGACAGGTAAGTCTCTCGCGCACGCCATTGCCGCACCAACTTGCCGGGCAATAGCTCCTGGGCCGTCGGCTCGTTGAAGGAGTCGACCGGCCAGGCATTGCGACCCAGAAAAACGCCCAACCCGCCGCCGCTCGAGACATAGGAGGTCAACTTTTGCCACATGGCCGCCGGCAACGGGCGCGGATCGACGAGGCACACGGCCGCCACGCCATCGAGCGGCTGTTTAGCAAGTTGCTCCTCGGAGATCACCTCAACCTCAAATGCCGCTTCGCCCTTGACGCGAATCGCCTGCGGCGCGATTGCCTCGGAAAGAAACAACGCATAGTCCTTGGCCGAGCGCGATTTCTCGGCAGGCGCCACGATCAGGACCCGCCATGCGGGCCGGACTTCGACGGTAAACCACCGCACGTCGTCGCACGCCAGGGCGTCCTCGCCCACCAGCTTCACGTAACCCTGGTGCATGCCGACGCCGAGGCCGCGCAATTGAAAATCGGCGCCGCGCGATTCGCTGGCCCCCAGCTTCACGGTTCGTTGGCCGCGCACGCTGGGCTTGTCCGTGCCCGCGTCGATCAAATACAGCTCGACGTCGCGCTCGGAACCCGGGCCGACGTGTACCAGATCGGCGTCGAGCCGCAGCGTGCTGTTTTTCGACAACACGTCGCCCGACAGCCGCAAGGGCGCCAATCCAAAATTGCTGGGGTCCGCCACTCCAACGTCGATCAGATATACGCCCACGTCGGTGAGCTCCTTGATTCGCGGCGCCAAGGAGCGCATCGCGTCGGACGTCCAGGTGGCCCGCGACAGGTCGGTGAATACGTACACTTCCTTGCGCGGCTTGTCGCTTTCGGACACCAGGCGCAGCGCCGCTTCCAAAGCAACGGCCAACGGCTGGGTCATGGTGTCGGCGTCGAGCCGCTCGATCCTTTGGCGCGCCGCGCCCAAATCGACCGCAAAAGCGGGCGGAGGCGGCGATCGCGAATCGACCACCGACACGTCGCTCTCCAGCGGAAGCTGCGGCAAGAGCCACTGGGCCGTTTCCTGGGCGACCTCGAGTCGCGACTGGTTTTGCTGGCGATACTGCATTCGCGGATTCACGTCGAACACCAGCGCCGCGGCGACCGGCGCTTCCTGATCGCCCAGCATTCCCGAAGCGACGATGCTGGGCCGCGCCAACGAAAGGGCCAATAGACCAATCACAGCGCAGCGCAGAGCCAGCAGCAGCCAGTGCCGTAGCCGCATTTGCCGCCGATTGGCGCTTTGACGCAGCTTGATAAACCGCAGTGCCGGAAACTCCAAGTGCTTCGGCTGCTGGCGCATCATCAGGTGCAGCGCGATCGGCACGGCAATCGCCAGCGCTCCGGCCAGAAATGCGACATGCAGGAAGATCATGGTTGCCGCCGCCCAAGGAAGAATCTCGTCGCCAGTCGAGCGTCGGGGCGCATTAGTACCTCCCGCGGCGGCTGGCGAGGTAGCCGGTCAGAGCTCGATCGAACTGCATGCTCGTGTCGAGCTGAACGTAGTCGATGCCGATCTGAAAACACTCGCGGCGATACATCTCGCAGAAGTCCTGGATTTCGCCCAGGTAATCGGCGCGAAAAGTGCCGGCGTCGATTTGCAGCTTCTCGTGCGACTCGGGCTCTTCGAATTCGATCAGGCCATCGAATGGAAACTTTGCTTCGGCTTCGTCCAGAATATGAAACAGGATGACGTCGTGCCCGCCGTGGCGCAAGCGCCGCAAGGCCTGAATTACCGGCCCGGGCTCGGCGAACAGGTCGGTAAACAGCATGACCAGCCCCCGATGCCGCAGCATGGCCGCGATCTGGGTCAGGCTCTTGGCGATATCCGTCTCTCCGCTGGGCCGCAGATTGGCCAGCATCGACAGTACGTTGCCCAACTGCGTGCGCTTCGAGCGCGGCGGCAGGCTTTGGCGGATCTTTTGATCGAACGTGATCAGGCCGACCGGATCTTGCTGGTGGATCATCAAGTAGCACAGCGCCGCGGCCAGGCAAACCCCGTACTCGAACTTGGTCAACTCCTGGCGATACGTGTAGCCCATCGATCGGCTCAGGTCCATCACCAGGTAGCCGGTGATGTTGGTCTCGGCCTCGAACTTCTTGATGTAGTACTTGTCGGTCTTGGCATAGACCAGCCAGTCGATGTCCTGCGGATCGTCGCCATGCGTGTACTTGCGATGCTCGCTGAACTCGACCGAGAAGCCGTGAAACGGGCTGGCGTGCAAACCTTGCAAGAACCCCTTCACGATGAACTGCGCGCGCAGATCGAGCCGCGAAATCTGGCGAATGACCTCGGGCTTCAGATATTGCTCGACGGTAGGCATTCGTGAAGCGGGGGGAGATGGGACCGCTGACGGGAAATCGAACGCTTCCGTTTATTCTACTTACATTCAACCCGAGAATTTTGGGATGTCCGGCGTGGGAATCTCGTCCAGCAGTCGCTGGATCACGTCCTCGGTGGTCATGCCCTCCGCCTGGGCCTGAAAGTTGGTGCTCACGCGATGCCGCAGCACGGGAATCGCCACTTTGCGGACGTCCTCGATGGCGACCGAAAACCGACCGTCCATGGCCGCCAGGGCCTTGCCGCCGTGGATCAGAAACTGCCCGGCGCGCGGACCCGCGCCCCAATCGACCAATTCCCGCACGAAATCCGGGGCGCCGTCGCTCTTGGGTCGCGTAGCCCGAACCAGCCGCGCGGCGTACTTGATGATGTACTCGCTGACCGCCACCGAGCCGACCAACTTCTGCAGGTTCAAGATCGCGCGGCCAGAAAGGACCTTGCGGATCTCGGGCTTCTCGTTGCGGGTGGTGGCCGAAAGAATCAATTCTTCCTCGGCGGCGGTCGGGTAATCGACCTTGATGTTGAACATGAACCGGTCCAACTGCGCCTCGGGCAGCGGATAGGTGCCTTCCTGCTCGATCGGGTTCTGAGTCGCGATCGTAAAGAAGGGATCCGGCAGCGAATAGGTCGTCTGGCCAACCGTGACCTCGCGCTCTTGCATGGCCTGCAACAGCGCGGCCTGGGTCTTGGGCGGGGTGCGATTGATTTCGTCGGCCAGCAGGATGTTGGTGAAGATCGGCCCCTCGACGAAACGAAACTGCCGCTTGCCGTGCTCGTCTTCATCCAACACGTTCGTGCCCGTGATGTCCGAGGGCATCAGGTCGGGCGTGAACTGAATTCGCTTGAACCCGATGTCGAGAATGCGGGCCAGCGTGCTAACCATCAGTGTCTTGGCCAGCCCCGGCACGCCCACCAGCAGACAGTGACCGCGGGTAAAGATGGCGGCAAAGATCTGCTCGATGACTTCGTTCTGACCGATGATGACCTTTTGCAGCTCGTCCTGCATCAACTGCCGATGCTGGCTGAACTCTTGCAGGATGTCTCCGAGACTACGGGGCTTGGTGGCCAAACTCAACATCCTTCTGAGCGCTGACTTGAACGAGGGGACTAAAGCATGCCCGCGGCTCGCTCGTTTCGGCTGTTCGCGGCTGCCGGCGAGCCAATTCGAGACGCGATGCGTCACTATTCATCCATTCTATGACTGGCCACCTTGGCGAGCAACGGCGCACGCATTGTTCCCGGCGCGGGCGAGATGTCCCTCTTGAACTTTCCGGCCAGTCAGACTGCCTATTCCTCGCGATCGGCATCACCGACGGGCCGGGGTTTCGGGCGATTCGCCGCTCACCCGTTCCGTCGCGACAGGGCGGCTTTTGTGCCATCCCGCCCGATAGCCTAAAATAGTTCTGGCGAGCGACATGGACGCAAGCACGAGAGAGGATCGGAATACGTGGTACAAAAAGCGATACTGGTGGCGCTCGCGTTTGCCACGGCGCTAGTGCCCACGTCTCTTCGTGCCGACATCACCCCCGAGCAAGCCCGCGAATCGATCGAGCGTGGCATTGCCTATCTCCAACGCCAGCAGAACCCCAACGGCACCTGGCCCGATCATCCGGCCTACAGCGGCGGCATCTCGGCGCTGTGTACGCTGGCCCTGCTCAACGCGGGAATCGAACCTCAGCAAGAAGGCATGCAGAAAGCGCTCAAGTATCTGCGCGGACTGTCGCCGGCGCAGACTTATGTCGTCTCCCTGCAGGCGATGGTCTTTTGCGCCGCTGAGCCCAGGAAAGACCTGTTGCATATTCGGCGCTGCGCCAAATGGCTCGAAGATACGCAGATCGCCAGCGGCGAGCACAAAGGGGCCTGGAGTTATCCTTCGCCAGCCGGCGGAAACGGCGATCCCTCGAATAGCCAGTTCGCGGTGCTCGCGCTGTACGAGGCCGAGCGCGCCGGCGTCAAAGTGAGCGACAAGACCTGGCGGTTGGCGCTGCATTATTGGCAGAAAACGCAAAACCCGGACGGATCGTGGCCCTATCGGGGCGGCCCCGGCACGGGCAGCATGACCTGCGCCGGCATCACTTCGCTAATCATCGCCGCGGGCGAGTTGAACCGCGGCGACGCCGAAGTCGTCAACGGGCAAGTCCAGTGCTGCGGCGATCAACAGGCGAACGAAGCCATCGAGAACGGCTTGCGCTGGCTGGAGCGCAATTTCTCGGTACACTCGAATCCCAGCGGAGGCGGCGGCAAGAGCAGCCAGGGCAACCTGCTGTACTACTTGTACGGCGTGGAACGCGTCGGACGAATGACAGCCCGCCGGTTTATCGGCAAGCACGACTGGTACCGCGAAGGGGCCGACATGCTGGTCCGCCATCAAGACCACCTCTCGAGCTTCTGGAAAGGCACGGGCAACGCCGAAAACAATCCGCTGATCGGCTCCAGCTTTGCGCTACTGTTTATGTCCAAGGGGCGCCGGCCGGTGATGGTGGCCAAGCTCAAGCACGGTCCGGAGGATGACTGGAACCGGCATCGCAGCGACCTGGCGAACCTGACCAGCTATGTCGAGAAAAAATGGAAGCGCGACCTCAGTTGGCAAGTCATCGATCCGGCGGCGGCCACGGTCGAAGACCTGGTGCAAGCCCCCGTGCTATTCATCAGCGGCCGGCAGGCGCCGCAGTTCACCGCCGAGCAGAAGAAGCGATTGCGCGACTACGTCGATCGCGGCGGATTTATCCTGGGCGAGGCCTGTTGCGGTGGCGGCGATTTCGAACAAGGTTTTCGCAAGCTGATGAGCGAGGTGTTTCCCGAGCAAGAATACAAGTTGCGTCTCTTGCCGCCGGAGCACCCGATCTGGCATGCCGAGGAACCGGTCGATCCTAAGTATCTGCGCCCGCTGTGGGGCATCGACATCGGCTGCCGCACGAGCGTGGTGTTTTGTCCCGAGGATCTGTCCTGTTACTGGGAGTTGGGACGGCCCGGACGACGGCAACAATTGCCCGAGGCCGTGCAGGCCGAAGTCGCGGCGGTCAACGCCATCGGCGCCAATATCATGGCCTATGCTACGAATCGAGAATTGAAGTACAAGTTCGAGCACTTCACGACGGCCGCGGCCGACGCGCGGCCGGACAACTTCGATCGCGGCAAGCTGTACGTCGCCAAGCTCCTGCACCCCGGCGGGTGCAACGCGGCGCCCGGCGCGCTGCCCAATTTGCTGCGCGTGGCCGGCGAAAAGCTGGAATTGCGGGTCAGCACCGAGCCCCGCGAGCTGGGCATCTCCGATCCCAAGTTGTTTCAATATCACCTGGTGTTCATGCACGGTCGCCATAACTTCCGTCTCACGCCGCAGGAGCGCAAGCAGTTGCGCACCTACCTGGAGCGCGGCGGAATGCTGTTTGCCGACTCGATCTGTTCCAGCCGCGAGTTCAACGAGGCGTTCGCGCGCGAAATCGCCGAAATATTTCCCGAGCACCACCTGGAGCGCATACCGCCCAGCGATCCGCTGTTCACGTCGAAGTTTGGCGGCGAAGATCTTTCGAGCGTCGAGCGGCGCGAACCCCAACGGGCCGCGGCCGACGCCCCGCTTAGATCGCAGGTTCGGGCGGGCGAGCCCTATCTCGAAGGGCTCAAGCTGGGCGATCGCTACGCCGTGATCTTCTCGCCGTTCGATATTAGCTGCGCGCTTGAGAATCACGAGTCGCTGGAGTGCGAAGGCTACACGCGCAAAGACGCGGCCCGGATCGGCCTCAACGTGCTGTTGTACTCGTTCCATCAGTAGCCAGGTTTGTACACTCATCTGCTAAGCCGCCAGCGGAAGACGTGGTTATGGAAACCGAAGCGGCTGCACCGATGTTCCATTCACCACGCTTCTCGAGTCGCATGCCGTCGCGCTGGGTGCTCTTGACGTTCTTGTGCCTGGCGCTGGTCGTGCGCGGCCGCATGATGCTGGGTAATCTCGATTCGCTCGAACGGGATCCCGACGCCTACCGCGACGCCGCCTGGAGCATCTATTTCGAGCGCACTCTCGGATTGTGGAATGAAAGCTCTGGCGCGGTCGAGCCCACCGCGACTCGCCCGCCGCTGTATCCGCTGTTGCTCTCGGGCATGTACTTTTTGCGATTCACTCCCGACGCGCCCGGCATCGGTCTGTTGCACGTGCTGCTGGGAACCTGCACGGTATGGATCGTGTGGCGATTGGGACTCGCCTGGCGCCTGCCGCCGGCGGCCAGTCTGTTGGCCGCGGCGCTGGTGATGGTCGATCCCATTCTGTTGAATCAATCCGTGCTGGCCATGACCGAGACTCTGGCGACGCTACTCACGGCGATCGCGCTATTGGCCCTCACGCGCGCCGGGCAGGACAATCTGCTGCGGTGGTCCGCACTAGCCGGCGCGGCGCTGGGATTGTGCGTGCTCTGCCGCCCGGCGTTCTTGGTGTGGCTGCTGGCGGCAGTCGTCTTGTTTCCCTGGTTGGCCACCGGCTCGCGCAGATTCGCGCGCGCCGCCGCACTGCTCGCCGGCGCAGCCGTGGTGCTCGCGCCGTGGGCGATTCGCAATGAATTGGTTTTCGGTCGCCCGATCGTCACCACCACGCATGGCGGATACACGCTGCTCTTGGCCAACAATCCCGAGTTCTACGCGTACCTGCGAAACGGGACCTGGGGAAGCGTGTGGGACGCGCGCGAGTTCAACGAGCGATGGCGGTCGGAGCAGCAAGGCCAAGGCTCGGCGCTCGACCCCGCGGCCCGCGAGCTGGAGAGCGACCGCCGGGCGTACGCCGCTGCCTGGGAGAATATCGGCCGCGAACCGCTCATGTTTGCGTATTCGTGCCTGGCGCGGTTGGGCCGGTTGTG
>JANNQN010000457.1:0-3278 GCA_031400775.1 Planctomycetia bacterium | reverse complement strand
CGAAAGTTTGGCAGGTTGATTGTCTCTTGTTGGTAGTCGGTTCGGGTTTTGTTGCCTTGGCCCTGCTCGTGTACTGAGTCGTCTCGAAGCGCGGCCCAAGTCAGCGGGGAGCGTCACAAGAGATCGCGGAAGTGTTCGTCGCGCATCAATCGAACGATGTGGACGTTTGCAGCAATTACGCCGGACCGCCGCAGGTCCTAGAACAGCTCCGTCAGGGGCCGGCCGCCGTCCATCAGGTGGAACGGGCGTCCTTCGCGATCCTGGGCCATCAGGTCGTCGATGCCGAGTGAGTGGAACACGGTCTGGGCGATGTGCTCGGCGCCTACCGGTTTCTCGCGCGGGAATTCTGCCAGCTTGTCGCTAGAACCGAATACCTGTCCGCCACGAATGCCGCCGCCGGCCAACAGCACCGACATGCAATGCGTCCAATGGTCGCGTCCCGCGCCGCTATTGCCGCCCGAGCGTGGATCGCCCACCTTGGGCTTGCGGCCCATTTCGCTGGAGACGATGATCAGGGTCTCGTCCAGCAGGCCGCGCTGGTGCAAGTCGTCGAGCAGGGCCGCGAAGGGGCGGTCGAACTCAGGCAGCAGGCGATCTTTCAGGCAATTGAAGTTGTTGCCGTGCGTATCCCAACCGCCGCCGCTCTTGCAGAGCGTGTCGAGCTCCTTGTCCCCTTTCCAAATCACGGTGACAAAGGGCACCCCCACCTCGACCAGCCGCCGGGCCAACAGCATCGACGTCGAGTTGATTCCCGGCCCGTACTTGTCGCGCACCGCTTGGGGTTCGGCCCGCAGGTCGAAGGCGGCCTTGGTCTTGCCAGCCGTGAGCAGCGAGAAGGCCTTGAGCTGATGTTTGCGATAGTCGGCCACGGCGCCCGACTGCTCGGCCACGCGCTGGGCCCGATCGATCGCGGCCAACAGCTGGCGTCGAGAGGTCATGCGTTCGGGCGACGCATCGCCCTGCAACGACAAGGCGGGCACGGTGAAATCCAACGGGTTCTCGCGCGTACCGTTGACGAACAATGGGTCGTACTCGATGCCCAGCCGCGCGGAAAACTGGCCGGGTCGCGTATACTCCGGCGCGCCTTCCTTGTGCGGCAGCGTGATGGCGTTAGGAAACTCGGGATTCGGGGGCCGCTTGAACGCGACAACCGAGGCCATCGACGGCCAGTCGGTCAGGTAGGGCGTGCGGGCATTCAACAGCCGAGGAAACGAGGGATCGGGGGCGTGCCCCGTCAGGTTGTAATAGTAGCCCGCGTGGTGGTCGCCCGTGCCGCGATGGAAATCGCCCAGCGACCGCACGATCGCCAGGTGATGGGCCTGCTTCGCCAGATGCGGCAGGTGTTCGCACATCTCGATGCCCGGTGCCGAGGTGGGCACGGAGCGAAACAGGCCGCGATACTCGAGCGGGGCTGCCGGCTTCATGTCCCAGGTGTCAATGTGCGACGCCCCGCCGGAAAGCCAAATCATGATCGCTGATTTGGCGATTTTGCGGTTCGCAGGTCTGGCCGCGCCCTCGGCGATTCCGGCTGCGGCGACGCTGGCCAGGTTGGCTTCAAAGAAGCCCAGCCCACCGGCCACGAGAAACGTGCGGCGATCGATCGGATAGTGGCTAGCTCGGAAATCCCGCATGTCGTGATCCGGCGCCCGAGGGAAAACGCTGGTGTCCATTCTGGCCTGTGCTACGCTGCGTGGCAACTGACTTTTCTCCTCCGTAGCCCGAGGATGTCAAACTGGTAATGGCCATGTGAGCACGACTTTCCGCAGTTAAAGATATTCGGGCCGATTTGACCAACAGTGTGCTACACGACTAAGGCGCGCCGCCGTGTCGGACCGACGCGCGTTCTAAGCATACGTGCTGAATCGTTACCGACAGCGCAAAACGCGGCGAACGTCAGCGGAGCAACCTGGTCCTAACCGGCACGGAAGTCTAGAGCGACCGGGTGAAGCTGGGCTTTGACGCGCCGTGACAGGTTGCGATCCATCGGCGGGAGGTGTATGAATGGATGCAGCCCGAGGAGCAGGCCCAACTTCCGCCGTCGATCGGGTCGGGATACGTTGTGTAGCATCAGCAATTGCAGGTGTCTACGATCCTTTTTCTTTCATGCCTCGGAGGAATGACGATGACACGACTACGCCTCTTGATGCTGGTCCTAGTCAGTGCCGCCGCAGTCGTTACCATGGCCGCCGATCCGGCCAAGGACGCCAAGGAAAAGAAGGCGCTTGGCACCTTGATGGAGAAGAAGCTCGAATACGCCCAGCAGGTTCTGGCTGGGCTTACGCGTGAAGACTACGACCTGGTGGTCAAGAACGCCAAGGCGATGAACCTCATCAAGGAGCTGCAGAAGTTTTTCCGCGCCGATAGCCCCGAATATTTTGCACAGTTGAATATCTTTGAGTTCGCCAACAATGAGCTGGTCCGCCTGGCTGAGGAGAAGAATCTCGACGGCATGTCGACGGCGTATATGCAGTTGACGCTCAGTTGCGTCAATTGCCACAAGTACGTGCGTGCTCATCGGCAATAGCGGACGATCGCCCTTAGAAACGTCGCGACGAGACTCGCCCTCAGCCACCCTCGCCCGTTGCCCGCAACCGCTGGCAGGTGCGCCGGAATCCGCCATTCCTGGGCCATCGCATGAGGGTGATTTTCGGTGGCATGACCTTGATTGCTGCCTACATGCACCTATATGGTCAATCGCTTCTCGCAGTAGTCCAAGACTCCGTTGGCAGTTTCTTCGTCCACCAAGACTAGGACGAAATGAGCGCCGACATAGCAAACGGCGAATGCCAGTTGAGGATTCGATTCTAATCCTCTGGAATCTGAATTGGCGACGTAGTTGGCCAATGCACCCTCGGTCACTCTTCGTGCTTCCTCGCCCTTCAATTGTTTGCCCCGAAACTTCAGACACACCAGCGGAGCCAAGTGGAACAAATCGGTGTCCGGCAGTCTTGATCCGGTGAGCCAAGCAAATGGCTTTGCTTTTCTGGCGTCCTTCCAGGCGAGGAGGATTTCTTCAAGCCATTGGTCAATTGTTGCGGGAAGCGGTCGTGCCATTTTGTGCAGCCCTTCTCTCCGTCGAAAACGCGGCGATCTGCGGCTCATTCGTTGCATTGGCACTTGCGGTCGGCGTAGGCCAGGTCAGTAACCCCACTGGCATTGGTTCGGAATGGAGCTAAAGAATTCCCAATTGAGTGGCAATCTTCGCCACTTCTTGTTCCGCCTTGGTGCGGGACAGTTTTCGAGTTTCTTGCAAAAAGCGGAGAGCCTTCTGGCGTTCG
>JANNQN010000456.1:0-23058 GCA_031400775.1 Planctomycetia bacterium | reverse complement strand
TGGGGGCGACCTGACCCAGTACAATCCGAGCGTCGGTCACTACCCCGGCGCGCGTGGCCAGTGCCGCGGCCGCGGCGACCAGCGGATAATCCGGGCCGCTGCCATGCTGGACTTCGTACGAGGCATTTTCGTAGCAGACACTTTCGTAGGAGATACTGCCGTGCCCCGCGGCCGGCGGCAGCACCAGGTGCGCGACGAACTGATTCGCTTCCAACTCGTGCTCGCGCTGGCGATCGTCCTTGGGCGTGCGAAACAGATATTCGAGTGGCATTACGGTCTCATCGGCCTCGCCCGGTCCGGCGATGCGCACGCTCGCCCCCAGTGCGATCAAGGCCGGCGCCAATCGCGACGGACAGACGAACTTGGCCGGACCGGCATTGCCGAAAATCGCGTGGTAACGGTTGTCGCCGTCCTCGACGAGTTGCCCGCGATGCGCAAGCAATCCCTGGCCGGAGCGGAAGTACCAGCAACGGGGCCGCTGGCAGAGCTCGCCGCCCAACGTGCCCTGAGCTTGCAATTGCATGCTGCCGATCGCGCGGATGGCTTGCCGCAGCGCCGGGTAATTCTCAGACGCCGGATGATCCAGCAGGTCTTCGAGCGTTACCATGGCGCCAATCCGCAGGCCCTCGGAGCCGGCGTCGATGCTCTTGAGCGAATCGACATTGCCCAGGCTCACCACGCGGTCGGGCGTCGTGATCATTTTCTTCATCAACCCGACCAGATCGGTTCCGCCGGCCAGGACTTCGGTCGTTCCGCGCTTGTCGGAGAGGAGTTCCAAAACCTCCTGCTCACTGCGCGGCGCGGCAAATTCAAAGGCTTTCATCAGGTTAACCTCGCATTCAGAGAATCCAAGACTCGCTTGGGCGTGATGGGCAGCACCGGAACGCGCACTCCCAGGGCATTGGCAATGGCGTTGGAAATCGTCGCACCCGGTCCAATCACAGGCGGCTCGCCCAGACCGATCACGCCGCGGGCGCGCTGCGAATCGGGCTCGTAAATTTCCACGACCAGCTCGCCGATATCGCCCAGCCGCGGCAAACGGTAGTCAGCGACTTCTGCATTCAGAAACGCGCCGGTCTTGGGATCCATGATCCGCTCTTCGAACAGAGAGAACGCGATGCCCATGATCATCGCCCCATAGATCTGGCTGGCGGCGGTCTTGGGATTCACGCACAGGCCCATGTCCTGAACGGTCACGAACTTCTTCATTTTGACGATGCCGGTCTCGCGGTCGACTTCGACCTCGGCCATCTGCACGCCGGCCACGCCGGAGCTGGACAGCTTCGACTTCGGACCCGGGGCTCCCTTGCCTCGCACCTCGAGTGCGTTCATGCCCACCAGGCTGCAGGCTTCCTTCCAGCTCAGGCCCTTCGACGGGTTGTTCTTATCGAAGATCCGTCCATCCTTGGCCACCAGCACGTCGGCGCTGACTTGCAGTTTTTCGGCAACGAGCTTGTTCAACTGCTCGATCGCGTCGAGTCCGGTACGGCGGGTCGATTCAGAAACGCCGCCCACCGTGGTGCTGCCGCCCGACGGTCCGCTGGCCGGATACTTCGAGCTGCCGATGTTGACCTTGATGGCATCGACCGGCAGTCCAAACGTTTCGGCCAGAACCATGGCGATCACGGTTCGCGTGCCGGTGCCCAAGTCCTGGCTGCCGAGGAAGGTCTCCACTCCGCCGTCGGGATGGATCTTGACCAGGCAGCTCGACGGATGACCGCCGCCGCCCCAGGTGTGGATGGCCATGCCCAATCCGCTGACGATCGATCCCTTTTTCTCGCCTTTGCCGTGCGGATGCCACTTGGCCTTCCAGTCGATCAGCTTGGCGGCGATTTTCATTTCCTCGGCGTAGACCTCCGCGCGTTCCTTGGGAACGTTGACCAGGTTTCGCATGAAGACGTCGTAGCTGTCGAGCCCCAGCCTGGCGGCCACGTCGTCGATGGCCGTTTGCGATATCGCACAGCCCTGCGGATGGTTTGGTGCGCGCCACGCCCGTACCGGCGCGGTATTGGTCTTGATGCTGGTCACGCGGCGGCGGAAGTTGGGCGGCACGATCACATAAGGCATGACGTCTTGCGGCAGCGAACCTCCGGCGTTGCCGCCCGTGCTCCAGTGGTGCGAGTCCCACACCGTGATCACGCCCTCGGAGTCGGCCCCCAGCTTGACCTTTACAAAGCCCGAGGGCCGGCAGCCCGCGTTCTTCAATTCGAGATCGCGATCCAGCATCAGCTTGACCGGCCGGCCCAGGTCCTTCGACAGCTTGGCGGCCACGCCGTCCCAGCGATCGACGGCAAACTTGCTGCCGAAACCACCGCCGATGTAGTCGCAGTGCACGGTCACGTCGTCGGCCGTGATGCCTAGTGGGCCCGCGAATTGACCCGCCGTGCCGGAGACGTTCTGGGTCGACAGATGCGCCGTCAACTTGCCGTCCGTCCATTCGCAAGTCGATCCGTGCGGCTCGAGGCACATGTGCGTAATGGCGTGGATTCCGTAATAGCCCTCGACCACGGCGGCGGCCTCCTTGAACAGGCGGCCCAGTTCTTTTTCCTCGAAGTCCTTGTCATCCCCCTCGGGCTCGTTCTTGAGCTGCACCTTGCCGCCGCTCTTGGCGGTGCGCTTGGCGGCTTCGGCGGCAGCCAGGTCCTCTTCGTTGACGAAGACGTCGAGCAGTTCGTAATCGGCCTTGATGGCGGCCAGGCCCTCGGCAACGGCGCCTTCGGTCTCACCGGCCACGCAGGCGATCAAGTCGCCCTGCCAGAAGATTTCCTCACCCGGCTTCTTCATCGTTCGCACCGCGACCACGCCTTTTACCTTCTCGGCGGCGCTGGTGTCGATCGACTTGATCTTGCAGTGCGCATGCGGACAACCCAAGACTCGGGCCAAGAGCATTTTGGGGGGATTGATGTCGTAGCTGTATTTGGCCGTGCCGGTGCATTTGGGAATGGCGTCGAGCTTGTCGTGGCTCTTGCCCAGCACGGAGCTGTCTTTCCGATCGGGCCACACATATTCAACCATTGCGAGCTCCTTTCACGACGTCGAGAACCGCCGGAATGATATTGGCGTAGGTGCCGCAGCGGCAGAGGTTGCCGTTGAGGCCGGCGCGAATCTCGGCGTCGGTCGCCTTGGGATTCTTGGTCAGGAATGCTTTTACCGCGACGACAAAGCCGGGCGTGCAGAATCCGCACTGCGAGGCGTCGTGATGCGCGAAGGCGGCGGGAATGGGGTCCAGCTTCGCGCCTCCCAGGCTCTCGGCCGTTTGAATCGGCTTGCCCACGCATTGCAGCGCGAGCGTCGAGTTGGCGCTGATCGGCTTGCCGGCCACGAGCACGGTGCTGCCGCCGCTCGATCCGTCGACGCTGATCGGCTTAGCGCCGGTCAGGTTCAAGCCGTATCGCAGCGCTTCGAGCAGCGTGGTGCGCGGCTCGACCTGCACTTTTTGCAACTGCCCGTTGACGTCCAGCACGATGGTGGTCATCCCGGCCACGACCGTCGACGCTTGCTCCTCGGCTGCCAGGGCCGGCGCGCCTGCGATTGCGCTAGCGGCGGCTGCCGCTCCAGAGCCTTTGAGAAATGCGCGGCGGCTGAAGCCGGATTTGCCGTGCGCTGGTTGCTCGGCTTTGCTCATGCGACGCCCCTTACGAAAAACTGGGGATGTGTGATGTTCTTGGTTTCGCGCGAGAGCGCGACGTCGGACCCGTAGGTCCTGGAGTGTTATAAGCCGGCGGGGGGCGCTTCGCAAGCATTTGCCAAAAGCGACTAAACGGAACTGCCACGGGGGCAAGTTTGGCGGCCGACTCATGCGGAACCACGCATGGGTCGCCAGATCTGCCAGGGCTAAGGAGCCGTCTTGCTCGGGCCCTTCTCGATCAACTGCTCGCGCAGCCGGGTCGAGCCCTGACAGCACTCGCACGGCTTGAGGATGTACATGGGAATGGCGCAAATGTCGCACCAATAGTCGATTTCGTACAATCCGTCGGCGCGGCGGCTGAGCACGCGAATCACCTGCACCAGCGAAACGCCCTGGTAGCGACGAACTGGCAATTCCAGATCGATGTCGCGCAGCCGGCCGTCGACCACGAAGCTCTGGCCGCGCGTATCGGGAATGATCGGCAGCAAATGTCCCTCGGGCGTCTGGAGCACCACGGCCGATTCGGCCGCTGCCGGCTCGGTCGCCACGCCGTACAACCGCTCGAGAGCCTCGCTGAGCCAGACTACCTTGCCGCGCAGAGTTTCGGTGGTGTAGGGCCGCTTTGTTGTCGGAGCCGATGACTTGGCCAATGATTTGGGCGGCTGTTTCGCGGCCGATGCACTTTTCGATGGCGCCCGCGCGGCATCGGGCGCTAGCTGAGCTTCGCCTCCCGCGAGCAATCCCAGGCAGGCGAGTACCAGTGCCAGTGGTGCGGCGCCGCGCCAGCTAGAATTGCGGGGGGTAGAATCGCGCACAAGTGGATTACTACGCGCCATAACCGCGGCCTTGTGCCGATCGCATCAGAGTCACTCGGCAGCCTTGCCCACCACGACCGGTTGCAGAACGATCTTGCCCCCTTTGGCGTCCTGGCCCGGCAGGCGCAGCGTCCACCAATCCTGCTCTTCGAAGTGCTTGAGTGGCTCGGCGTCGCCGTCCTCGGGCTTGACCAGCGGCACGATCGCGGGGTGGTTCGATTCGGCGCTCTGAGCGCTGAGCTTAAACAGGTCCATGTCCGTGATCGGCTTGGCCGATTGATCGGCGCTGGCCGGCAACATCACCAAGAAGTCTCGCGTCGCGAACGTGCCCACGTGATTGCCGTCGACTGGTTGATTCGCATAGCGGAGCGTATAGAGCCCGGCGGGAATCTCCTGGCCGCGGAAATCGGCGCCTTTGCGCGTGAAGCGCAACACGCCCACCAGCGAGCCCGGCTCGAGCGGAACGAACACGGTGTCGGAGGGTGCGAAGTCGGCTTTCGCTGCCCAGGCCTTGGCCGGCCAGATCTCGCACACCACGCGTTTTTCGCCCTGCATCACTTTCCAACCGCTCGGAGCGAGCTTGGCGGCGATCTCCTCGGAGAATTCGGCGGGTGGAGCCTCTTTGAGCGGCTGCGCGCTATACTCAGCCGAGCGCGCTACGGATGGCGCGAGCAACAATAAAAGGATCAGCCCCAAAGACCACTTCATGGTGTGCATTCTCCAACGAGCGCGTAGGGTAAGCCAGGCAAGCGCACTCAAGCTTGCTTGAGCGCGGGCGGGATTTCAAGCCGGCAGCTACTGCCGCCGCTCAAGTCTAGCCGAGAACTGTCGGGGACTGTCCCGATTTTTCGGTCGGGCACCGTCCGTAGGATGGTCGGGGAGAAAAATGGGACTGTCCCCTTCTCCCAGACAGTTCTCGAATAGGTTTTGTCTAGTACGAAAAACTCGCCAGGAAGGCACTGCGCGTGTTGGGGTTCGACCACTGCGTTCCCAGCCCCTGGCCGGAAAACTGGCCATGAACCGTGAAGGCCGGGATCGCGTTCTTCACGTCGTTCAGGGGCGGGTAAAAAGTCTTCTCGTTCGAGCACACGCAATCGCCCGTGCCCAATTTGCGAGTTTCGATCTGGGCATAGTTGCCGGCTTCGAGTCGGCCCACCACTTCGAAATGGTCGACGCTCAAGTCGATGGGGGCGAACACCACCTTCGTGATCTCGCCGGCGTGCTTCGCGTATCGCGAGGCGAACTGCACGAGCGCCTCGCGCTGTCGTGGCGCGGCGGCGCGATCGACGATTACCACCGAGCGGATGTCCTCGGGATTGATCGCCAGCGTGCCACCGAAACCCAGCGTGTCGGAGGCCGTGGTCACGACCACCACTTTCAAGCCCGCCAGATTGACCCCCTCGTACGAGCCTCGCTCGATGCTCCAGGCCATGATGGCGTCGTTGCCGGTCAGCGAGACCTGGCCGTTGGCGAAGCACGGTCCGGTGTACACGTCGCAGGTGCGGGTTTCCAGATAGTCGCCCTTCAAATCGCCGGCCAGGGCGACCGAGGCGGTAGCGAGCATGAGGATTGCGAGACAGATACCCAGTAGACGAACCATGGCGGATGCTCCTATGGCTAAACAAGTAGCTTTGGCGATTGGGCGAATAGTGCCCGTTCATTCTACCGGCCTCAAATCGGCCGGTCCAGCGAAACCCCCTTGCCAGCAAAAGCCCGGTGATTGGCCCGCTGGCTGGATCCTTCGTGTCCACCGTGCCAGGCACGCTCCAGTGAATTCGCCTGGTAGCCGGAACCAAATCGCCTGCAATAATGGCCACGCGGAGAGCGAGCGGCCAAGCGACACCGCAACGAGCGTGCGACGGCGACAGCCCTTGATCGCTGAAAACCCCGGCGGTAGCATCGCTTACTGGCCCCCAGGCCGCTTCGCCGCTGACCGGCCACCTTCGTTCGTCCACCGTTCTTCCTCGTCTTCGCGCTGCGGTCTCATGGCTGAACCTTTCGCTGCCAATCCTCATCAGCAATCCGGCGAGCCGGATCTTGAGTACCGATCGGTCGAGCCCTGGGCCATCGGCGGGCTGTTGCTGGGACTGTTGTCGCCCGTGGCGATGTTGTCGTCGGTGCTGTGGCTCGCGCCCCTTTTCGGCATTGCCGCCAATGCGCTCGCGCTGCGGCGGCTGAAACAGGACACGAACCGCGTGGGCCGCTCGGCCGCGCTAATCGGTCTCGGGCTGTCGGTGCTTTTTGGCGTGGTTCCCGTCGCCCAGATGACATCCGACTACTTTCTCTTGCGCGGTCAACCACGGGAAATGGCCGACCTTTTCCTGGACTATCTGCGGCAAGACGCCCCGCGCAAAGCGCTGATGCTGCGATCGGTGCCCGACTTTCGCAAGTCGCTCGACGACGATGAGGCCGTGAAGCTGTTCTTTCAAAACAATCATGATGCCAGGACCGACCTGAAAAAATTCGTCCAACTGCCCACGGCGCGCGTCATCATGGCCCTGGGAGAACGGGCCGACATTCGTTATTTCGCCACCATGGGCGTCGGAACCGACGGCGATCGGGCCCAGGTCAATTACTGGTACACGGTCACCTTCGATGACGAGCAGGGAAAGAAAAAGACCTTCCTGGTCGGCCTGGTCATGGACCGCAAACCGACGGAGAACCCCGATCTGAATCCCTGGCGCGTGCAGGATTTCATGGGACCGATCAATCCCAGCAAGCGTTGACCTCTAGCAGCCAGTTGATTTACTCAACAGGCTGCTACATCGCATGGATGCGATGACAAAATAGCGACGCAAGTCGTTATTTTGCGAGCCGTGCGGAGCTTAGCTCCGCACTTGGCGAGGTTGAAAAAAATGGCACGATGGCATTTTTCAACGGGCTGCTAGAAGCCAGTGCGCGATCATCTCCGGGCGCCCGCGACGGTACGCCTCTCGGCGGCACTTCCATCGACAGTGGCCGCGCGAGAAACCGCGGGCCGGCGATTGAGCTGTTCAAGTTCGGCAACGATAGTGTGCTGGAGCCGGCCGGTGGCCTGCGCCGCCGCGCGCTGGTAATAGATCGTGGCCACGCCTAGCTTGCCGCCAACCGCCGCCGTCCGGGCTTTTTGAACTAGCGCCAGTGTTTCGCGCTCGACGGCCGCCGCGCGGGAAGCACGCTGGCGCTCGATGGCTGCCACACTTTGCACGGCCGGGTCCGTGGCGGCCGTGCGGCCAGGCCATGGCGCCAGTGTCGGAGCAGAGTTCGCAACGGGCGCTCGCGATTGCGCCTGGGCTCGCCGCAGCAGCGCCGCGTCTGCTTGCAGTGGGTCGTGGATGGCAGCCAGAGCCGACGCACCGGTTGCTTGCCGATCCACGCCAACCGACCGATTGGCCGGCAGGGGGCCCAAACGGCTCGCGCTCGCGCGACGTTGCTTATTGCCGGCAATCGCAGCACGGCCGGCGTCGGGCACGACGACCGTCGTATCGACCGAGAATGAGTGGAACGAAGGGAGTTGGATCACTTGGCCCGCGACGATCTGGGGCGAAGCTATCACTCCCAGGCCAATTAGCCAAACCACTGGTCGCATCGCCCGTCCTCCTGGAGCAATCCGTCGCCGCGAGACGTAGTGTGGGATCTCGCGTGTCGAACCTGTCCACTGCGGCATCTTACCGCGCGAGTAGCCGAAATGCCAAACCTGGCTGGTGGTCGGCCAGGATGCGATCGCGACAGAAGGAGACTCTTACGCCCGGCCGAAGAATTCTTCGTCGCTGATTCCATCCTCGGGCGTCAGCCGGAACTTTTTTCGGGCACCTTTCACGTAACAGGGGAGGACGTCGCTTCTGCCAGGCATCGGGTACGTGAAGAGGCCATCGGGGAACTGAATCCAAAACAAAGTATGGCCACCTTTGCCTCTCGAGGAGTCCTCTTGGACGCCAAAGCTCCGCAGGATCTTCCGAAGATCTCGCAGCTTCAAACGCCTCTTGCCCATCGACGGTCATCCTAGTTCGTCAACAGTCCCCGATCGGTTTCAGAATACTCTCGATACTCGGCCGCCTCGAAGATGACGGGATCGACCTGCTCGACTCGCAACTCCAAGTGACCCTCGACCGAGTGTTTCCCCGCGAAAAACATCTCCTGGACTTCGCTCGAGGCGGGCGAGAACAGATTCCTTGGGTTATTGTGTCGCACCGACTCTTTCACTTGCACTTCGATGGCTTCGGAAAGCGAGCTCAATGCTTCTTGCTTCGAAGTGCCGTTGCCGCATAGGTCGAACTCGAGGCAATGCGCGACCCAATCTCCGTCTTCGCGGTAGAAAACTACCCGCAATGGTATGCGAAACGTTTTCATGAGAATGCCTCGAATGTTCTTGCCGAAAAACGGTCGGTCGGCTGGCCACTTGTATTGTTGATCCCAAGTGACTCGCAGTCCAGCGGGGCTTCGAGCCGTTCGGCGCAACGGCCCGCTGGAATGCCTTTGGAGGCGCTCCGCCCCGGCTCAGGCAATCAACTCCTTCACCACCCGCCCGTGTACGTCGGTCAATCGGAAGTCGCGTCCGGCGTAGCGATAGGTGAAGCGCTCGTGGTCGAAGCCCAGCAGGTGCAGGATCGTGGCGTGCAGGTCGTGTACGTGTACCCGATTCTCGACGGCCTGAAAACCGAACTCGTCGGTGGCGCCGTGAACGGTTCCGCCGCGCACTCCGCCGCCGGCCATCCACATGGTAAAGCCGTGGTGATTGTGGTCGCGGCCGTTGATCTTGCCCGCGTTCGAGCCCTTCTTCGGCAATTCCACGGTCGGCGTGCGGCCAAACTCGCCGCCCCAGATCACCAATGTCTCGTCCAGCATCCCGCGGGCCTTGAGATCCTTGAGCAGGGCGCCAATCGCTTGGTCGCACTGTCCGGCCAGCTTGCGATGGTTCACTTCGATGTCGTCGTGGTTGTCCCATGGTTGCCCCTCGCCGTGCCACAACTGCACGAAGCGAACGCCCCGCTCCACCAGCCGCCGCGCGATCAGAATCTGCCGCGCTTGGGTGCCCGGTCCGTACATGTCCAGAATATGTTGCGGCTCGCGGCTGACGTCGAACGCATCGGCCGCTTCCATTTGCATGCGATAGGCCAGCTCGAACGATTGAATGCGCGACTCCAGCCGCGGATCCACGCCTCGCTCTTGTCCGTGCAATTGGTTCAACTGCCCGAGCAGATCGAGCTGCCGCCGCTGGTCGTCGCGCTCCACAAGTGGATTGTCGATGTGCTCGATCAGGCGGTTGATATCGGTGAACTTGGTGTCGATGTACGTGCCCTGATGCGCGCCGGGCAGAAAGCCCGACTGCCAGTTCTGCGACTCTTGAATGGGGTAACCGCCGGGGCACATGGCGATGAAGCCCGGCAGATTTTGATTCTCGCTGCCCAGGCCATACGTGAGCCAAGAGCCCATGCTGGGCCGGATCAGCCGCGCTTCGCCGCAATTCATCAGCAGTAGCGAGGGCTCGTGGTTCGGCGAATCGCCGTGCATCGAGCGGATCACGGCGATGTCGTCGATGCTCTCGGCCACGTGCTTGAACAGCTCGCTGACTTCAATCCCGCTTTGGCCGTATTTGGCGAATTGAAAGGGCGACGCCAGCGCCGCGCCCGTCTTCCGCTCGGTCGGCAGGTTGATCGGAAGCTCCTGGCCATGCCGCCGGGTCAGCTCAGGCTTGGGATCGAAGGTGTCAACGTGCGACGGCCCGCCGTTCATGAACAAGTGGATCACGTGCTTGGCCTTGGCCGGAAAGTGAGCCACTTTTGGCGCCAGCGGATTCTGCACTTCGCCAGCCGAGACGGGCGAGCCGCCCAACAAATGCGCGAGCGCCAGCGCTCCAAAGCCCATTCCAGAGCGCCGCAAGAGCTCGCGCCGGGAAAGGGCCAGGGGCTCGCGAGCGAAAGAGTCGACATGCATGGCGAATTTCCTCATCGAGCCGCGGCCCGTGCTTACAGATCTTGCTTCAATCGATGAACATGAATTCGTTCGACAACAGCACCACTTGCACGTACCGCTCCCAGGCCGATAGCGTCGGTGCCGCTGACTGCGCTGCTGACTGAGCTGCCGGCTGCGGACTCCCGGTCACCGGGGCGCGCTTGTCGCGAGCATCTTCCTCAGCGAGAAACGCCAGACCCAAATCGACCTCGTGCGTCGCCGGCGGGCGCCCCAAGCCCAGCCGATACACGCGATCGATCCGCTCGCGTGGCTCGCGCGCGCCGCTGAGTTCCTGTTGATTGGCCAGGCTCCGCACCATCTCGGCTAAAAAGGGACTGTTCATCATATACAGCGCCTGCTGCGGCACGGTGGTGGTGAATCGTCCCGGGCTGTGCGTGTCGGGACTGGCAAAATCGAACGTGCGAAACAGGCTCGGCAGATTCTGGCGATCGATGAGACCGTACAGCGTGCGACGTCGCGACCAGGGCGACTTCGTCAGCTCGATCGCGGGCCCGCCCAGCGAGCGATCCAACTGCCCCGCCGCCGCCAGCAACCCATCGCGCAGCGATTCGAAATCCAATCGCTTGCGATTCATTCGCCACAAGTACCGATTCTCCGGATCCGCCTTGCGGCATTCGGCCCGATCGGCCGAGGCCTGTTGATAGGTGGCCGATTTCAGAATCAGCCGGTGCAGATCCTTGAGCGACCAGTTGTGCTCGACCAGCGAAGCGGCCAGAAAGTCGAGCAGCTCGGGATGACTGGGCGGCTCGCTGCGCAGGCCAAAATCGCTGGGCGTTCGCACCAACGGATTCTCGAAGTAGTGCAGCCAAGCCCGATTGACGATCACACGCGCCGTCAGCGGGTTGTCGCGACTGGCGATGGATCGGGCCAGCTCGAGTCGTCCACTGCCGGAAGCAAACGGCTGGCGGTTCGCGCCGGCGAGCACGCCGAGGAACTGCCGCGGCACGCTCTCGCCGGGATTGCCCGGATTACCGCGCACGAATACGTGAGGCACGACTGGGCGCTCGGCGTCGGCCAGCGTCATTACATCGGCCGGCTGAGCCGGTTCGACCGAGCTGGCCAGAACGCCGTACAGCGAATAATAGTCCTTGGTCGGAATCGGATCGTACTTATGATCGTGACAGCGCGCGCAGGTTACCGTCAACGCCATCGTGCCGCGGGTCAATACATCTAAGCGGTCATCGATGATGTCGTGCGGATTGCCCAGGAACCGTCGACCCACGGTCAAGAAGCCCATCGCGGCCAGGCTCGGCGCGTCGGCGGCCGGAGCGAGCCGATCGGCGGCGATCTGCTGGATGAGAAACTGGTCGTAGGGCAAATCCTCGTTCAACGCGCGGACAACCCAATCGCGATAGCGATAGGCGTTAGGGTAGTTCCGATCCTGCGTGAAAAGATATCCCTTGGTGTCGGCATAGCGGGCCACGTCGAGCCAATGCCGCCCCCAGCGCTCGCCATAATGGGGCGAGGCCAACAGCCGCTCGACGACGCGATCGAACGCGCCCGGCGACTGATCGGCCACGAAGGCGTCGATCTCGGGGGCCTCGGGCGGAAGGCCGGTCAGGTCAAACGTGGCTCGACGAATCAAGATTCTCCGTGCCGCCGGTTCCGAAGGCGCAAGTCCTCGCGCTTCGAGCTTGTTCAATACGAAAAAATCCAGCGGCGAGCGGGGCCACGCGCCGCGCACCACCGGCGGCAGCTCCGGCTTCGTGACCGGCTGTAACGCCCAGTGAGTTTTCCAGGCGTCGGCCGCCTTGGCCGGCGCCGACGACGCGGACTCCACCGGCCAGGGAGCGCCCATCTTGATCCAGGTCTCGATCGCGAGAATCGCTTCGGACGCCAGCTTGCCCTCGGGGGGCATCTTGATTTCGTCCTTGTAGTGCAGCGCCTGCATCAACAGGCTGGCCTGCGGATTTCCCGCCGCGATGGCCGGGCCGCTGTCGCCACCGGCAAGCGCGGTCGAGCGCGAGTCGAGTCGCAGGCCACCTTGTTGCTTCTCTCCGTGGCACTTCAGACAGTTCTGTGCAAAAAGCGGACGAACGTGCCGCTCGAAGTACTCGATGCCCTCGGGGGTCGTCGCGGCGGCCGGCGCCGCCTCGCCGCCGAATGCCACGGCTGGCGAAAACGTCCAGGCAATCGCCATTAAGGCGATTGCCTGGGTGGCGAAGCGAGCGCGTGAACGTAGATTTCGAATCGGCATCGAGGACGCGCGTCCTGGGTTTTCTCGGAGAGCAGCGGGCGGGGCGGGGGTTCTGGGCGGGAGCTCGTCGCTTGGCAATCCGCGCTGTCGCGCGCCGTGCCGGCTCGATTCGTATTATAATCGCTGGCTCCGATCCAACCAATGCAAGCGTGGGGGCAATTTGCCCGCCGCCGGCGCTTGTGCCTGGGAACCATCCGTGCCGACGATCCCCGAAGCGCTCAGCATCGCCCAACAAGCCGTCAAGGACGGCGATTGCGCCCAAGCGCAATTCATCTACGAGCAAGTCCTCATAGCGGCGCCCGACGAGCCTCACGCCTTGCACGGGTTGTTCGAGCTCGCTCGCCAGGCCGGCCAATTGGAACAGGCCGAGGTCTACTTGCGGCGCGCGATTGCCGCCTTTCCGGCTGAGGGAATCTTCACTCACAACTTGTATCAACTGTTGTACGGCCAAAAGCGCTGGGACGAAGCCGTCGATTGTTGCCGTCGCGCGATCGAAGCCGGTAGCCCCACGCCCGAGTTGTGCAACAACCTGGGAACCGCCTTGAAATCGGCGGGGCTGCTGGAACCGGCCGTGGCCAGCTTTCGCGACGCGATTCGCCTGCGCAGCGACTATGCCGACGCGCACTACAACCTGGCCAATACACAGCTCATGCTTCATCGGGTGGCCGAGGCCGAAGAAGCATTCGCCGAGGCCGCGCGTCTGAATCCCGCGGACTGCGACGTCCACAACAACCGCGGCGGGCTACTGCGGCTGCAAGGCAAGCTGGTTGAGGCGGCGGAATGCTTCGAGGCCGCCCTGGCGGTTCGACCCGATTCGGCCGAAGCCCATCGCAATCGGGCAACGCTGCGGCTGCTCATGGGCGACTACGAACAAGGCTGGCCGGAGTACGAATGGAGATGGAAACTGAACGACGGGCCGCGCCCGACTTTTTCGGAACCGCGTTGGCAGGGCGAACCGCTTGACGGCCGCACGATCTTGCTGTGGGCCGAACAAGGCCTGGGCGACACGATTCAATTCATTCGCTACTCGCCTTTGGTCAAGCAACTGGGGGCTCGCGTGCTGGTCGAGTGCCCGGCGGTGTTGCACGCGCTTTTGCAATCCGCCGAGGGAATCGATCGCTTCGTCGTCGCCGGCGGAGCCCGCTTTGATTACCAAATTCCCCTGTTGAGCCTGCCGGCCGTGCTGGGAACCACGGTGACCACGGTACCGGCAAACATTCCCTATCTGCATGCTGCGCCCGAGCGGATCGCGCATTGGAAAAACGAGCTTAGCGGCGTCGATGCTTTCAAAGTCGGCATCGCCTGGCACGGCAGCCCGCAATATCCGGGCGACTACTTCCGCTCGTTTCCGCTCGCGCAACTTGCGCTTGTGGCGGCTTGCCCCAGAGTGCAGCTTTTCAGTTTGCAGAAGTACACGGGCTGCGAGCAACTGGAAAGCTGGGCCGGACCTGGAAACATCGTCGATCTGGGTTCGTCGCTCGACCTTGGCGGCGACGCCTTCCTCGACACGGCGGCCGTGATGATGAACCTGGACCTGGTGATCACGTGCGACACGGCAATAGGACATCTGGCGGGTGCGCTCGGCGTTCCGGTTTGGCTCGCGCTTCAGCCAGCGCCCAACTGGCGCTGGGTCATGGGACGCGACGACAGTCCCTGGTACCCTACGGTGCGCTTGTTTCGGCAATCCCGTCTGGGCGACTGGGAAGGCGTGTTCGCCGAGATCGCCGCGCGGCTGCGGTCGCTTTCGACGGGTTCTTCGCTAAAATAGAGCCTATTCTCAGCCGATCGCTCAAGTCGCGCCGTCACGTCTCTTGTCGCTGCCAAGCGCATGCCAACCATCGCCGAAGTTCTCAACGCGGCCGTGACCTGTCACCGGGCGGGCGACCTGGCGCGGGCCGAGTCGTTGTACCGTCAGGTGCTCGAAGCCGACGCCGGCAATGCCGACGCCTGGCACTTGCTCGGGTTGGTGGCCCACGCCCGCGGACAATTCGCGCTTGCGCTGGAAACGATCCAGCGCGCGATCAAGCTCGACAGCCGCGAACCGGACTTTCATCAACACCTGGCCGAGGTGCATCGCTCGCTCGGCGAGCTTGGGTTGGCCGAGGCCTGCTGCCTGGCGGCCCTGCAATTGAAACCCGACTTTGCCGCCGCGCACAACACGCTGGGCATCGTTCAGGCGGCGCGCGGTCAATTCGAGCTCGCCGTGGCCAGTTATCGACAGGCGATCTCGCAGCAGGCCGATTTTGCTCAGGCTCATTTCAACTTGGGGGCCGCCTTGCATGCTCGCGGCCAGGCGACCGAGGCCGTCGATTGTTACCGCCGCGCGATCGCCTGCGATCCCAACTTCTCCATGGCGCACAACAACCTGGGCGCGCTGTTGGCCGAGATGGGCCACGCGACCGAGGCGATCGAAGCCTATCGCCAGGCCCTGCGCGTCGATCCAGCGCAGCCGATGGTCGAAAACAACCTGGGCTCGCTGCTGCACTCGCTGTCAAGATTTTCCGAGGCCGCCGCCTGCTTCCGCCGAGCGCTGGCGATCGAACCGGGCGATGCCAATGGGCTGTGCAACCTAGGCAGCACGCTCTCGGAACTGGGACAAAACGACGAAGCCGCCGCCTGCTTCCGCCGGGCGGCCGAGATCAATCCGCAGCTTGGCGAAGCGCACTTCAACCTGGGCGCGATGCTGCAAGGCCAAGGCGACCACGCGGCTGCCATCGAGTCGTACCAGAACGCGATCCGCGCTAAGCCCGACTGCGTGCCGGCCCTTAACAACCTGGGCACGCTTTACAAACGACACGACAAGCTGCCCGAGGCGATCGCCTGTTACCAGCGCGCCTTGGAGTTTCACCCCGACTTCGCCGAAGTGCTCAACAACCTCGGCAACATTTTCAAAGTCCAGGGCCGCATCGACGAAGCCCGCGTGTGCTACGACCAGACATTGCGAATCCGGCCCGACTATTTACAGGCCCGTTGCAATCGGGCGCTAATGGACCTGGCCGACGGCAAGTTGGCCGAGGGCTGGGCCGACTACGAATATCGAAGCTCGTATCCCGACTTCCCGCGCCGCGATTGGAACCAACCGGCCTGGCGCGGCGAGCCGCTCGAGGGGCGCACGCTACTGGTGCATGCCGAGCAGGGACTGGGCGATACGTTGCAATTTGTTCGTTACGTGCCCCTGCTGGCGGGCCGGGATGGAAAGCTGATCCTCGAAGTTTCCCCCGTGCTCCTGCCGCTTTTGAGCGAATCGGGTATCGGCCAGTGGGCCCGTCTCGTGCCCAAGATGGAGCCGTTGCCGTCATTCGATCTACAAGTTCCGCTGTTGAGCTTGCCCGGTATTTTTGGAACGACGCTCACGGATATTCCCCATCGCGTGCCTTATGTCTCGGCCAAGGAGTCGCTCGTGCGGCACTGGCAAGCAGCGCTCGGCGGCGGCACAGGCTTGAAGGTCGGCATCGCCTGGCAGGGGAGCGCGAGTTACTCCGGCGATCGCTTCCGCTCGGTGCCGCTGCTGCAATTTGCGCCGCTGGCTCTGCCGAAGGTCGAGCTGATCAGCCTGCAACGGGGCTATGGCGCCGAGCAGATGGCCGCCATCGCGGGACAGTTCGCCGTTCGCGATCCGGGCGAGGAATTCGATCGCCGGCACGGCGCTTTCATGGACACCGCGGCCGTGATGCGGAACCTCGACCTGGTCATCACGTCGGACACGGCCGTGGCTCACCTGGCCGGCGCGCTGGGTGTCCGAGTGTGGGTGGCACTGCCGCTGTCGTCCGACTGGCGCTGGCTGCGCGACCGAGAGGACAGCCCGTGGTATCCCACGATGCGATTGTTCCGTCAGACGACGTTCGATGACTGGCAGCCGGTATTCGCGCGCATGGCCGCGGCACTCGAGCAACTCGTTTCGGCCAGGTCGGATGCCGCCGGCTGACAAGCGGTTTTCTATTTGCGCCGCTTCTTGGCGGGTTTTTTCTTCGCCGGCTTCTTGGCAGTGGACTTCTTGGCAGTGGACTTCTTGGCAGTGGACTTTTTGGCCGTCGATTTCTTGACGGCTTTCTTCGCGGACTTCTTCTTCGACTTCTTTTTCGCCGCCGGCTTGGTTTTCTTCGCGGCGGATTTTTTCATCGCGACTTTCTTCTTGGACGACTTTTTGGCTTTGGCTTTCTTGGCGGTCGCTTTCTTAGCGGGCTTTTTACTGGCCTTGGCCGCGGCGCGCACCTTGGGTTTCTTCGCCGCCTTGCTTTTCTTGGCGGAAGCTTTCTTCTTGGGCGCCTTCTTCTTGGCGACCGCTTTCTTACGCGCGGGCGCCGCTTGCGCGGGAACTTCCTCGCTCGCCGGCGCAGGCGGCGGGTTGTCGGGCGCCAATGCCTCGGCGGCGCTGCTCGGCGCGGCGCCGTTGTCGTCGACCTCGCTTGACTGCGACGGCGGGTCGAGCACGGCGGTGACAGGTTCCAAGGGTTCCGACTCGGCGATTGCTTCGGCGTCGAATTGCATGATTGCCTCGCTGGTGAATTCGGCCGCGATCATTCCCGAAACGAATCGGAATGGTCGCCGTGGCCGATCTATCGTTTGAGTCACTCGCTCGCTGGGTCGATTGCGCGGACTGGACATCTAGGCAAACCGGGCGATTTTTGCCGATTCTATCCCGCTTCGGCCAACTCGCAATCAGACATTTTGCCAACGGCCGGTTTTTTTGCGGTTTGGTCGGGCCCCCAGGTCGCATCGTCCGGGATCATGCCCCGGAGGACCCCGTCGCGCGACTGGGACGGACTTGGACCATCGGCCAGCACCTCGCCACCACCCTTCGAGCGACTCGGCCGACGGCCCGAACGCCGGATCGGCGCCGCCAACGCAGCAGGGCTGGAACGTCGCAAGAAGTTTGTCACTAAAAGACTTGCGATTTGTTTTGACACAGCCAACAATCAAGGCCTTCAAGCTTCTGGAAGTCTCCCACCACTCTCGGCACAAAGGGCGAGTGCATGACAAAGGGCAAGATCTGGTTTGCGCTGGGCGTGCTGTTCGCCATCAATTTCCTGAATTTCTACGACCGGCTGATCATCGGCGCCGTCGGCGAATCGATCGCATTGGATTGGGGTTTAACCGATTCCCAGCTTGGGTACCTGGGCACCGCCTTCGTCCTGGTCTACGCCGCGGTGGGTGTGCCGCTGGGCCGCTGGTCCGATCGTGGCAACCGCTCCCGGATTCTTACGATCGGCGTCACGGTGTGGAGCGTGCTCACGGCGCTCTCCGGCATGGCTCAGAACTTTGTCCAGATGGTTGCCCTGCGTCTGAGCGTCGGAGTCGGCGAAGCCGCCTGCGCGCCGGCTTCCAATTCGTTGATCGGCGATCTGTTTCCGGCCTCGACCCGCGCGCGTGCCATGTCGATCTTCATGCTCGGCCTGCCGCTGGGCAACGCGGGCGCACTGCTGATCAGCGGCATTCTCACGAAGCAATACGGCTGGCAATACGCCTTTTACATCGCCTTGATTCCCGGCCTGTTGTGCGCGCTGGGCGCCTACATGATTCACGAGCCGAAGCGCGGCGGCACCGAGTTGCACAACATCGGCGCAGCCAAGCGAGACGGCTCGCCCTATGCCCTGGTGTTTTCGATTCCCACCATGCGTTGGATCATCGTTTCCGGTGCGCTGCACAACTTTAATATGTACGCCATCGGCGGCTTTCTCGCGCCGCTCGTGATCCGCGTGCATGGTCTCGATCCGCAATCGGCCGGTTGGGTGACGATGGCCGTGTACGGTCTGGCCGGCGTTCCTGGGATGATGCTGGGCGGACTGATGGGCGACGCCATCCTGCGCCGCCGTCGCAACGGCCGCATGTTGCTGGCGGCCTGGGCCATCGCCTTGTCGGTGCCGCTGATGTATTTCGCGCTGGGTCAGCCGGCCGGCGACTGGCCGATGTTCAGTATCCTGTTCGGCCTGGGCTGCATGATGATGTACGTCTATTACGCCACGGTGTACTCCACGATTCAGGACGTGATCGAGCCTTCGCTGCGAGCCACGGCGATGGCACTATATTTTGCCGCGATGTATGTGTTCGGCGGCGCCTTGGGACCAACGGTGATCGGCAAGACCAGCGACTTTTTCGCCGAGCGGGCGGCCGCGACCGCAGGAGTCGACCTGACGACGCTCGATGCCGCCGGCAAGTTGCCTTACCGCGCCTACGGGTTGAACACGGCGCTCTATGCGTTGCCGGTCGTGTCGTTGTTCCTGGCGGGCAGCCTGTTCGCCGGCTCGCGCACGGTGAACCGCGACGTCGACAACCTGCAGCGTTGGATGCGCGAACACAGCGCCGCCAATCCGCCGCCGCTCAAGAAAGAGGAAGTCGTCACCTAGTCCAAATTCATTCTCGCCCCTGGGCCGACAGTTCCCGAACACGACGAAGATACTTGGCGCGGGGGCCAGTCGGGTCTATCATATTGGCGAGCATTGATGCGATGATGGCCCGCCTGACAGTTAGGTAAAGCCTCGACACACCCAAAAATCCTGTTCGCAAACACCCGCTCGCCTGCCTGAAATCCGAACCGTGCTTGCGGTCAAGCGCGATTCCAGCGTGTCCTGCCAGAATACTATGTCCTGCCTGATTGAAGTCGCGGCCCGGCGCGCTTTCGTCCTCGCGTGCCTGCCGCCGTCGACCGCGAAAGCTTGCCAACTGTTTCGAGCGCATCGCCAGGAGTCGCGCGATCCCCATGCCTCGATCTGCCTTGCTTGCCCTCGGACCGGCGCGTCTTTTCGTTGCCGCACTCTGCGCCATGGGCGCGATGTTGTCGGCCGCAAGCGCTACGGCCGACGAAGCGCCGCTGCACGAGCGGATCGATGCGCTCATTGAATCGACCGCTCCCGGGCCCGTCGCTGCGATCGCCTCGGACGCCGACTTTCTGCGCCGCGCGTATCTGGACTTAAACGGCACCATCCCCGACGCGGCCACCGCCCGCGCTTTTCTCGACGACCCGGCCCCCGGCAGCCGGCCGGCGCTGGTCGATCGTCTCTTGAGCCGGCCTCAGTTTGCCCGGCACATGCAGCGCGTGTTCGATGTCATGTTGATGGAGCGACGCCCGCAGAAAAGTCTGCCCGCGGCCGAGTGGAACGTTTCGGCGGCCGAGTGGCAGGAATACCTGCGCAAGAGTTTCGCCGACAACAAACCGCTCGATCAACTAGCGCGCGAAATCCTGGCCGCCGACGGCGTCGATCCGCAGTTGCGTCCGGCGGCCAAGTTCTATCTCGATCGCGAAGGGGATGCCAACCTGCTGACCCGCGACGTGGGGCGGCTGTTCTTCGGGCGCGACATGCAATGCGCGCAGTGTCACGACCATCCGCTGGTGGACGATTATTTACAGGCCGACTATTACGGGCTGATGGCCTTCGTCAGCCGCGGAGTGTTGTTCAACAGCACGCCGGAAAAGAAGGTGTACTACGCCGAGAACGCCGATGGAGAAGTGAACTACAAATCGGTGTTCACCGGCGACGCTCGCGATCGCGTGGCGCCGAAGCTGCCGCACGGCCAGAGCGTAAGCGAGCCGCTGTTGAACAAGGATGAGCAGTACGTCGTGGCGCCGGCCAAGGAAGTGCGCGGCGTGCCCAAGTATAGCCGCCGCGCGCAGTTGGCCGCCGGCGCCGCCTCTGGCGCGAGCGCCGCGTTCAATCGCAATCTGGCGAATCGCCTGTGGGCCCAGATGATGGGTCGGGGGCTGGTGCATCCGTTGGATCTCGAGCACAGCGGCAATCCGGCCGTGCATTCGCCGTTGCTGGCGCTCGTGACCGACGAGCTCGTGCGGATGAAGTTCGATGCAAAGGCCTTCTTGCGCGAATTGACGCTCACGCGGGCCTACCAGCGCTCCAGCCAAACGCCGCCGGCCGAGGAGCTGAAGCTCGACCCGGCGGCCGTCACGCAATCAATCGCGGCCTGGAACGTCGAAGTTCAGCGGCTCTCGGGCGAGCTTCCGCCACTGGAGACTGCCAGCAATGCGTCGATCGTCGAGTTGAACGCGGCCTATGAAAAGTTTTCCAAAGGCGTAGTCGCACGCGAAGCGGCCGAGAAGACGCGGGCGGAAGCCAAGAAAGCGGTTGACGATATCGCGGCCGCGCTGGCCGCCGATCTCAAGAGTGTGTCGGAGAAAGAGGACATCCTTCGATCGCTGGTCGAAGCGAACAATACGGCGCAGGCCGCCGCGGCCAAGCTGCCCGGCGACAAGGCGATTGCCGACGCGGCCACTCAGTTCAAGACTCGCGCCAATGAAATCGACACCCAACTGGCCGGCGTGCGCAAGACGGCTGGCGAGAAGGCGCCGCAGGTGCAGGCCGCTTCGCTACGTCTGGCCGAGACCGATAAGGCGTTGCAAGCCGCCGTGGTCGAAGTGGCGCCATTTCGCACGGCGCTGGACGCCGCCGAAGGCAAGTCGCGCCAATCGCTCCAACAATTCCGCACCACCAAAGCGCTCTATCGTGAATTAACGCTGCGCATCGCTGACGCGCAAGCGGCGCTCGACTGCCAGGCGCTAGTGGCCGCGGCCAACGCGGCGCAAGCGGCTGCCGTGACCGCGAGCGAGCAGCTCACGGCCCTGAAATCGCAAACCGCGGGCAACGCCGAACAACTCCCCGCCGGCGAAGCCGCGGCAAAGGCTGCGATCGAAAAAGCCACCGTGGATCGCGCGCGGGCCCAGCAAGCCTTTGAGCCGCTGGCCGATCGCGCGACAGCCCGCTTCGTGCTGGCGCCGCTAAAGCCGCTCTCGCCGGAGCAACTGGCCTTTGCCACGATGCAGGTCGTCGGGCAAGTGGAGGCGCAGCGCGTAGCGCTCGAACCGCAGGCTTTGAAAGACGTCGAGGCCATGCAGGGTCTTTCGCCCGAGGCGCGAGCCGCACAGCAAGAGCGCCTGCTGGAAGAGCGGATCGACGAAAAACTGCGCGGGCACATCGCCCCGTTCGTGCCGCTATTTGGTCAGCAGCCCGGTCAGGCTCCTTCGTTTCAGGCCACGGTGCATCAGGCGCTGTTTCTAGCCAACGGCGGATTGCTGGCCGGTTGGCTGAATCCGGGCGGAAACAATCTGACCGAGCGGCTGACAAAAATCGAAGACCCAGCCGCCCTGGCCGAGGAGTTGTACTTGAGCGTGCTCACGCGGCGACCGACCGCCGACGAGCAAACGCTGGTGGCCGCCTATTGGGTCGCGGCCAAGGCGGATCGCGCGGCCGCGGCGCGCGACATGGTGTGGTCGCTGCTGGCATCGGCCGAGTTTCGGTTCAATCGTTAGTAGGGGTTGGGGGCTAGGGATTGGGGGTTGGAAGGGCAATTGAGTTTGCAACGATCGAACTCCAGCGACTCAACAAATAAAAATAGGGCGAGGAGGATCCGACATGAAGTGCCATTACGCCTGCCAATCGCCCGAGCATCTGCTCGAGCGGCGAAAGTTCCTGGGCACGCTGGCCGGCGCCGCCGGAATGTCGACGATCGGTTTTCCGCGCGTGCTGCAGGCCGCGATGCCAGAGCTCGCGGCGACGCAGAAGCACATCCTCGTCATCTGGCTGGCCGGCGGCTTGAGCCAACTGGAAAGTTGGGATCCCAAGCCCAAGACCGATACCGGCGGTCCTTTTCGCGCGATTCCAACCTCGGTTCCCGGCACGCACATCAGCGAATTGCTGCCGTACACGGCCAAGCAGATGCATCACCTGTCGGTGGTGCGCAGCGTCAACACCAAGGAAGACGATCACGGACGGGGGCACTACTGCATGACGACCGGCCGGCGGCAGGACCCCGTGGCCGACTATCCGCACTTGGGCGCCGTGGCGGCCAAGGTGCTGGCGCCGCAGGATTCTCCGTTGCCGGGCCACATTCACATTGCCAGTGGTGGCGGCGGCGGCGGCGCCAACAATGCCGCGTTCCTGGGACCGAAATACGCCAGCATCACGCTGGGCAACGGCAACCCGCCGCAGAACACCGAGCGGCCCGCCAATCTGAGCGAAGCGGCCGACGCCGAGCGTAATGCCTTCCGCCGGCAAGTCAACGACCAATTTTCCCGCCGTCGCCGCACGGCCGATAGCGACGCGTTTGTCTCATCGTTCGACGCCGCCAAGCAGCTCATGGACCGTCGCGACGTATTCGATGTCACCAAGGAGCCCGCGGCCGATCTGGAGCGCTACGGCACGCACGAGTTTGGCCGGCATTGCCTGCTCGCGCGGCGGTTGCTGGAACATGGCGTGAGCGGTGTGCAGGTCAACCACTCGAATTACGACACGCACAACGAGAATTTCGATTTTCACATCGAGCAACTGGGCGAGTTCGATCGCACGTTCGCCACGCTGGTCCAAGACCTGGTCGCGCGTGGATTGTGGAAGAGCACGCTGTTGGTGGTGATGTCCGAGTTCGGGCGCACGCCCAACATCAATCGCTTCTTCGGCCGCGATCACTGGGGCAAAGCTTGGAGCGTCGTGCTGGGCGGATGCGGAATTCAACCCAGCGCCGTGATC
>JANNQN010000455.1:0-7192 GCA_031400775.1 Planctomycetia bacterium | reverse complement strand
TGCCGCTCACGCGCAGGCTGGGCGGCTCGTAGATCAGGGCGTGCCGCGGCAACAGGTCCTCGACCAGCAGCCAGGCGACCGGCAGCGGGCCCTTGTTTTCGATGGTGATCACCACGGCCACCGTCTCGCCGACATTGACGCTCAGCCGATTGCACTCGCGCCGGGCCGTGAGATGCTCCGACCAGGTGCGGGCCAGGAAGCGGCTAACGAGCATCACGCCCAGCAGCGTGTACATGGCATAAGCCAGCAGTCCCACTCGGAACACCAGCGCGACGGCGAGCAATAACACGGCGCCCAGGAACCATTTCATGACACTGGCGCTTTCATGACACTGGCGCTTCGGCAGGCATGGTTGGTACGGGGATCTCGCTCAAAATCTCCTCGACGACCGCCGCCGCAGTCACTTTGCGCAAGCGGCTTTCCGGGCGCACGATCAGCCGGTGCATGAGCACGGCCGGCGCCATTCGCTTCACGTCGTCGGGCAATACGAAACTACGCCCCAGTATGGCCGCCATGGCCTGGCCCGTGCGGAACAGGGCCAGCGACGCCCGCGGGCTTGCTCCCAGGCTCAGGTCGTCGTGCGAGCGCGTCTCGTGGACGATTTGCAGCAGGTAGCGGCGCACCTTGTCGTCGACGTGGACTTCGCGCACGGCGCGCTGACAGGCTACCAGATCGGCCGCCGTGACGACCGGCTGCAACGTGTCGAGCGGATGGCCGTGCTCGAGCATCTCGAGCATCTTGAGCTCCTGGTCCATGCTGGGGTAGCCCAGGCTGAAGCGGACCAAGAACCGATCGAGTTGTGCCTCGGGCAGCGGGAACGTGCCTTCGTGGTCCACCGGGTTCTGCGTGCCGATGACCAGGAAGGGTCGTTGCAATTCGTGCGTCGTGCCGTCAACCGAGACACGTCCCTCGCCCATCGCCTCGAGCAGCGCGGATTGCGTACGGGGCGTGGTGCGGTTGATTTCGTCGGCCAGCACGATCTGCGCGAAAATCGGACCCGGGCGAAACTCGAAATCCGTGGTCTTGGGATTGAAGATCGACGCCCCGGTCACGTCGGTCGGCAGCAGATCGGGCGTACACTGGATGCGTTTGAACGAGCAGCCCACGCTGGCGGCCAGGGCCCGGGCGAGCATGGTTTTGGCCACGCCGGGCACGTCTTCCAACAGAATGTGGCCTTCGCAAAACCAGGAGACCAGCGACAACACGATTTGCGATCGTTTGCCGACGATCGCGGTTTCGACATTGCCGATGATGCGCTTGGCCGTTGTCGCGACTTCCGCCATGTTGGCACGTGCCTCGATTTTGTTCCGTGTGAGCCTCGCGGCGTGACGTGAACCTTCATGCTAACCCCCGAGCGGGCGGTTTGCCACCTGGGCGGTGAAGTGGCACTCGCCGAGCGGGCTACTTGGCAGTCTGTTCTTTGAGCAATCTGCTCAACACCCAGACCACGACCAGACCATAGACCGCACATGCCGCCAGCAGCGGGTAGATCAAAAACGGAAAGGCGGCAAGAAGCCCTTCGGCCAGATAGGCCTGTGCGAAGCACAGCGGAGCCATTCCGGCCAGCGTGCCCAGCATCAGTTTCCAGACGGGCAAATGTGTCAGACCGGCCGCGTAGGAGACGAGATCCGAGGAGGTAAGCGGATTGACGCGCAGCAACAAAACCACCCACGCACCGCGGCGGGTGATGAGAGCTTCGTAGGGCGCCAGCGCCGAGCGAGCCAAGTAGTTCTCGGCGCGATATCCGAGAAGGACCCGCATCAACTGACAGGCGATGCCCGCGCCAATCACGTTGCCCGACAGCGACAGCAGCCCACCCCAGAAGCCCCCGAAGAGCACGCCGCCCGGCGCATATAGCATCGTGCCGGGAATGGGCGCGACCACGACCTCCATCGTTACAAAGGCCACGTAGGCTAACGGCGCGGCCACGCCAAATTGATTGAAAAACGCGCGCAGGGCGGCGACCTTTTCTTCCGCCGTGTCGCCGGCACGGAGTAGCACCTGGACGATTCCGTCCGTGGCATAGGACCATGCCGACAGCCCGACAAGCAGGGCGATCGTGGCAATCGCCAGCGAGCGGGCAAGAATGGTGTAGCGCAATTCGGCACCTGGCGTTCGAGCGAATGGGCGAATCAAGCCGGCTGGCGCTCGGGATGCAAGTAGATGAAGCTCTTGCCGAGGCGGCCTTCGTAATTGCCGGCCGAGATCTTCAGCAGGCCCGGGGTATCGACCGAGGCCTGGATCGCGCGGTGCGTGGCGGCGGCGATTGCTGCCAGGTCGCGGCCGTTGATGATGACTTCCATGACGGATCCGACGCCGGCTGGCAATCGGCTCTTGTCGCCCAGCTTGTCGCGCAGCGTGGGACAGTATTCGGCGAACGTGCTCGCGATCGAAAACGAATATCGGCTGCCGGCTTTCGATCCGCTGGCGGCGATTCCGCCCGGGAATGGAGTGATCACATCGGGCATCTCGGCGACCGCGGCCTGAGCCCGTTCGGCCGCCAGCAGAGCCGCGTCGGTGTCTTCGCCCATGAACCAAAGATTCCCACCCATCAGACCATCGCGATAGCCGAAGCGGCGATCGATCACGAATTCGCCGCCCAGGATCGGCACGACCCACACCGGGCGATCGTAGCGACGCGCGCGAAACTGGTGGCCATCGCCGAAGAAGGCCAACTTGCGCCCCAGTTTGAAAAAATCCTCGCTCTCGATCAGGTTGAAGCAGGCCGTGGTGGGACAGGTCAGCACGTTCTGGCTGATCCGCACCAAGAGCGATCGCTCGAGCGCTTCACGGCGATCTTTGCGAAAGCGAGGCACGTGCAATTGCACGATCGCGCCGGGGCGCCCGTCGGGCGTGGCAATCGTCGTGTCGCCGCCGGGGCCGACGTACCGCTCAAGGCCCGCCTCGCAATCGCAGAGGATCGTGCTCGAGGCATTGCCGGTGGCTGCGGCCAGGGCATGATCGAGCCATTTCCGATCGCGAGCCGTGATCAGAAACTCGGCGTAGATGCTGCGGAACGCTTCGGCGTAGGTATCCTCCACCTCGGCTTGACGAGGAACTGCCACGCGTTATCGCCCTTTCCCCGGATAGATGGACTGCTCAGTGACGATCCTATCCATGAACACGTCGTGGGCCTGCGTGGGGATTTCCGGAAATAGCTGACACTCAAAGGCCAACGCCACCAGCGGCGCATCGGACCGGGCGTGCTCGAGCAGCTTGTCGTAGTAGCCGAACCCGTGCCCCATCCGCGCTCCGCGTCGGTCGAAGGCCACGCCGGGGACCATGATCAAATCGAGCTCCTTGACGTCGACCCGTTTGGCGGCCAGCTCGCGCAGCTCGTTCTTGGGCTCGAGGATTTTGTACATGCCGATGGCCAGCTCATCCATGTTTTCCAGCCGGAACAGCTCCAATTCCTTGTCGACGCAATACGGGACGACGATCCGCTTGCCCGACTGCAACAATGCCGGCAAATACTGCCGCGTGCGGACCTCGGTGCGGACGTCGATATAGACCATGACCGTCCCAGCGGCGGCAAATTCCGGCAAGCTGGCGAACGTCTCGCAGATTTTCTGGCTGAGCTCCTCTTTGTCGAGCTGGGCTTGTCGATTGGCGTGGGCCTGCTCGCGAATGGACTTCTTGAGTTCCTGGGCTTCCATAAGCTGGTCCGGTGTCATCGTGCTTCCTGCGTGATTGAGAGAACGAATGGCGCGCTTCGATGGGCCGATGCCGCGCCTCGACGATATCGTACTGGCTTTGTCGCCAAAGGCAATCCGCTTGGCATTCCGCACGGGCTGGCGGCCGGAAAAATCCAGCGGTAGACTGACACGGTCGCAGCCGCTTGTAGGCTGGCGGCGTGCCTCCTTCCGTTTTCCTTGAATCCAGGTTGTCTATAATAACTGCCATGAGCGCCTCCTATATCATCGCCGGTTGTCGCACTCCCATCGGCAAACTCTTGGGTGTTCTGTCGAGCGTGCCTGCCCCGCGTTTGGGCGCGGCGGCCGTGGCCGAGGCGATCCGCCGATCCGGCTTGCCGCTGGATGCTATCGAAGAAGTCATCATGGGCAACGTCTTGGCGGCCGGCTTGGGCCAGGCTCCCGCACGGCAGGCGGCATTGTTTGCCGGCTTGAACGATACAATCGCGGCGCTGACGATCAACAAGATGTGCGGCTCCGGCCTGAAGGCCGTCATGCTCGCCGACCAGGCCATTCGCGCAGGCGACGCGCAGGCCATCGTGGCAGGCGGCATGGAGAACATGAGTCGCGCCCCGTTCCTGATTTCCGGCGCCCGCGCGGGTTGGAAGTTTGGCGATCAGCAAATTCGCGACTCGATGCTCTACGACGGACTGTGGTGCGCGTTCGAGGATATTGCGATGGGGGCCGAGGCCGACTACATCGCCCAGTCGCGGGGCGTGTCACGGGCCGATCAAGACGCGTTTTCCGTGGAGAGCCATCGCCGGGCGGTTGCGGCATCGGCGGCGAATCGCGAGGAAATCGTGGCGGTGACAATTACCGGCGGAAAGGCCGACGTGGTCGTGAGCCAGGATGAAGGGCCCCGACCCGACACCACCGTTGAGGGTTTGGCCCGTTTGCGCCCTTCGTTCGGCAAGGAGGGCACGGTCACGGCCGGCAATGCCTCACAGATCAGCGACGGAGCGGCCGCCGTGGTGGTGGTCAATGAACAGATCGCCCGCGAAAGCCGCTCGCCGATCAAGGCCCGGATCGTGGCCAGTGCCACGAGCGGCGTGGCGCCCAAGGAGATTTTCATTGCGCCGGTGACGGCCGTGCAAAAAGTGTTGGCCAAGGCGCGGATGACGCTGGCCGATATCGATTTGATTGAACTGAACGAGGCGTTTGCCGCTCAGGCGTTGGCCTGCATGCGCCCGCTCGAGGCCGATCCGGCCAAAACGAACGTCCGCGGCGGCGCGATCGCATTGGGTCATCCGATCGGCGCGAGCGGCGCGCGGGTATTGGTGACGCTGCTCCACACGCTGGCCGAGCGGGGCTTGAAGCGGGGGCTGGCTTCGCTGTGCTTGGGCGGCGGAAACGCCGTGGCCATGATCATCGAGCGCGAGTAGGGCCGGCCAGGCAGCAATCCGCCGGGCACACATCGTGGCTCGGGCCAAACGTTCCCAGCCAGCGCGGCGGCGCCGTGCCGAGTCGCTCTTCGATCAGCTCGCGAATCATCTCCACGAATTGCGGGTGACATCCCACGGTCGCGGCCCGCACCATGTTGATCCCCAACTCACCGCACAGGTCCCACGCTTCGATATCGAGATCGTAGAGGATCTCGATATGGTCCGACAGGAAACCGATCGGAGCAATCACGATGTCGGCTGCCGTGCCCGTCGCGTGAAGCTCGCGAATCGCATCCAAAATATCCGGCGCCAGCCAGGGCTGATCGGGCGGCCCGCTGCGGCTTTGATAAGCGATGCGATAATCAGACAAACCAAGGCCCGCGGACACGAGCCGCGCGGCTTCGGCCAATTGGACCGCGTATCGGCAGCGATCGGCCATCGTCATCGGAATGCTGTGCGCGGTGTAAATCACCTTGGCTGCGGCGCGGCGCGGCGGTGGGACCTGGTCGATCGCCACGCGCACCCTCTCGATCATCGGTTCGATGAAGCCCGGATGATTGAAGAACGCCCGCAACTTTTCGACCTCCGGAGCCGCGGGCCCGACCTTCTGCTGCGCCCGCTGGATGTCTTCGCGATACTGACGACATCCCGAGTAGGAGCTATACGCCGAAGTGAAAAAGCCGAGTGCGCGGCGGATGCCGTCGGTGGCCATTTCGGCGAGCGTATCGGCCAAGAGCGGATGCCAGTTGCGATTGCCCCAATAAATCGGCAGTCGGGGTCCGCGCGCGGAAAGTACCTCGTCGAGCGCGGCAATCAGTTGCCGGTTCTGAGCGTTAAGAGGGCTCACTCCGCCGAAACGCTCATAATGCCGGGCGACTTCGAGCATCCGCGCCTCGGGCACATTCTTGCCGCGCAGCACATTTTGCAGGAATGGGATGACGTCGGCGGGGCCTTCTGGTCCGCCGAACGAGACGACCAGCACCGCGTCATAAGATTGTGCCAAGCGCGTGATCCTGGAAGGCGGGAGAAAAATTCTCGCGTTAGCGCCAGAAGTAGTTCGCCGGCGCGATGCTCAGTTGATGCTGAAAAGTGACCCCGACGGGATTTGAACCCGTGTTATCGGCGTGAAAGGCCGGTGTCCTAGACCAGGCTAGACGACGGGGCCAGCAGCGCTGGCAACTGCGCAAGCGCCGATGCCGTAAGGGTGTATAATGGTCGGGCGGGCAACTCGTCAAGTGGACTCAAACGCGCGCAGCGCACTGATCAGGCCTGAAGGCCGCGAGGAAATAATCACTTGCGCGCCGCCAGCCAAGTGAATGAGTCGATCCGGCTACCGGAGCTGAGAAGCGCCTCGGCAGGTTCGAGCGAACACGGCATGAAAAAGAACGATCAGGCTTCGTCGGCGGCGCCGTTGGCGTCCGATTTTGCCTTATCGACGACCGGCACCTCGCCGATCGGCACTTCGTTGCGGCGGATCGCATCGTAAACCTCGCGGCGATGCACCGGAATTTCTTTAGGAGCTTCCACTCCTAGCCGGACTTTGTCGCCGCGAATTTCCACCACCACGATCGTGATGTCATTGTTGATGACAATACTCTCGTTCTTCTTGCGAGATAGTACCAACATGGCCATTCCTTCGATGTTGTCGCGGGGCTTCCTTTTGTCTCCACACCCCGCGTCCGCCCGTCGCGCGTGTCCACACACGCGCGGGAGATCCTAAATCTTGGCCCCCCACCTAAGGGGGATTAAATGCCCTCACCTAACGTTTCTTGCTACCATTCACTCTACGAAGTCACCTTGCAGAGTCAAGCTTTCCGAATGGGCCAGAGAGGTATTTCTTGGAGATTCTGAAACCGGACGACACAAAATATGGGGCTACCGATCCATTATGGAGGGAATGGGGTTGCGGACTCGCGGGACCGTGTTGAATGCAAGGCGTCCGTCGTAAGGCGTGCTTGAATAATGGTTTAACGCCCTGGGGGCAAACCAAGAGTTGGCCTCGCGAAGGACCGTGCTGGGCTGAGCATGCTTACGAAGAACGATCGGTCTCGGCAGCGGCAAATTACTGGCCCCAAAGTTGCGGGAAAATGCGCGGGCTATTAGTTCCACTTATGGATA
>JANNQN010000454.1:0-3901 GCA_031400775.1 Planctomycetia bacterium | reverse complement strand
TGACGATGTCGCTGGGGATCGCGACCTTTCCGCAGGATGGCCGCGATGCCAAGACGTTGCGGGCGATCGAATGCGAGATCGACGTGCTGCCGCGCGTCCACGGTTCGGCCGTGTTTCAGCGCGGTGAGACGCAATCGCTCATCACCGTGACCCTGGGTACGGGCCGCGACGAGCAACGCGTCGACGGTCTGATCGACGAGTACTCCAAGAAATTCATGCTGGACTATAACTTCCCGCCGTTCTCGGTGGGCGAGGTGCGGCCCATCCGCGGCCCGGGCCGTCGCGAGATCGGACACGGGGCGCTGGCCGAGCGGAGCGTCAAGCCGGTGTTGCCGGATCCGGAAGTGTTTCCCTACACGGTTCGCGTCATCTCCGACATCCTCGAGTCGAACGGCTCCAGCTCGATGGCCTCGGTGTGCGGCGCCACGTTGGGCCTGATGGCCGCCGGCGTGCCGATCACGAATCCCGTGGCCGGTATCTCGGTCGGATTGGTCAAGGAAGGCGACAAATGGACCCTCCTGACCGACATCCTCGGCGACGAGGATCACTTCGGCGACATGGATTTCAAAATCGCCGGTACGCAAAACGGCATCACCGGAATTCAGTTGGACCTGAAGGTCAACGGCATTAGCGACGAGATCATCGAAGCCACGCTGGCCCAGAGCCGCGACGCGCGGATCGAAATCTTGCGTAAGATGCTGACCGCCATCGCGCGGCCCAAGCCCGACATTTCGAATTGGGCGCCCCGCCTGTTGAGGACGCATATTCCGCCCGACAAGATCGGCGCGCTCATTGGTCCGGGCGGCAAGACGATTCGCGCGATTCAGGAATCGACCGGCGCCAGCCTGGAAGTCGAGGATGACGGCACCGTGACGATCGCCAGCGCCGACGGCGAATCGGCGAAGGCCGCCTTGGCCAAGGTCGAGGCCCTGACCGCTTCGGTTCAGGTCGGCCGCATTTACCACGGCCGGGTCACCAGCGTCAAGGATTTCGGCGCGTTCGTCGAGATCATTCCCGGCAAGGACGGCTTGTGCCACATCAGCGAGCTGGCCGACGACTACGTCAACAGCGTGGCCGACGTGTGCAGCGTGGGCGACGAGATGGCGGTCAAGGTGATCGCCATCGACGAGCAGGATCGGGTCAAGCTGAGCCGCAAGCAGGCCATGCGCGAGTTGAATCCGACCGCAGTCGGCAACGGCGACGGCGAATAAACAATTACTTTACGTTAAAACCTCCAACGCCCGTTGGCCGATAGCGGTCGGCGGGCGTTTTTTATTGCCGCTCTCCCGCGAAGCCGCCGACCATGATGAACCAGCCGCACCCGCCCACGGCCGAGGAAGTCAACCGGAAGCTCATCGCGCAGTACACCGAGATCGCCACGCTGGCCGGAGGGCTGGCGCACGAGATCAAGAATCCGCTCTCGACGATCTGCCTCAACATGGAGCTGTTGGCCGAGGACTTCGGGGCGGCCGAGACTCCGCGCGACCGCCGGGCCCTGGCCAAGATCGCGGTGGTGCAGCACGAGTGCCTGCGACTGCAAAACTTGTTGGATAACTTCCTGAACTTCGCCAAGGTTCGCACGGTCCGTTTCGAGGCCTCTGACTTGAACGACCAGGTCCAGCAGGTGCTCGACTTCTTCGCCGCCAAGTCGGCCGAGTCGAACATCGAGCTATTGCCCTATTTCGATCCCGACTTGCCCAGCGTGGTCTTGGATCGCGAGTCGTTTCGCGGCGCGCTAATCAATCTGGTGCTCAATGCCCAGCAGGCCATGCCTGGGGGCGGGCAGTTGGTCGTGCGCACGATGACGGTCTCAGCCGGCGTGGCGCTGGAGTTGATCGACACCGGCTGCGGCATGGACGAACGGACCGCCAACCAGGTGTTCGACGCCTTCTTTTCCACCAAGCCGGGCGGCTCGGGCTTGGGATTGCCCACCACGCGCAAGATCATCGAAGCGCACGGCGGCCGCATCTGGGCCGAGAGCGAAGTCGGCCGCGGCACCAAATTCACGATCGTCCTGCCGCTCCCGCCAAGGTTGACGTCCGGCTGATGCCGTCAGGTGGTAACTCGATCGAGAGAGCGCTGCGTTCGCAATGCAGAGGTGGAGTGCACTATTCTCTCTCGGCCCGTTTATTGCCGCCGGTCTTGCTTGACACATAACGTGGCATTATGTAAGATCTGATTATCTGTGAATTCGTCTTTAGAATCACTTGGAGGCCATTTGTGGGTATTCCGGAAACGACAGCGCTGCAGTTTTTGATCATGGGGATTCTGATGGACTCAGAATTAACCGGGCAAGGCATTCGGGATGTGCTTGCCAAGCAAGGGGTGCAAAGAAGTGGACCCGCGTTTTATCAGTTGATGGCCCGACTGGAGGATTCCAACTTCGTTAAAGGCTGGTATACACAAGTCGTAATCGACGGACAGATAATCAAGGAGCGACGTTACAAGTTGACCGGTCCAGGCGTCAAAGCCTGGCAACGCACGCGAGATTTCTACCTAAACATTGCGGCGGGGGTTCAGCATGGAGGCTTGGCGTATGTCTAGTGAATCGCTAGGGGAAACGTGGGGCAGCAGAGTCACGGACGATATCTACATCTTGGTCCATGATGGCCTTGTTCAATTCAGTCTCGTGAGGAAGCAACACAACTCCGCCGACGAAATAGCGCGAATTGACGACCTTGACCATTTGTTGAGTGAGGATTGCTTGCACATGATGTGCGACGGGCAAATGGGGGAATTCCTGGGTTGCCAATGGGATGGCGAGTGGGGTTCGGTTCCGCCGGGCATGTATATCATCAGTCCCGAACTGTTTGGATTCGAATTTGACCAACGCATTTTTGACCCCAACTGTCGCCAAGATGTCTTCTTGACGGACTGCGGGATGATTGTTGCACCAGCTGATCAGCGGCAGCCTCTTCCAGCTCTCGCAAATTTCCCGAGACTTTGGGAGCTATTTGGATTCTTGCTTCCAAAAACCACGCGAGATCGTGTTTTTGAGCCTGCGTACAATGACCTCCTTGCACAGCATCTCAAGGCGCGCGAGCCTCGCTTCGATACTCCCGGTCAGATTCGCTGGCTGAATTTTTGCTTCTTCGTCCGCAGTTTGTGCCTGGTGTGTGGATGCTATCGATGCTTGATTGGCGGCACTGTTGCCGCTGCGGCAATGAGATTTCTACCCGCCGACCTTAGAACATTCGTCACGTCACTCTTTCGGTAGATCGGGTATGCACAGAGCGGCGACCGATTGTTCGACGACCTGTCGCTCAATGTTCCCCGGCCACTAGCCCCCCAGCCCAATTATGCGGTATCATCGGCCGCATGCTGACCGGTGAAGCAATCCAACGCCCCGCCGCCGAGAGTGCGCCGATTCGCGTGCTCATCGTGGACAACGAAGCGCCTCACGCCCAGGCCGTGGCCGAGAGCCTCCAGCGGGTCGGCTACGATTGCACCGTGGCCACCAGCGGCCCGCAAGGCCTGCGGCTGATCGATCAGGATGCGTTCGACCTGGTGATTACCGACCTGGTGATGAACGAAGTCGACGGGCTGGCGATCCTCTCGCACACCAAGGAAATGCTGCCCGACGCCGAGGTGATTCTGGTCACCGGGCACGGCACGATCCCCTCGGCCGTGACGGCCATGCAGCAGGGGGCCTTCAACTACCTGCTCAAGCCGCTCGATTTGAGCCAATTGCGGGCGGTGACCGAAAAGGCCTCGGCCAGCCTGCGACTGCGGCGGCAGAATGCCGAGCTCAACCGGCGGCTGGACGAAAAGTTCGGCTTCGAGGGTTTGATTGGCAACAGCCCGCAGATGCACGACGTCATCGACCGGCTCAAGCGGATCGCGCCGACCGACGCCAGCGTGCTGATCCAGGGCGCCACGGGCACCGGCAAGGAGCTGGTCG
>JANNQN010000453.1:0-16498 GCA_031400775.1 Planctomycetia bacterium | reverse complement strand
CGAATGCGTAGTCACCGAAGAATCTTCGTCGCGCACGCAGAACCCAGCGAATCGGCGGGAAGATCCGATATTTCTCCGCAGGAATGTAGAGGTGACGGTACCGGGCAATCACGACGTGCCGCTCTATCGAGTTTTCGAGAGGATATTTACGCCCTACGCGCTCTATCGTCGCTATCTCTCCGACGAGCTGGATTCCGTGCTGCGGCTCGAGAGCGCGGTTTTTGTGTCGCTCAACACGACCTCGCCACTAGGGGCGATTACCAATGGCCGGATCGCGCGATGGCAGCTCGATTTTTGCGAGCGGGCTTTTCAAGATGCGCCCCCCGAATGCGCGCGAATCGTCGTGGCGCATCACCATTTTGCCCCCGCCCCCGATTACGACAACGAACACGACGTGATGCGGCGAGGCCGGCAAGCGATGGATCGATTCAATTCGCTCAAGGTCGATTTGATTCTGGGAGGACATCTGCATCGCGCGTACATCGGCAACTCGCTGGACGTCTATCCAAGCAAGGACCGGGCCAGCGGAATTACGATCGTGCAGTCGGGCACAAGCACCTCGGGCCGCGGGCGGGCGCGCGAGCGCGAGAAAAATTCGTTCAACTTGATCCGCATCGATCCGGACGTGATGCACATCGACCACTACATGTACTTCCACGAGCTGGAGGGCTTCGCGCCGCTAAGCCGGCACGAGTTCCCGCGGCGCGATCGACATTACCTGCGACCGCGGAGTGACATGGACTGGGGCGCGAGGTAGCCCCAATCGCGGAGTAAGCAGCTCAATGGCTGATTTCGGCCTTGGGCAGCGATTTCTTCAGATTCGCCAGACCTTCGCGTGTAACGACCGTGCGCTGCAGGTAGACCAATTCGAGCGTATCGATCCCCCTCAAATGCTCGAGCCCGGCATCGCCGATGCGAGTGCCTTGCAGATCGACGTTCTTGAGATTCGGGATCTGCTTCAAATGCGCCAGATCTTTGTCCTCGACCGGCGTCTTCTTCAGGTCCACTTCATAGCCCCCTCGCTTGAAGTTGACCTGTCCACCCAGTTCCGAGATGCGCAACATGGCCGCCCTTTGCTCTTCGGATACCCCCGCGCCACATCCCAACCACGAGCCGACGAGCGAAAAAACAACCAGCAGCACGACGGGCGAACGGCGCGCCGCAACGGGGGAGCGGTCGACTAGACGCGACATGGCTTATCGGCGCCTCGTGAGGTTTTGGTGAGTGCCCGCAATGATTCTAACTTGCGGCACGCCGAATTGCTGCCCTGGAGCCGGCAATTTGACGATTCCCGTGCCCGAATCTCTGGGAAATGGACCTGCAAGGTCGGGTGATGTGCGGCCTTTTGGGCGCGGCGTGGTCAACGCACGCCCATGGTCCGGGATGGAAAAACAGAGCGAGCCGGCTTGCGGGAGCCGGCTCGCTCGTTAAACCAACAGTAAATCAGAATTCCGTCGCTTATTCCGCCGCATCGCCCTGTGGGCGTTCCTGTTGACGACGGAACTGGCCTTCCTGCGGCGGCAGCACCTGCGCGATATCGGAGTCCTTAGGCACCGCGATATCGAACCAGCCGATCATCATTTCTTCCCAAGTCTGGTCGCCCCAACGGACCGGCTTGGACGAATCCGGATTCGCCGGATTGTCGGCCGAGTTGTCGAAATGCGCCGTGCAGTGCATTGTCGTGCCTTGTGGCAGTTGCTTGGGCTGCTTGAACACGTAACTGGTCTGCCAGTTGAAGTCGTAGCGCGGCATGTTCATCAACGTTTCTTTGCGGCCGTCGGGATAGATGACTTCGTAATGAAAGTCCTTGCCGCGCAGATGCATGTGCGGAAATACCGACAGCAACAAAACGTCGCGGCCATAGGTCCGGTTCGATTCGACCTGGTAGGCCGGATCGCCGGCCGGAATCTCGAACAGTCCGTTGGCGGCGTTGGCCGTGGCCACGCGATGCGTCACCTCGGCCGGATCGGCGAACTTGATGCCCACCATGCTGCGGTCCTTCTGCGGAGAACCGTTGGGCGTGTAGTGCATTTGAAACACAAGTTGCCAGCCGGCCGGAATCAATTTGGCCATGCCCGGTGGCAATACATATGGTCGCGTGCCCGGGGCGAAGCCGCACAATTGGCCAAACGAGGCCTGTCCGCCGCCCCCTCCGCCACGACCTCCTCGGCCACGGCCGCCTCGTCGACCTTCGGCGGCCGATTTCTCGCCGTCCTTTGCGTCGCCGCCCTTACTGTCGGCCGCTTTGCTGTCGGCAGTCTTGGTTTCTCTGGCTTTACTGTCTCCGGCTTTGGTTTCAGCTTTTTCGCCGTCGCGGTTGCCATCGCTAAACAGGCTCGTGCTGGGCGGCTTCATGAACACAATCATGTGATGCACGACGCCCCGATTGTCGGGCATGCACTCTCCGACCTTCACCCATTTGTCTTCGGTGAAACCGGTGTCGACCACGTAATAGCGGTAATCCACTGTGCCTTCGGCGGGCACGTCGACCGGCTCCTTCGTCATGTGAAACACCACGTCGGGCCCGCCTGGCATCATCCAGCCGCCGGCATATTCCTTGGGCTCGGGCAGATCCTTGGGATTGCCCTCGGGAGCGCCCGCGGCCACCCATTTGTAGATCAACTCCTTCTCTTCCTTGGTCAACGACATGTCGTTGGCGAAGTGGCCGTATTTCGGATCCGGGTGCCAGGGCGGCATGCGACCGTCGCGCACCACCTCTTCCACCATCTCGGCCCAGCCGACCGCCTCCTCATAGCTTTGCAGCGCGAACGGTCCGATCTGGTTCGGACGGTGGCACTCCACGCAGCGGCTCTGGAAAATTCGCGCGATCTGGTTCGAGTATGTCACCTCGCTGTCGGCTTCGGGTTTGAGCACGCGGCCGATCAGGCAGCCGATCGCTTCGGTCGTGGATTGGCTGACCGTCTTGCCAGCCAATAGGGCATCGAGCGCGGCGCCCAGATCGCGGCTGTTGGCCTTCGTCTTGGCGTAGCCGCTGCCCGTCTGAAAACCGTATTGGTCGTCGATCCGGCCGGCATAGCGCACCACGCGGCCGGCGTCGAGCACGAACACCTGCGGATTGCGGGCCGCACCCAGCTTGTCGGCCAACCGGTTATTGAGATCTTTCAAGAACGGAAAACTGAGTTCGTGCGCCTTGGCGTATTGAGCCATGTCGCTGATTGAATCCTGGCGGTTCGAATCGACGCCGATAAAGCTCACGCCCTGCGACTCGTACTGCTTGGCCAATTCGGCCAATCGCGGGCCATAGAGTTTGCTGAGCGGGCACTCAACGCCTAGAAATGCCACGACGACCAGCTTCGAATCCTTCACGTCCGCGAGCGCATGCTGCTTGCCGCGAAAATCCTGCAACGAGAATTCGTCGACTTGCTTGCCGACCGACGAGGGAGCGTCTTCCTTGGCCCAGGCACTGCCCGCCAGGGCGGCGCACAACGGTGCGACCAACAGCAGCTTGCAAAGATGTCTCATAGTTCGCTTTCCAGAAAGATGGTGACAGAAACCGAACGCGGAAGCGCCTCTCGGCCCCCTATGATATCGCCGATGAGGTCTATGCTGCAATAGTTTTCGGCTGCGGGAGCCGGCGCCCGCCGGCGGCCGGAGCCGCTCCCGGGCAATCCATCAAGGTGGGTGCATATGGGCGCCGAGCTGGCACTCGCCTCGAGCACGAGCGATTCCCAAGCCGCCAGTGCATCGCGACTGGTGGAGAAGGTTGACAGCCACCGCGAACGAAGTAGACTAGTCGTAGACTAGTTTATGCAAAGGGTCCGCCGCATGGCATGGCAGGGTGCAAGTAGCATCGGGGCGTATGACGCCAAGACGCATTTCTCCGAGTTGCTCGAAAAGGTCGAGTCCGGCGCGGAAATCACCATCACTCGGCACGGTTCGCCGGTTGCGCGACTAGTGCCGATCAAGAAGAAATACTCGACCGCCGAGCGCCGAGCGGCAATCGCCCGGATCAAGCAGCTCAGCGAGGGTTTGAGCCTGGGCGGCCTAAAGATTCGCGACCTGATTCGCGAAGGCCGGCGATGACCGCGGCACTGGTCGTCGATTGCTCGGTGGCGATGGCCTGGCTCTTCAGCGACGAAGCCACTACGCATACCGCGAAGCTGCTGGAGCGGCTCGAAGTCGAAGCGGCCCTAGTGCCAGCGTGGTGGTTCCTCGAAATCACGAACGTGTTGGCTTTCGCCGAACGGAAAGGGCGTATCACGGCGATGGAAACCGAGCATTTGATCGCCGAGTTGCTCAAGCTCGACATCGAGGTCGATGCGGATTCCCCCGAGCGCGCGTTCGATCATCTTTTGCCGCTGTGCCGCGCCCATCAGTTGACCAGTTACGACGCGATGTACCTGGACCTGGCGGTCCGACGCCAATTGCCTTTAGCCACGCTCGACGAGCCGCTTCGCAAAGCCGCCAAGAAAATGGGCGTTAAACTGCTCGGCCGCTGATGGGCGGGACACCCAGCGATTTGCCGCCGTCGATCCTCAGAGCCGTGCCGGTCACGAGCGCCGCCGCGTCGCTTACCAGGTACAAGATCGCCTCGGCGACCTCCTCTGGCGTGATCATCCGGCCCAACGCCCGGGCCAGAGGGCTGGCCTCAATAAATCGCTGCTCGAGTGCCGTACGGTCCGGTCCCGAAAGGGACTCGTCGATAATCCCGGTGCCGGAAACAGGTCCCGGGCAGACTGAATTGAAGCGGATCTTGTCCTGCGCGTGGCACAGGGCCAGGCTTGCCGCCAGGGCGACTAGGGCCGCCTTGCTGGTGCAGTACACCGGGTCGTGAGCCCGCGGCAACAGCCCGGCGTTGCTGGAGGTGAATACCACGGCGCCGCCCCCGGCGGCGCGCAGGCGCGGGATGGCGTGTTTGCAGGCCAGGAAGGCGCCCTTTAGATTCGTATCCAGACAGGCATTCCACTGGTCTTCGCTGACCTCGGGCACCTGGGCCTCCAGATCGATGCCGGCATTGCTAACCAGGATGTGCAATCCCGCGTCGCGCGCGGCCCGCTCGATCAGTTGGCGAACCTGGTCTTCCCTGCGCACGTCGCAGACCAACTCGGTGATGCCCAGTTCGGCAAACGCTTGAGCGTTCTCGGGCCGAGGATGCACGTCGCCCGTGAAGACGCGCGCGCCGTGACGCGCCAAGTGCAAGGCCGTGGCGCGACCAATGCCGCTGGAGCCCCCGGTCACGACCGCCACCCGACCTGTTAAGTCCACTGCCACACGGTCACCGAAAAAACGCCTGGGACATTTGGAAGCCTGCCTTGCGAAAACGGTATCAAAGTAGCCCCTTCGCGGGGGCCTGTCGAGATATCACGCGAGGCGCTTTTTGCGACACATGCGGAACAATTCCTCGTCGGCGGTATTCAATACCTGGGGGCCCAACGACCGGCGCCGTCTGCGAGGAGCGGCCCGGTTGTGTTAGACTGGAGTTCGCGATCCCGGGAACCAACAATGTGTGCCTGTTACGCGTAAGGAATCTTCTTGGCGGTCAGCGAATCCTCGGCCCAGCGATACCAGTTGCAAGATCCGGACGTCCGGCTGATGCTCGCCGTGCGCGACGACAATGCCGCCGCGTTCGACGAGTTGATGTTGCGCTATCAGAATCGCCTGGTCACGGTGTTGGAACACTTGGTGGGGCGCCGAGACCTGGCCGAGGATCTGGCCCAGGAAGTTTTCCTGCGCGTCTATCGGGCCCGCAAACGATATGTGGCCGGCGCGAAATTCTCGACCTGGCTATATACGATCGCCAATCACGTGGCGGCTAATACATTGCGATCCTTGTCGCGGCGGCACGAGGTGAACCTGGTCGGGGCGCCGGGCGACTCTGGCGGCACGGGCATGTTGGACAAGATGGCGCTGGCCGCCAGCGGGGCCATGCCCACGCGGCAATTGGACAAGGCCGAGCTGCGCGACGTGGTCCGTGCGGCGTTGGCCGGATTGAGCGAGCGGCAGCGGATGGCCGTGCTGCTCAATAAATTCGAAGAGATGAGCTACGCCGATATCGCCACGGCCATGGAGATGTCGCCGCAGGCGGTCAAGTCGCTCTTGTCGCGAGCGCGCGTGAATCTGAAGGAGATTTTGGAGCCGTACCTGGACAGCGGCGCCCGGCCTGCGGACGGTTAGCCGCGCATCAAAAAACCGAACCATTCTCAGATGTCCGAGTTGCGAGCACGGAAACACCAGCCATGACCGAGCACGAAGCCACCCAACAACAGTTGCACGAGGAGCTGACGTCATATCTTGACGGCGAGTTGGATGCCGAGAGCGTGCGCCGCGTCGAATCGCGACTGGCGAGCGACGCCGCCTATCGGGCCGAGCTGCAGCGGCTGCAACGGGCTTGGGACTTATTGGATCGCCTGCCGCGTTCCAGCGTGCCCGACTCGTTCACGCAGACCACGATGGAAATGGTGGCCGTGGCCGCCGCCCAGGAAGCCGAGACCGTGCAAAATTCGCTGCCCGGCCGTCAACGCCGCCAGCGACTGGTCGGCGCGCTGGGCGTGGTGGCCGCGGTCGTGGCGGGATTCGCCATCGGGCACGTGCTGTGGCCGAACCCCAACGAGCAGTTGCTCGAGGACCTGCCCGTGTTGCAAAAGTTCGAGTTGTTCTATCAGGCCGACAACCTCGAATTCCTGCAACTGCTGGATCGCGAGGGAGTGTTTGCCGAGGGAGAAACGGACCATGGTCCTTAGACGACTTGCTGACTTTGCCGTTTCCACCGCCCCGGCCCCGAACATGGTCGTCGTGATCTGCCTGATCGCATTTGGCGCCTCGGCGCGGGCCGACGACCGTCTCGATGCCCGCCGCGCGCAAATTGCCGGGTTGCAGCCGGCCGAGCAGGAAGAGCTTTTGCGCAAGCAAGAGCGGTTCGCGGCGCTGCCGGCCGACGAGCAGCAGCGTTTGCGCGCTTTTCAGGCGGCGCTCGATGCCGATAAAGACGCCGGGCGGCTCGAGCAGGTGCTGGGCCGGTATCACGAGTGGCTCAAAACCTTGACGCCCAGCCAGCGGGCCAAGCTGGCCGAGTTGCTGCCGGCCGAGCGCGTGGCCGAGATCAAGCGCATCCAACAGCAACAAAATGCCGCCCGCGAGCGAGTGCATCGGGCCGACTTGCTTACTTGGATGGACATGAAGGAAGTGCTGAGCTGGACCGAGGACTTTGTATGGAGCCGGCGCAAGGATCTGCTCGCGGACATGTCCAAGGAGCAGCGGCAACGTTTCGACAAGTGGGAGCGCCAAAAGCAACGACGGGCATTGCTGCTTAGGGCATTCGAGCGGTCGCGACGCGAAGGACCCGGCGCTCTGGACGCGTTGGATCAGGCCGATATCGATCGCCTGACGGACAAGCTTTCGGAGAAGCCCAAGCAGGCGTTGGACGGCGCCGCCTCGCTGGCCGATAAGCGGAAGATCGTGGGGAGCTGGATCGGCACGTCGATGCATCGTTTGGATCCATGGCCATCGTCGCGCAAGCAAGGCTCGCTGGTCGTCGAGGACTTGTTACAGTACCTGCAAAACGAGGTTCCGCCGACCGATCGGGAGCGGCTGTTGAAAATGCCACGCGACAAGATGCTCGAAGAGCTGCGCGGCATGTATTTCGAGCGCAGCCGCTACGGAGGTCCGGGTGGCCCACCGCGCTTCGACGGCCGCCCGGGCGACCGATCCAAGGGATCGCATCGCGGTCGCGGACCGGCTTCCAAGTCCGGCGACGACGAGCCACGTGACAAAGGGTCTCGCGACAAATTGCCGGCTGCCGCGGAACCGCCAGCCACGAATGAACCAGAAACGACGCCGCAGCCGGCTTCACCACCGCCGTCCGACGCGCCGGCAAAGCCGTAAGCCACCAACACCCGCCGCTCGACTAGCGCGGTGTTCCACCGAGGCCCGGCAACCACGTGCACATGTAGTACGCGCGCGGCACCGCCAGGTCCCATAGCGCCGACAGATCCACCGGCGGCTTGCGACCCTCGGCGCCGAATAGCGCCCGCTGGATCAATCCGGCGGACTGTTCGTACTTCACGACCCGGACTTGGTACTTGTCCAGTTTAGCCAGCTCGATGGCGCGATCGATCGCATCCTCGACGAAACCGAGTCGATCGACCAGCAGATTTTCCTGGGCCTGTTTGGCCGTGAAGATGCGACCCGTGAAGATCGTGTCTTGCACGGCCTTGTTCTCGCGCAAAGCCGGGCGGCCTGCGAGCACGATCGATTTGAACTCGGCAAACGAGGAGTCGACGAGCCCTTGCAGGATTTGCTTTTCCTCGGCTTCGATGGGCTCGGGAAACTTGCGGGTTGGGCTGCCCATCATCTTGAGCGGATTGCTGGCGATCGAGTCGTCCTGAATGTTCCATTTTTCCAGCAGGTCGGAAATGTCGTAGTGCGGAATGATCACGCCGATCGAGCCGGTCCAGGTGGTGGGCTCGGCGAAGATCGTGTTTTCCGTCTCGCCCACGGCCATCGCCACGTAGTAGCCGCCACTGGCCGCGATGCCGCCCATGCTGACCACGAGCGGAACCTGTTTTTCGGCAGCCAGTTTCTTCAAGTGATGGTAAATGTAGTCGCTGCCGGTGACTGTGCCGCCGGGTGAGTTGACCCGCACGACGATCGCCTTGACGTGATCGTCCGCGCGGACCTGGTCGATTTGCTTTTTGACGAATCCTTCATCACCCAGAATCGTTCCCTCGACGCGAATGATCGCCACCTTGTCGGTCGCGCTGCGGCTGAGCGAATGCCAGCGTTCGGGCAACTCGGACTCGCTCGAGTAGCTGCCTTGCAGGGCGCCAATCACGAACAGCACCAGCAAGATCGTGACGATCCATTTCAGGCCCGTGCCGATCCAACTGGAGCGTGGCGGTTCGACGATGACGCGAATCGGGGCTGCGGCGGCTTGGGCGGCTAAACTGGCGCGGAGGTCGGGGGGAGTACGCTCGGGGTCCATCATTCGTTCCTCGGGTAAGGTGAGTCGCCGTCGCACGCGGAGCACGCCAGCGCGAGGGCGCGGGGCCGTTGGCGATTGAGGCCGTCATTATAGAGGAATGCCCCGCGCCAGCGCATGCCCCCCCATGCGCATCCGAACAATAGGCCTCGGGCGAAAGGGCGCCGGCGGCGTGGTGTTGCCAAACGATGCCGCTTGGCGTTAAGCTACGCGGCAACATTACCGCGAAAGTGCGCCGTTTCGCATTGCTTGTCCGCCAGGAGGGTCCGCGCGTGTTTGTGGCTGCTTCGAGCGAGTGCTTCCCCCAGTTGTCGTTGGACGGTGTCCTGCAACGGCTGGTCGATTTGGAATACAACAACATCGAAATCGCGATCCACGAGCGCGGCGGGCAATTAAAGCCCTCGGGCGTGCTAGCGGATCTGGAAGGCACGATTGCTAGCTGTCGCGAAACCTATCGGCTGACCATCTCCGGATATAGCGTCGATATCGAGGCCGAAGGCGAATTGTATTACGAGCAGTTTGCCGCTTGTTGCAGTTTGGCCAAAGCCACGAAAGTCGTGGCCCTGACAGTTCCGGCGGCTGAATTGGGCACCCCCTTCAACGCCGAGATCGAGCGACTGCAGCGGTTAGTCGCGATTGCTTCGCGCGATGGCGTGCTGGTCGGAGTAAAGACCGAGACCGGCCGCATCACGCAAGATCCCGACACGGCCGTGGTGTTGTGCGACAACGTCAAGGGGCTGGGGATTACGCTCGATCCCAGCCACTATATTTACGGCCCGCACGCCGGTGACAGCTACGACCAGGTGATGAAGCACGTTTATAACGTGCATCTGCGCGACACCAGCAAGGACAAGTTGCAGGTCCGCGTCGGCCAGGGCCTGGTGGAGTACGGCCGCCTGATTACGCAATTGGCCAAGGTGCGCTACAACCGAGCGCTGGTCGTCCATATCTCTGAAATGGATGACGTCGACCACGCCGCCGAAATGCGCAAGATGCGGCTGCTGTTGGAGAGCCTGCTCTAAGGCTCCGCGGACGCCCGGCAGTGTGGCAGGGCATCCCTGTTGATCGCTCGCGCCTATTGATTGCGCCCCAACTCGCGGCCAATTTGCTTTCGATCGCCGCGTATACTAGGCTGGCAGCCAGCAACCTCAAAATGGCCGGCCCACGAGTGGGATCGGACATTTTCCTTCCCCGAATTCAAAGCGTCGAACAAAAGCACGAGGATCCTGTCATGAATTACCGATTTCGCTTGGCCCTGCCGGCAGCGTTGGCATTGCTGATCGCCGGCGCAAGTCTGGCCGAAGAGAAACCGTCGAACATCTCGTTCAAGCGAACGCAACTCGACACCAAGTTCCGTAGCGAAGGCACGTGCGTGGGCGACTTCAACGGCGACGGCAAGCTCGACATCGGCGCCGGCAGCGTGTACTACGCCGCGCCCGATTGGAAGATGACGCCGGTATTGGAAAAGGCGGAAGAGTTCGACCCGCACGTCTACAGCGTCTCGTTTTGCAATTTCGCCGAGGACGTCAACAGCGACGGCCGGTCCGATCTCATCGTCGTCGGTTTTCCCGGCCAGCAAACCTGGTGGTTCGAGCAGCCGGAAAAGGCCGGCACGCCGTTCAAGCGACACGAGTGTACGCCGGTCACGAACAACGAGAGCCCCAGCTTTCTGGATATCGACGGCGACGGCAAACGCGAGCTGCTGTTGGGCTACGATCCGGGCAAGCACATCGGCTACGCCAAACCGTCGGCCACGGACTTGTGGAAGTTGACTCCCATCTCGGCCTCGGGCGCGCCGGGCACCGATAAGTTCTCGCACGGCATTGGCGCGGGCGACATCAATCGCGACGGTCGCACCGACGTGCTCACGGTCGAGGGCTGGTGGGAGGCGCCGGCCGACAAGGCGCAGACCACTTGGGTGTTTCACCCGGTGAAGTTCGGCGAGCAATGCTCTCAAATGCACGTCTACGATTTCGACGGCGACGGCGATAACGACGTGCTGTCGTCGAGCGCCCATCAGGTAGGCATGTGGTGGCACGAGCAATCGCCGGCCGGCTGGAAGACTCATCAGATCTCCGATGCGTTCTCGCAGACCCATAGCCTGTGCCTGGCCGACATCAATGGCGACAAGCTGCCCGACTTCGTCACCGGCAAGCGTTGGTGGGCGCATGGACCCAAGGGCGACGCGCGTCCCGACGAGCCGGCCGTGGTGTTCTGGTTCGAGCTGACGCGGAAAGACGGCAAGCCGGTCTGGATTCCGCACGAGATCGACCACGACAGCGGCGTGGGCACTCAGTTCGAGGTGGCCGACGTCAACGGCGACGGGCTGTTGGACGTAGTTACGGCCAATAAGAAGGGCGCACACTACTTCGAGCAGGTGCGCAAGTAGTCGTGGGACGGCGTCGAACGATGATCGCGTGGCCGTTCGCGACTGTAGCGCTGGTTGTTTGGTTAGCGATTTCGGCCGCACCGCCAGCCATCGCAGCGCCGCCAAACGTCCTCGTGATTCTGGCCGATGATTTGGGCTACTCCGATTTGGGCTGCTACGGCGGCGAGATCGAAACGCCCAACCTCGATCGGCTCGCCGCGGACGGACTGCGCTTCACGCAATTCTATAACACCGCGCGCTGCTGGCCCTCGCGTGCGGCAATCCTCACTGGCTACTACGCCCAGCAGGTCAACCGCGACGCGATTCCCGGCGTGGGCGGCGGCAGCGATGGAAAACGCCCGGCCTGGGCGCCGCTCTTGCCCCGGTTTCTGGCGCCGCTCGGTTATCGCTCCTACCACTCCGGCAAGTGGCACGTCGACGGCCTGCCCTGCGCGAACGGTTTCGACCGATCCTATCTGGTGCAGGATCAGGACCGTTTTTTTTCGCCGCGCGTGCATTATGAAAACGACGTGCCGCTGCCGCCTGTCCAGCCCGACATCGGCTACTATGCGACCGTAGCCATCGCCGATCACGCGCTGCGTTGCCTGGACGAACACGCCCGCGAACATCGCGACAAGCCGTTCTTTCACTACCTGGCGTTTACCTGCCCGCACTTTCCGCTACAAGCGCTGCCGCAAGACATCGAGCGCTATCGCGGGCGATTTCAAGATGGCTGGGACGCGCTGCGCGCCCGGCGGCTTGAGCGAATGAAGCAGATCGGGCTGGTCAATTGCGAGCTATCGGCCCGCACGCCAGGTGTGCCCGCGTGGGATTCGCTGGCCGACGCCGAGAAAGCCTCTTGGCAAGTGCGGATGGCGATCCATGCGGCGATGGTGGATCGCATGGACCGCGAGATCGGCCGCGTGCTCGATCGACTCGAGGCCGACGGATCGCTCGAGAACACGATCGTCTTCTTCATGAGCGATAACGGCGCCAGCGCCGAAAAAGTCCTCCGCGGCGATGGCCACGATCCGGCGGTGCCACCTGGTTCCTGGCGATGGTATCAATGCCTGGAGCCCGGCTGGGCCAACCTGGCCAATACGCCCTTTCGCCGCTCGAAGATTTTCGTTCACGAAGGGGGCATTTCGACGCCGCTGATCGTGCACTGGCCGCGGGGCATCGCCGCGCGGGGCGAGTTGCGGCACAATCCGGGCCACCTGGTCGATCTCGTGCCCACGATTCTGGAGCTAGTGGGCGGCACCAAACCCACGACTTGGGACGACCGCCCGATTCCGCCGGCGCCTGGCCGCAGCCTGGTCGGTGCCTTTACTCGCGACAACTCGGTACCGCACGACTACCTGTGGTGGTTCCACTCCAGCAACCGCGCGATTCGCGTCGGCGATATGAAGCTGGTCAGCGAAGGGCAGGGGGGCGCGTGGGAACTTTACGATTTGTCGCGCGACCGTTGTGAATCCAACAACCTCGCGGCCGAGCAACCCGAGCGGACGCAGCAGCTCGAGCAACATTGGGAAGCGCGGCTGAACGAGTTTCGCGCGCTGCAGAAATAACACCGGGCCGGGAGCCCGTTTGGGGAACTCCCGACCCGGTGTGAGTTGTATGGCTCGTCGAGCCCAGTGTTTTGTCTACTATTCGTCGTCTTCATCTTCGCGCGATCTTGGACCGGGACCCTTTAGCTGTTCTTTGTCCTCGCGGATCTGCTCGTGGCCTTTGCGCATCTTTTCTCGGTCTTCGAGTATCTGTTCGCGGTCGTCGCGCATACCGTGGCGCAGGCCGTCGAGGTGTTCGCGCATGCGGTGCAGTTCGCGGCTTAGCTCATCCAGCCGCCGCTCTAGTCCGTCACGGCCGCGATCTTCGGGCCCGCGAACTTCCGGCCCACCGGGCTCGCGTGGTTCGTCCGGACCGCCTGGTCGCCGCGCCCGCGGAGCACGGCGCGGCGGTGCGCCGGGAACCTCGGGATGACCCGGAGGAGGCGGGCCGACGCCGTCATCGCCAGGTCCGGGGTGGCCCGGTGCGGCGTGCGGCGGGGGATGCGGACCGTCGCGGACGACGCGAAATTGCATTGGACCGCGGCCCAGAAGCGACTCGACCGGGCCTCGCACGTCGGCGGGCAACTGGGTCAATTCGTTTTCCTTAACCGTCCAATTCTTGTCCCCCTTCTTCACTTCCACTTCGGCCGGGTTTTTGCCCTGCTTGCGAATCGTGACCGAAAGATCGTCGGGAAACTCGCTGTGCGTGTTAAAGCTGAAGGCGTCGTATTTGGACAGGAACTTGCCCGGCGGCAACAGTTGCAGCCGCATATCGACGCCCGCATCGCGGAGCTTATCGCGGATTGTCTCTTCGATCTCTTCGACGTCGATTCCGTGATCGCCGCGCAGTTCGATATGCCGTCGCACGACGTCCTCGGTTGCTTTTTCCGGAGTTGCCGAGATCACGAGTGGCTTGCCGCCGCGGACTAGCTTCAGCGACAGCTCTTTGCCTTCGGACTTGGCGACAGCCTCGATCAAATCGTTGGGCGACTTGATCGACTTCTCGCCGGCCGAAAGTAGCACGTCGTTTTCCTTGATTCCAGCTTTGGCTGCGGGGCTACCGGTCTCGACTCGCACGATGACCATGCCTTCGCCCTTGAGGTCCAATTGTTCGTTGAGCGGGCGCGGCACGGGCGAGAGCCGCAGGCCGAGGCGATAGCCGCTAGCCGCGGCAATAGCGATCCGCTTTACTGCCCTGGGCCGCTCGGGCGCGACCGGCGCCGTCGGAGTTGCAGGGGTGGCCGGCTCAGCCGGCGCCGCGGCGTCTTTGGCGGCCGCAGGCTCTTTGGCTGCCGGAGCGTCTTGAACTGATACGACCAGTGTGACGTCGTCCTCCGATTGGACGGGCGCGTCGTCGTCGGCGCGCCGCGCGCCGGCGGCAAGCGTGGACATTGTTAGAACGGCGAGCCCACTGGCTCGGCGAAGCCATGTGGCAGTTTGCATATGATTCTCCTGGTTCGAAGTGCGATGTGGCTGTAGCTGACTATCTCGTTAGTCCCGCGGGCGTTCCAAAAACCGCCTAGTAAATAATCACGTCGGGATTGCGGATGTTGATCTCCTCGACAGGCACGACCATCCTCCGCCCGTCGGACAGATCGATGGGCAGCAGCCGTCGCTGACGCTCCACCTGCAACCCGGACGCTTCCAACAGGCTTTGCAGACTGGCGGGCAACCCGGACTCCTCGTCCAGCGTCCAGTCTTGCTCGGGTTCTTCCGCGTTGAGGACGCGCAATTGAAACGGATCGTCGGCATCGGCGCCGTCGGCCGACGCCAGCGTGAGCGTTTCCCATTTGGGCGATTCCTCGGCGATTTCTGGAGCCGGCTCCGTCTCGTTGTCGGTGGCCAGATCGATCTGGGTCTGTGCGGGAGTGCTGTGTTCCGCGGCCGTTTTTTCCGTGGAAGCAAAGCGGGTTCCCAGTCCGAACGCCACGAGCAGGCTGGCAGCGATCGCCAGACCCAGTTCCCAGAATCGACGGCGCCCTCGCGCCTGACTTGCAACCACGACATCGGCGCTGGTCTTGCACACCAGCGGCTCTGCGGCCAATCGAGACAGTTGCCAGCGCCAGCTCTGGGCTTCGAGAAAGGCCAGCGCGCAACGCCGCCATGCTCCCGGCTCGTCGTCGAGCGAAGCCAGCAGCGCGCGACGCTCGTCGGCGCTAAGCTCTCCATCCACCAGCCGATCGAGCACACGCTGCTCGTCGAGACGAAATTCATCGAGTATGGTCATGATTCGACACGCGCCCCCTCAACGGCCGTAAGTTCCCTTCGCAATCGCCCGCGCGCTCGATACAGCCGACTTTCGATCGCGCTTTCGCTCGTTCCCAAGTGTTGAGCCAATTGCTCGTAGCTCCAATGTTCGGTGTATTTCAGCAGCAGGATTTCGACCTCGCGCCGCGGCAGCCGGGCGACGGCTTGGCGGACCAGATCTTGCCGTTCGTCGGCCAACAGCCACTCCAGCGGATCGACGCTACGGGCGTCGTGTTCCAGCGGAGGCACGTGTTGGGCGTAGCGACTGGTCAATTTGCGCCATCTCCCTTGCCTGCGGCGATACAACAGCGACTGGGTCAACGCCAGGCGATACAACCACGGGGCCACTTTCTCGGAGTCCGCGAGCGGCGCCTGCTGGCGAATCGCCGCCAGCGCCACCTCCTGCATCACCTCGTCCACGGCGGCGGCTTCGGCCACACGCGCAAGCACCACCGTGCGCAACCAGCGGTCGTGCTGCGTGAGAACAGTCTGCCAGTCAATTTGCGGCATCTTTGGTTCGCGGCCGGAAACACGTTGCAGACCCGAAGTCGCCCTCTTTTGTCCTTCGCCGAAAGAATAGTTACCGCTGGAAGGATTGCCTTGCGATAATTCTTCACAAAACTGGGCGAAGGATCGGGCCGAGGGACGGCGTGCGCCAAATGGGGCAATGACTTAGGGCGCACGCACCGATTGTACCACGGCGGCAAATCAGATCGCCCCCGCAGCCCGTTTTCAGAGTTGGCACGGTACCCTAAAATGACCCGCTCCTCAGCGCGCCCGTAAAGCGACGCGCGTTTCTGCAGCATGACCTCAACAATCGGGAAAGCCCAAGATGGCCGCGGCACATACCTGTTGGCTGGTGAAGACCGAGCCAGACTGCTTTTCGATCCAGGATTTGGCAGCCTGCCCCAAGCAGACGACTTCTTGGAGCGGCGTGCGCAACTACCAGGCCCGCAACTTCATGCGCGACATGCAGGTCGGCGACCGGGTGTTATTTTACCATTCGAGCGCCGCGCCGCCGGCCGCGGCTGGCACGGCCGTGGTGGCGCGGGCGGCCTATCCCGATCCCACGGCCTGGGACCCGAAGGACGATCATTTCGACGCCAAGGCGTCGCCGGCCAATCCCATCTGGCTGATGGTCGACATTCGTTTGGACGAGATCTTTGCTGAGAGCGTGCCCATCGCGCGATTGCGCGACGAACCGGCCCTGCTGGGAATGGAGCTGTTGCGCACCGGCTCGCGGCTATCAGTGCAGCCGGTCAAACCCCATGAGTTCGAGATCGTGATGCAGTTGGCCAATCAAACCGCCACAGCAACACCGGCGGCAGCGAAGAAATCCAAGCCAAAACGAGCCACGTCCGCCAAGAAGAGCGAAACAACCAAGAAGGCCGCTCGCGC
>JANNQN010000452.1:0-8745 GCA_031400775.1 Planctomycetia bacterium | reverse complement strand
TCATCTCCGTCATCGGAGCGATGAGTCCCTTCTTCTGCTCTTCGAAATCCCGCTTGTCGGCAAAGGGCAGCGTGGTCCTGGCCTTCGTGAGCAGATCGAGAGTGAAACGCGATGGTGCTTTACCCTTGGGATGGAAGTGTCCCTTCAAAGGGGCTGGTTCGTGAGCGCGTGCGGGGCTCTCATCCAAAACGAAGTGACCGGCGACCGCGAAAGCGGCTCCCGCAGCAGGAATGGCTTGTACGAACTGTCGTCTGGTTGTCATCGCCTGCTCCCGAATTGAGACGTTGACTAATCTAAGGGTGATGGCTCACGCCGAACCGTCAGTATATCACAAACGACTCATGACCTGTGCCTTCACGCAGAAGCGGGCGGCAGTTCACACTCAAATGTTTCCTTCGTCACACAACTCGTGACCTCACTCGGCGAAAGGTTCCTTTTGCGGGTAATTGCCCCTGCGACACCCCTTGCCACCTAACTCACAGCGGGGCGTTCCCAAGAACTCGTCTCGTGAATCAAAGTCCTAGATTGCCGTAAAACTCGTAAGCGTCCGGCCGCCGCATGGTCCGGCAGCGTTGGTTAGCATGGCCGGCTTAGGATTTGGGGGTGACGTCGGCGGCTGCTTTGCCTTGCTGCCTTGCGGCGGGATTCTTCGAGCCGGTAGGTGAGCACGGTTTCGGGGTGTTGGGCTGCCCAGCGGTCGGGGAGCATTTCATCGAGACGTGGATCCTCGTCGTGGAGGCGTAGCAGCAACTCACGCAGGTAGGTCCACGGTTCGATCCGGTGACGCTTGGCACCGGCGAAGGATCGAGAATAAGACGGCCGCGTACAGCCGCGCTTATGGCGTTTGCAACTCGGACAACTTGAGCGTGCGGTCCTGACGCGTCGTGGCGTCGCCGTGGATGATCTTGATACGAATCGTCGGATCGGCGACCGTCGTATCGAACTCCAACATCGCAAAACCCTCGGTCTTGCTGTTGGCGACACCCGACGATGTGACCTCGTACAACGGGTAGCCTCCCGTTTCGCTCGCCGGCCGCACGTCCAATACGCAGCGGTGAATGTCGCCGGATAAGTAGATCACGCCCGAGATCTTCTGGCCCATGATGGCCTGGTATAGCCGCTTGCGGTCGAAATCGTAGATCCTCCATCCGTCGTCGCGGCTGGCCATCAAGGTGCTGCCCGAGGCCAGCACTTTGAACTTGGCCTTGCTATCGCGCAAGCCGTCGGCCAGCCACTTCATCTGCGCGTCGCCCAGCATTCGCTTTTGATCGTCGTTCGGCGCTTCGTCGGGCGAGCGGTGATAACGGCCGTCGAGCATGAAGAATTCCACGTCTCCCCAGTGAAATCGGTAAAACGCCCCGGGCGTTTCCGCGGTCCCGGCGCCCGGATTGGCAAACACCTCTTTGAAGGCTCGCAGCGAGTTTTCCTTGCCGGGCGTGGTGCCGTCGGAATTATTCGGGCCGTAGTCGTGATCGTCCCACATGGCATACGTCGGCACGTTGCGCAGCACGGCGGCAAACCCAACCACGCGGCGCTGCACCCGGTGCATCACCCACAGTTTTTCGCGGTCCGTGGTGTTGGCGTAGATGTTGTCGCCCAGCAGCAATTGCAACTGGGGCTTTTCCGCCAACAACAAGTACCATGAGGGCTGCACCGGAAAGTCGCCGTACTCCATGCACGAAGTCACGGCCACGCGAAACCGCGAGGGCTTGTTGTCTTCGACCGGAGTGGTGAACTGTCCGCTCCAGACCGGATCGCGCTTGCCAGCCACCGACACATCGTACGTGTAAGTGGTGTCGGGTTTGAGCGCCGTCAGCCGGGCTTTGATCGCGTTGTGTTCGGTCGGATCGGGCTTGGGGCGAATCGCCTGCAAGCGCTCCAGAGGATCGGCAATCGATCGGTACTCGAGCACGATCTCGGGATCGCCGTCAGCCGCCATCCAAATAGTCGCCTCGGTCGGCGTGACGCTACCGACCATCGGCCCCGTCAATTCGGTGGGCAAGACGACGCGGTCTTGCGCGGCGACCGGCAAATGGAAGGTCGCACAAACGAAGGAGAAGAGGAGGGCGGTATGCAGTTTCATCGTGGTGACTCTCCGCGGAGGGTGAAAGCGAACGCCGGGGCCTGGACGGCGACATCTTAACGGCGCGAACAGGCCGGCAATAGACGCCGCGGCAATCGCGGCATGCGGAGAAACCGATTAGGTTGCGCTGAAAACGCGGTTGGGAGTCAGGCCCGGGCCCAGAATTTCCACCAGGGTTGGATCTGCTTGGCGCGCTTGCGCGGTTTTACCGGCTGCGGATTGGAAACTCGGTTGCCTTTCGCGTCGATCATATTGAACACATTGGCGCCGGCCAACTGGGCCGTTGCCAGTCTGGCGCCGGTCAGGTCGGCTTCCTGCAGATTGGCGCCGCGAAGGTCGGCCCCTGTCAAATCGGCAGCCCGCAGGTCGGCCCGCATGAGCTTGGCCTCGTGCAGATCGGCGCGCAAATCGGCCATGCTCAAATCGGCGCCCGTCAAATCCGCCTGGCAGAGGATGGCCTCGCGCAACTGGGCGTAGCGTAGGTTGGCGTTGTGTAGCGTGGCCTCCTGCAAGTCGGCATGGTGCAGATGCGCATCGGTGAGGTTCGCGCCGGTCAGATCGGCATGCACGAGATTAGCGCCTTCCAAATACGCGCCGTTGAGCAACGCGCCCCTCAAGTTGGCATTTTGCAGATCGGCTTCGCGCAAATCGGAGTTGATCAGGTCGGCGCCGGCGAGATTGGCTCCCGCCAGATTGGCGCCCCGCAGCCGCGCTCCCGACATCTTGCGGCCTTCCAACGATTCGCAATCGTACTCAGCCAGAACCGCTTGCGTTTTCTTGTGCTTGATCTCGAGCATGCTCCCACCTTTTGCTGGACGTTAGCCCGTTGGAGGGACCGCTCTGAAGCCGCGAGCAATGTCAACAGAGCGGCAGCGCGCACAAACGACGTTGAGGTAGCTTGCGCGCACACTTCAAGGCAAAATCAAACTCCGCGCGCCGGCCGCTATACAAGCCGTCCGTCGCCCGGGCGCTCTGCTCTGTCCGATAAACCGCTTCCGGCCCTCGGGGCGCCGGTGGATTGCTGGCGTGGGAGTGGATGACACGCAAAGATGGAGAGATGACAACGCGTCCAAGTAACGCCTAATCCCCATTATAATGGCGAACACCCGCATAGCTACTAGCATTTCCGGTAACGAAGTCAGGCTGGAGCGGCAAGAATCCGCTCGGGGCTTCCCCCTATCGGGTTATTCCACGGGGGGGGTCGGCCGCCCGCGCGAACTGCCGTGGACCGGCGGCGCTGGCCCAGCCTATGTTGAGGACTGTCGCAGTGGTCTGCTCTGGGGAATGACTCGCGACAAGACTATCGCCCCCCGGCATTGGAACGATCAGGGTATGGATTTTCGCGTCAACCTGGAGATTTTTCGCGGACCGCTCGATCTGTTGCTCTACCTGGTGCGAAAGCACGAGGTGGAGATCACGGAGCTGCCGATCGCGCCGATCACCGAGCAGTTTCTCGAGTACTTGTCGGTCCTGGAGCAGATCGACGTGAACGCGGTGGGCGATTTCCTGGAGATGGCCAGCACGCTGATCGAGATCAAAAGCCGAATGGTGCTGCCCCGCGGCGGCGAAGTGGAAGACGAGCTTGCCGATCCGCGGCAAGAGTTGGTGCGGCGGCTGCTGGAATACAAGAAATTCAAGGACGCCGCCAGCATGCTCGAGGAGCGCGGCCGGGGTTGGCAGGAACGATTTCCGCGCATGGCCAACGACCTGCCCAGTCGCGAGCGGAACCTGGCGGACCAGGAAATCCAGGAGGTCGAGCTCTGGGATCTGGTCAGCGCGCTGGGTCGCTTGATGCGCGAGATCGAAGCGACCAGGCCTTCGAACATCGTGTACGACGATACGCCGATCCACGTCTACATGGCCCAGATCAAGGCTCTCCTACAACGGCAAGGCAAGCTGGCATTTCGCGAACTGTTCCGCCCGGAAATGCACAAGTCGGCCATGATCGGCATCTTCCTGGCCATCCTGGAGCTGGTGCGGCATCACCACGTGCGGGCCGAACAGCGAGAGTTGTTCAGCGAATTGTGGCTGCTTCCCGGCGCCGAGACCGACGCTCAGCTCGACGTCAACGCCGTCGATAGCTACGACCACGGCCCCGGCTGATCGCCGCACCTGTTCGCGATTATCGCCAGCATTCTAGAAGTGCCAGCGGCCGATCGGACGGACCTTTTGCTCGCTAATGCTCCGCTAGCGAGACCTCGTGATGCGGGGGTGCCAGCAGGCGGTCTTGACGCGCGCGGCGGGATTCCGGTACTGTTCGCCGCCTCGTTCATTTCTGGCATTTATTGCCTCTCGAAACTGCAACCCCAGCGGCTAATTTCATGAGCATCGCACCATCCCGGCAATCGTTGGCGGCCACAGCGACCCCCGCCGTTTCGACCGTCTCCAGCGGCGTGCCTCTGCTTGACGTGCAACGACAATACCAGGCGATTCGCGGCGAAATTGCCGCGGCCGTCACGCGCGTCTGCGACTCCGGACGATTCATCCTGGGCCCGGACTGCGAGCAACTGGAGACCGCCTTGGCCGCGTATTGCCAGGTACCGCATGGCGTGGCCTGCGCCTCGGGCAGTGACGCCCTGCTGTTGGCCCTGATGGCTTACGGCATCGGCCCGGGTGACGAGGTGCTGATGCCCAGCTATACATTCTTCGCCACCGCCAGCGCGGCCTGGCGGTTGGGAGCCAAACCCGTGTTCGTGGATATCGAACCGGCTACGTTCAACATCGATCCAAAGCTCCTGGAGCGCTCGATCACTTCGGCCACCAAGGCCGTCATCCCGGTACACTTGTTCGGGCAATGCGCGGCGATGCCCGAGATCGTGGCGATCTCGAAAAAACGACAGATCCCGATCATCGAGGACGCAGCCCAGGCGGTGGGCGCCGAACTGGACGGCCGGCGCGCCGGCTCGTGGGGCGAGATCGGCTGCCTGAGCTTCTATCCGACCAAGAACCTGGGCGGGTTCGGCGACGGCGGATTGCTAACCGTCAAGGACCAGGCGCTGGCCGGGCGGCTCAAGCTGTTGCGGGGCCACGGCATGGAACCGCGCTACTACCACCACGTCGTCGGCATCAACAGCCGGCTCGACTCGCTGCAAGCCGCCGTGCTCAACGTGAAGCTGCCCTACCTCGACGACTGGACCGCCGCTCGTCAGACCAATGCCCGACTTTACGGTGAGTTTTTCGCCGAGTTCGGATTGGAGCGGATCCTCGGCCTACCCAAGGAAACCGCCAACAGCCGGCACGTTTGGAATCAATACGTGATTCGCGTTCCGGATGGTCGCCGCGACGCACTGCGCGCGCACCTGGCGCAACAAAAAATCGGCACCGAAATCTACTATCCGGTGCCATTGCACCGGCAAGACTGCTTCGGTTCGCTGGGCTACGGTCCCGGCAGCTTGCCGCACAGCGAACAAGCCGCCAACGAGACCATCGCATTGCCGATCTTTCCCGAACTGTCGCCGGCCGAACTGCGCACCGTGGTGCAAGGAATTGCCGCGTTCTTCGGCGTCTCGCGACACGCGGTGGCCAATCGCCCCCATTTGTAAGAGCACGCGCACGGGCACCAATCGTGCCTGGTTGTGCTGACCCAGGCCTATTCGCGGTTACGACCTCTGTTCCGTCACGGACCCCGGTGAACTATGGCGCTTTCGCGAAAATCCGCACTTCCCAAGATTCTCGACATTCCACTGGCGGTCGCCGCGGCGCTAACGTGCGGGTTCTACTGGTTCGTGTGGCAGGAGTCGATGAAGGGCACGCTCCTGCACCGCTACACGACCGAGCACGCGGTCGAGTACATCATCGTGGCGTTCTTCATCTGGGGTTTGAGCGACGCGGTGTTTCGGGTGCTGACATTTCCGCGCGAAACGCTGGCCCTGCGCCAGGCGTGGCTGCCGGCCCGCAAGGGTCGCGAGTCCATCACCGGGGCGGCCACCTGCTTTGCGCTGTTGCAGCGCAAGCCGCGCTGGCTGCAAGAATCGCGATTGGGACGGCGGCTGGCGGCGGCGCTAGGGCATCTGCAAGAAAGGGGATCCGCCGATGGGTTTCCCGACTTTTTGCACAGCCTTTCGGATCAGGATCACAACGACACGCAGACGAATTTCGGCCTGATTCGCTTCATCTGTTGGGTCACGCCGATGTTCGGGTTCCTGGGAACCGTGGTACACTTCGGCACCGCGCTGAGCGGCCAATCGGCCGGCGAAATCGGCGACAAGCTGCCGACCGTGGTGGCCGAAATGGGCACGGCCTTCAACACCACGACCGTCGCGCTCACGGCCGCGACCACGATGATGTTCTGCTTGTTTCTTTGCGAGCGCACCGAGAGCGGCATCATCAGCTCCGTCGACCGCCGCGTCGAGTCCGAGCTGCTGAACCGCTTCGAGGTGACCGATGCCAGCCTGACGCCGTTTCTGATGGCGCTTGAAGCGGCCAATCTTTCGACCTTGCGGGCCTTGGATGCCACGGTCGAGCGGCAGATGGAGACCTGGACAGGCGCTATCCAAGCGATCGAGAAACACGCCACGACGCAGCAGCAATGGCAGGCCCAGGTATGGGTCGAGTCGCTGGAAAAACTCGAACAGCGCTTCGAAACCAATGACGCCCAGCGCGAACAGCGGCTGGCGCGGGTGTTGGAATCGATGGAAGCTCAGCGCACGGAGCATCACAACCAGGCACAGACGGCCACCGAGCAACTGTCTGACGTCAAGGAGAATCTGTCGCGGCTGGTGGCCGAATTGGCTGCCGTCGGTCACGGCGAAGGGGAACTGTTGCGGCTCCAGTCGTCGCTGGCCGACAATCTGCGACTGCTGCGCGAAACGGCACAAATCGACGAGGCCCTGCACGGCCTGACCGCCGCGATCCATCTGCTGACCGCGCGCAACCACTCGCCCGTCATCAAAGAGAGCCGGGCGGCTTAATCGCTTCGACCGCCCAGCCATTTCTTCGCTCTTCGGATCGGGGCCGGGACTCTCACGGACGCGACCTTCTCGCACCCCACTTGCGGAGAACTCGCACTTCGCCAATCGGAGCGCTGATGCGTATTGCGGCAAGCACTGCATGCACGGGAGGCATTCGTTCCTCCAAATCGCTTCCGAGACAGTTGCTAATTCTCCCGGCTTATTGCTATAACGCTCGGTTACATAAGGGGAAAAGACATAAAGCGCGCCCAATTTCCTTGCGTGACAACAGCTGGCATGCCGCTTGCAATCGCAGCCCGCCACGTTGTTTTGTTTCTCCCGTTTGTCCCTCTGTAGCGGAGAGTGCCATGTGTAGACTAGCAATTCCACGATCCCTGTTGATTCTCGTATGCCTTGCGGCCATACCGGCCGCGGCCTGGGCTCAAGACCCAGCGGCCGAACCTCCCGCGGGCGCGGCCGCAGCTCCGGCGGAGACCCCCGCTCCGCCTGCGCCTAAGCCGCTGGACCGGGGCGACAATGCCTGGGTGCTCACGTCGTCGGCCTTGGTGTTGATGATGACGGGGCCCGGACTGGCCATGTTCTATTGCGGTCTGGTTCGCAAAAAGAACGTGCTCAGCGTCATCATGCAGTGCTTCTTCTTGATGGGCCTGATGACCGTGATTTGGGCCTTGTACGGCTATTCGCTGGCGTTTGGCGGCACCGAAGCCTGGATCGGCAACGGTGACTACCTGTTCATGAAGGGGGTGCAGGCCGAATGGGTCGACGGCAAGCCAAACATCCCCCAGCACACCGCGTACAGCATTCCGATGCTGACGCACATGCTGTTCCAAGGCATGTTCTTCATCATCACCCCGGCCCTGATCTGCGGAGCGTTTGCCGAGCGGATGAAGTTCAGCACGATGGTCGTGTTCTCGATCTTGTGGGGCACGCTGGTGTATTGCCCCTTGTGCCACTGGGTCTGGGGCGGCGGCGTGCTGGCGTACCACTCGGAACACGCCAACAAATTCGCGATGGGCGGGGCGTTGGATTTCGCCGGCGGCACCGTTGTGCATATCAGCTCGGGCGTTTCGGCCCTGCTCTGTGCGTTGTTGCTCGGCAAGCGGTTGGGTTACGGCCACGAGCCCATGCCCCCGCATAACTTGACCTATACCGCCTTTGGCGCCGCGCTGTTGTGGGTTGGCTGGTTCGGATTCAACGCCGGTAGCGCCTTGGCTGCGGACGGCGTCGCGGCCAGCGCCTTCGCGGCCACGCATTTCTCGGCCGCGGCCGGGGCGCTGGCATGGGCCGGCATGGAGTGGATGCTGCGGGGCAAGCCCACGCTGTTGGGCGCCTGCTCGGGAGCCGTGGCCGGTCTGGTGTGCATTACGCCCGCCTCGGGCTACGTGTTGCCAATGCCCGCCTTGATCATGGGCGTGGCGGCCGGCGTGGTCTGCTACCTGGCCTGCACCACGCTCAAGAGCAAGTTCGGCTACGACGACTCCTTGGACGCTTTCGGCGTACACGGCGTCGGCGGAACCCTGGGTGCAATTCTGACCGGTTTGTTTGCCACCCGGGCCGTGCAAGATCTCAATGCCGGCGAAGTCATCGGCACGTTTGAAGGCGGCAACCTGCTGAGCGGACAACTCGTGGCCACCGGCGCTACCTGGGTGTTTGCCATCGTGGCGACCTTCGTGATCCTCAAGGTTCTGGATGCCACGATGGGTCTGCGCGTCTCGCCCGAAGAAGAGTCGCAGGGCCTCGACGTCAGTCAGC
>JANNQN010000451.1:0-4073 GCA_031400775.1 Planctomycetia bacterium | reverse complement strand
GCTATTCGGCTAGAATGGACGATAGCAACACGCTGGTGGATCGGTCCTGCTTCTGACCGGTCCGCGACGCTCCCCCGACACGGGAAAATCCTCGAATCGCGGCATCTGACATGACTCTGGAAAAGGTCCCACCCGACAACGAATTCTCGCAGCAATACTCCGAGAAGAAGTTCTGGGATAAGCTCGTTGTCTACGCCAAGAGTGCCGGAACCGAGGTCGTCGAGCGGGCCCTGCAGCTTTACTATGCGGCCCAGGAGCCCGACACGCCGGTGTGGGCCAAAGGCGTGATCATCGCCTCATTGGGTTACTTCATTTCGCCGCTCGACGCGATTCTCGATGCCGCTCCGGTGGTCGGTTTCTCCGACGATTTGGGCGTGCTGGCGCTGGCGCTTGCCACGGTGGCCATATACATCACGCCGGCAGTCAAGCAACAGGCCCGCGCGAAGATGAAGGATTGGTTCGGCAAGGATGCATCCGCCGGCCCGCACTAGTTGTCGATTCGTTGCGCCTCGCTTCGGAGTTGTTGCGAACGAGAGCCCGATGCGGCACAATTCGTTTTTGCCGCCGACGCGTTGCGGCTGTTCGAAAACCAATCCTTATCGTCCTATTTTTGGAGGCACTTCACCAATGCCCAGGTATGTGATCGAACGCGAAATGCCCGGAGCCGGCGCTTTGTCTAAGGATCAATTGACGGCGGCCTCCCAAACTTCCTGTGGCGTCTTGCAGGCGCTTGGCCCGCAAATTCAATGGGTCGAAAGCTATGTGACCGACGACAAGATCTACAGCATCTACGTGGCGCCGAACAAGCAGTTGATCGAAGAGCACGCCAAGCGCGGCGGGTTTCCGGTCAATCGCATCTCGGAAGTCAAAAGCCGCATCGATCCGACGACGGCCGAAGGAAAAGGCGCTTGAACGATCGCCCATTTTGGATCGATCAAAAAAAGAAGCGAGCCGGGAACTGAGTTCCCAGCCCGCTTGCTTGTTCGGCCCTCTTCTGGAGGGGAATTCGTCCTGGGGGGAAAACCTCTAGGCGGGAGTGACCGAGGCGGCGCGAGGGCCCTTGCCCTTAGGCGACTGTCCCTGCTCGACGGTGTACTCGACGCGCTGACCTTCGGTCAGGTCGTCGAAGCCCATGTCGGCGACGGTGGAGTGGTGGAAGAATACATCCTCACCGCTATCCGTTTGAATGAAACCGAAACCTTTGTCCTGTACGATTTTTTTGATCTTACCCAACGCCATACACTGTCACTCCTGCACGCAACTTACGGTGGTTTAGCACTGAGGCGAATGAATGCCTTTCGCCAAAGATTCCACAAGCGTGGAACGTCGCTATCTTACACGAGAAAATTGGGCTGGCCAGATCGAAGCCGGCAAAATCAGAACTTTTTGGGGGGATGGCAGCCTCCCCGTTGCGCCCGGATCCCGAATGGCTTGTGGCACACCAGTTTAGCAGGCCTTCATGCCGTCGCGAGACGAGGGAGAATTGCCCGTCGAAGGAGCCAGTGCGACCGGTTGCCGGGCCGCGGGCTCCGTGCCGCGCGCGGCCACCAATTCGAGCGTCACGGGCACGTTCTTGAAGGCCGGGGTGCGCGAGAGTGGATCGAGATTGCGCGGCACCAGCACGTTGGCCTCGGGATAGTACATCAGCACATTGCCCGGCTTGATCTTGTCATAAGCTTTTGCGATGACGTTTGTTAGCGCGCCTACCCGGCTGCGGACCGTCAGCCGCGACTCGTTGGCCAAGCCCAGCCGCGCAAGATCGCTGGGGTGGACCAGCACCACGTCGCGCCGATCCTGGCCGCGATACAAGTCGTATTCTTCGTATACGACCGTGTTGAATTGGCCTTCACTGCGGACCGTCATCAGTCGCAGCTCACCATTGCCGCAACTCGGCTCGGGCAAAGGATCGACAAGCAGGTTGGCGCGGCCGCTGGCGGTTGGAAACTGGGGCGTGTCGAGGCGTCGCCCGGTGACCTGGAACTCCTGTTTCGTGCGGTCGATGTCGCCGATCTTCTCCCAGCCGGGCACGATCTTGGCGATGGCCTCGCGAATCCGTCCGGTTTGCGACATTTCGTTCCAGCTCACCGGACCGTCGTTGCCCAACACACGGGTCGCCAGGTCGGCCACGATCTCGACTTCGCTGCGAGGTCCGGCGTGGCGAGCCGGGCCGCCATCGCTGAGCCGAACGTAGCTGAACATTGATTCTTGCGTGGTCGGCTGCGGCTCCTCGTCGCGCGCCAAGACTGGCAGGATGATCGTCTCCTTGGCGAGCCCGTGGGCGTGCCCGGTGTTCATCGTCGTGTTCAGATAGACCACCAGGTCGAGTTGCTCCAGAGCGCGAGCGGCGTAGGTGGCGTCGGGGTTCGATCCATATAGATTGCCACCCAGGCAGAAACCAAACTTGAGTCGCCCATCGGCCGCGGCTTCGATGCACGCCATCGTGTCCAGGCCAGTCTCGGTAGGCAGCTCGACGCCGAAATGCGATTGCAACCGCTGGAACACGGCGTCCTTGAGTTTTGGAGTCACGCCGACCGATCCCATTCCCTGCACGTTGGAATGGCCGCGGATCGGCAACAAACCGGCGGCAGGCCGGCCGACCATGCCGCGCATGAGCGCCAAATTGGCGATCGCGTGTACGTTGGCGACGCCGTGGACGTGATGCGTGATGCCCATCGTCCAACTGAATACGACGTTCTTGGCCGCGGCGTAACGGTTGGCGAGCTCGTCGATCTCGGCTCGAGCAACGCCCGACTTGGCGCAGATTTCATCCCAACTGAGCGATTGCAGGTGCTGCTTGAGTTGCTCCCAGCCGCTGCAGTGGTCGTTGAGAAAGGGGAGATCGGCGGCTCCCATCTCTTCGGTCCGTTTGGCGATGCCGGTCAACAGGGCCAGGTCGCCGCCGATGTCGGGCTGCACGTACAGACTGGCAATCTGAGATCCGAATAGCAGGCTGCGGACGTCGCTGGGCACACCAAAACGGACCATGCCCGTCTCGACCACCGGATTGATAACGACGATTTGCCCGCCTTTGCGCCGGATTTGCATCAGGGTTCGCATCAGTCGCGGGTGGTTGCTCGCCGGGTTGCCGCCGATGACGAACACGAGATCGGCCTGGTCGAGGTCGTCGAGTGTGACCGTGGCCGTGCCCGCGCCAATCGCGTGGGTGAGTCCCACGCCGCTAGCCTGGTGGCAGTAGTAGCTACAGTTGTTGACGTTGTTGGTGCCGTACAGCCGCGCAAAAAGTTGCAACAGAAAGCCAGCTTCGTTCGAGCTGCGACCGCTGAAGTACCAGAAGGTCTCGCGCGGCGTGGTCTGGGCAAGTTTGCCGGCGATTCGCCGCAGTGCATCGTCCCAACTGATGGGGCGGTAGTACTGTTCGCCCGCCGAGAGCAATACCGGCGTGGTCAGCCGGCCGCAGGTCTCCAGCTCGCGCGGCGAGAAGGCTTGGAGTTGGGGGATCGAATAGGTTTCGAAGAACTCGCCGCGAACCGCGCCCTGCATGTCGGAGGCCATGGCCTGCAGCGACTTTTTGCAAACTTCAGGAAAATGACCCGCTTCATTGACCATGCCGCCGGCTTGCCCGCCCATTCCTAGCGCGCAAGTCTTGCAGGCATTCTTCGAGCGCATGGCCTTCCACAGCTTGAAAATGCCACCCACCTCGCGCGCTTTGCGCAGCGTGTACCAGACCGCCGGCCACCCGCCACCACCTCGGACTTGTCGCATGTGCACTTTGCTCGCGAGGAACTCGAACCAACTATCGCGCCGCTCGCGCGATTGGCCTGATACTTCCGTATTGTAGTCCAGCCGAAAGCGGGAATGTACGGCACTTTTGGTTGGGACGGCCGTCGGACCTCGGCGGCCAACGTGGTTTCCCAAGCGGCATTCCCTCACTACAATGGGTCGAGCACGGCTGGCGACGGCGTGGCACGGCGTAGGAAACAGTCCGAAAGAGCGTGGAGAGATCGGCATGCGAATCGTTCAGGGGATGGGGTTGCTAGGACTGGCCTGCATATGTCTGGTCGGCCGGGTCGAAGCGCAGTCGGCAGGAATCGCGGCCTCGCTCGAGGTCTTGC
>JANNQN010000450.1:0-3007 GCA_031400775.1 Planctomycetia bacterium | reverse complement strand
GTTGGCCACGCTGGCCGCCGGGGTGAGTTTGGGGTTGCGTGACCAAAACCTGGGTTGGGGCGAGCAATTCAGCTCCACCACGTTCAACGTCGTGATGGTGGCCATCGTGTTCGTGTTCGCGCTCAGCTTCCTGGGTGTTTGGGAGATTCCGATTCCCGGCTTCGTGGGTTCGGGCAGCGCGGCCGAAGCGGCTTCGCGCGAGGGAGCCGTGGGCGCGTTTGTCAAAGGCGCGTTGACCACGGTGCTGGCGACGCCCTGTAGCGGTCCGGCCCTGGGTCCGGTTTTCGGCTACACGCTCAATCAACCGCCCCAAATCACGTTCTTGATATTCGGCAGCATCGGCCTGGGCATGTCGTCGCCATATCTGCTGATTGGGGCCTTCCCGAGATTGATTCGCTACCTTCCCAAGCCCGGCGCTTGGATGGAGACGTTCAAGCAGATGATGGGCTTCGTGATGCTGTTCACGATCGTATTCCTGTTCGGCATCATCAAGAAAGACTACCTGGTGCCCACGTTCGCGATGATGGTGGGGCTGTGGGCGGCATGCTGGTGGATCGGGCGGACGTCGCTAGTCGAGACGCTCGCACGGCGCATGAAGGCCTGGGTGCAAGGCGGATTGGTGGCCGGCGTGGTCACTTGGGCGGCGTTCACCTGGCTGGTTCCGCATCAGTCGATCATTCCCTGGCAGAGCTTTTCGCGCAGCGAGCTGGCCAAGTTGACCAGCGAAGGCAACACGGTGCTGATCGACTTTACGGCCGATTGGTGTCTGACCTGCAAAGCAAATCTGTTCTTGGCGATCGAGACCAAGGAAGTCCGCGACGCGATTTCCGCGAACAAAGTCGTGCCCATGCTGGCCGACTGGACCGAAGAGTCGCCCGAGATCAAGAGCATGCTCGAAACGCTCAAGAGCGCTTCGATTCCGGTGCTGGCAGTGTTTCCGGCCGATGGATCTCGCCCGCCGATCGTACTGCGCGACGTGATCACCAAGCAGCAGGTGCTCAGCGCGATCGAACAGGCCGGCCCCTCGAAGCAGGCGACCAAGTCGCTGACCGCCGCGGTCAAGTAGAAGCCAACCGTGGCGACGGCTCGCTCTAAGGCACCGCTAACTCGCCCACTCGACTCCGCGCTCGCCGGCCATGGTGCGGCCGATGAGCCAGCTTTCCAGGCCGCTGTCGGCCAACTGGTTGCGAATGCTCTCGGCATAGTGCGGACTGACGACCAGCGCCAGGCCGATGCCCATGTTGAACACGCGGTCCATTTCGTCCGGCTCGATCTCGCCCAGCCGGGCCAGCCAGGCAAAGACGGGCAGGGCGGTCCAACTGCCGCGATCGATCGTGGCCCGAATGCCCGGTGGCAGAATTCGCGCCAGGTTTTCGTGCAAGCCGCCGCCCGTGATGTGGGCGATGCCATGCACGACCTTCTTGACGCGGTAATAGCCCAAAATGCGCCGCACGGCGCGGACGTAAATCCGCGTTGGCTCGATCAACGCTTGACCGACCGTCGCGCTAAGCTCGTCGACGTGCTCGTTGACCGCCAGACCGGCAATGTCAAAGACCACTTTCCGCGCCAGGCTAAAGCCGTTGGAGTGCAGTCCGCTCGAGGCCACGCCCAAAATCAGGTCGCCGGCCGATATCGAGCGGCCGTCGATGAGTCTCTTGCGCTCGGCCACGGCCACGCAAAAACCGGCCAGGTCGTAGTCGCCGCGGGCGTAGAGGTCGGGCATGATCGCGGTCTCGCCCCCCAATAGCGCGCAATCGGCGTCCAGGCAGCCATCGGAGATGCCCTCGACGATCTGCTCGAGCAGCGCCGGATCGTCGTGCGACATGGCCACGTAGTCGAGGAAGAATAGCGGCTCGGCCCCGCAGCAGATGGCGTCGTTGACGCTCATCGCCACCAGGTCGATTCCCACTGTGTTATGCGCCCCGACCAATTGGGCCACCTTGAGCTTCGTGCCGACTCCGTCCGTGCAGGAGACCAGCACCGGATCCTGGTACTTTCGGGAAAACAGAGCGCTGGAGAAATCGAGCTGAAACAGCCCGGCGAACCCGCCGTCGTTGGGGATCACGCGCGGGCTGTAGGTGCGATGCAGCAGCCGAGGCAACCGGGCCATCGACTGGCGGTAGACCTCAAGGTCGACGCCCGCATCCTTGTAAGTCGTTTTCGCCATTCAATTTGCCCGCGCTCGACCGAAAAGAAAGGGCATTTTACGGCCCCTGCGCGCGGGTTGTCAAATTGACGGTTACTCGCGAGTTTGCCTCGGTTCGGCTAAGCCGCCAGCGGCGACCGGTGCCGTCAATCCAAACTCACCGTGACCGTTTTGTTCTCGGTGTAGGCCTTCAGGCCCTCTTCGCCCAGCTCTCGGCCGATGCCTGACATCTTGAAGCCGCCAAAGGGAGCCGCCGTGTCGAACACGTCGTAGCAGTTGACCCACACGGTGCCGGCCCGCAACGAATTGGCCAGGCGATGGGCCTTGCCGATGTCGCGCGTCCAGACGGCCGCGGCCAGTCCGTAAAACGTGCTGTTGCCGCGCTCGATCACTTCGTCGGCATCCTTGAATGTGAACACCGAGAGCACGGGGCCAAAGATCTCGTCCTTGGCGATCGACATCGTGTCCTTCACGCCGTCGAACAGCGTTGGCTCGATGAAGTAACCACGATCGCCGACCCGCCCGCCGCCGGTGACACACTTGGCGCCTTCCTTCTTGCCCAAATCGACGTAGTGCATGATCTTGTCGAATTGAGCCTTGTCCACCTGCGGGCCTTGTTCGGTCGCCGGATCGAACGGGTCGCCGACCTTGCGGGCCTTGTTCATGGCGACCAGCTTGTCGACGAACTGGTCGTGTACTTTCTCCTGCACGAACACGCGGCTGCCGGCACAGCAGCACTGGCCCTGGTTCAGGTACAAGCCGACGTGCGTGCCTTGGGCGGCGGCGTCGAGATCGGCATCGGCAAAAATAATGTTCGGGCTCTTGCCGCCCAGCTCGAAGGTCAGTCGCTTGAGGGTCTGG
>JANNQN010000449.1:0-11857 GCA_031400775.1 Planctomycetia bacterium | reverse complement strand
GTCGAGGCAATCTGTTCAGCAGTTGACGATCGTCTGCCCGAGCTAGCGCATTCGCCCTGCCGGTCGTTGATCACCTACGTCAAGGACCGGCCGGGGCACGATCGCCGCTATGCCATCGACGCCGGCAAGATCAGCCGCGAGCTGGGTTGGCGGCCCACGCAGCGGTTCGAGTCTGGCCTTTCGTTGACCGTCGATTGGTATCTGACCAACCATCGCTGGGTGAATCGCGTCACTTCTGGATCCTATCGACGAGAACGTCTGGGGCTTCTCTCAGCGAGCGCTTAGAACATGCACACAACGCATTGCCGCAAAGGCATCATCCTGGCCGGTGGCTCGGGCACGCGCCTGTATCCGGTGACGTTGGCGATCAGCAAGCAGTTGCTGCCGATCTACGACAAGCCGATGATCTATTACCCGTTGTCCGTGTTGATGCTGGCCGGAATCCGCGAGATCCTCGTGATCTCGACGCCGCAGGACATCGGCGGGTTCGAGCGATTGCTGGGCGATGGCCGCTCGCTGGGACTCGACATTCAATATGCCGTTCAGCCCCAGCCCGAAGGCCTGGCGCAAGCGTTTCTGATCGGTCGCGAGTTCATCGCCGACGATCCGGTGGCCCTGGTGCTGGGCGACAACATTTTCTACGGCCACGGTTTTCAGCCGATGCTCGCCCGCGCTGCCGGCAAGAGCGACGGCGCCACGGTATTCGCCTACACGGTCAACGATCCCGAGCGATACGGCGTAGTGGAGTTGGATTCCGCGGGCTCGCCTGTCTCGCTCGAGGAAAAACCAACCCGTCCACGATCGCGATTGGCCGTGACGGGACTGTACTTTTACGACAATAGCGTGGTGGAGATCGCCTCGCGGCTGAAACCCTCGCCGCGCGGGGAGTTGGAAATCACGGACGTGAACCGCGCGTACCTGGACCGCGGGCGGCTGGCCGTGCAGTGCCTGGGACGCGGATTCGCCTGGCTCGACACGGGCACGCATGAATCGCTGAGCCACGCCTCTAACTTCGTGCAAACGATCGAGCAAAGGCAGGGACTCAAGGTCGCCTGCATCGAAGAGATCGCCCTGCACATGGGATTCATCGATGCCGATCAGCTCTCGGTCCTGGCACGGCCACTGAAGAACAGCTACGGCGACTATCTGCGACAGATCGTCGACGACGCGCGCGCTCGAGACAGCACGCCCGGCCTGGCGAAAGCGGCCTAGCAAGTCGCCGGCGCGATGGGAACGGCCTCTTGCTTGCAGCGACTCACTGTCACTGGCGGCAAGGAAGCTCTTGACTAATCCGCAAGTTCGCAGCGGCGCCAAGTCGATACATAACCAGGAATCCTTAGGCGCCGGCATCGTGCCACGTCTGCGGATCTTATCATTTCACACGCTCTGTCAGCAGCGCCGCGAAACGATCGAGTGGCGTTTAGTATGCCCGCGTCTCCCCGACCGACCAGTCGGGCGAGTCGAATCGAGCCGCGCGTCGTAACCGCGCACAGGACATGATCGCCATGCGATACAACCGCATCGGACGCGCCGGTGTTCAAGTTAGCGCCGTTGGCCTCGGCAACTGGAACACGGTCGGCGTGAAGGTCGACGAGTCCGAGGCGCTCGAAATTCTGCTGGCTGCGCGCGAGGCCGGGATCAATTTTCTGGACACGGCCGATACCTACGGGAACGGCGCGGGCGAAGCAATCCTGGGGAAATTCCTGGGCCAGATTCCCCGCGACGAAATGGTCGTCGCCACCAAGATGTTCTTTCCCATCTCGGGCGATCCGAACGACCGGGGGCTGTCGCGAAAACACATCGTCTGTTCGGTGAACCGCTCGCTGAAGCGATTGCGGACCGACTATATAGACCTGCTGCAATGCCATCGCTTCGACGCGAACACGCCGCTCGATGAGACCATCCGGACCATGGACGATCTGGTGCGGCAGGGCAAGATTCTCTACTGGGGAGTCAGCCGCTTCAGCGATGATCAAATCGTCGGCTGCCACGACCTCGCCGCCATCATGGACGCCACTTCGCCGATCAGCAATCAATTCGTCTACAACTTGCTGGAGCGCGGAATCGAGGCCTCGACGCTCGAGACCTGCCGGTCGCTGGGCGTAGGTATCATCGGTTACTCGCCGCTTGCGCAAGGAGTCTTGACCGGCAAATATCTCGATGGCCAGTGCCCGGCTGGTTCGCGCGGCGCTCACCCCTTGTCAAGAAAGGACATGTGGCAGCACCAAGCGAGCAACGAAGCAATCGTCGCGCGGCTCAGCGCCGTGGCCGTGCGAAATGGTCTGGAGCTTGCCGCCCTGGCCATCGGCTGGTGCTTGCGGTTGCCGGGCGTGGCTTCGGTGCTGACCGGTGCCTCGAGCCCACGGCAAATTCGGACCAATGCCCGGGCCGCGGAGTTGGAATTGACCCCCGAATTGCTCGCCGAGGTGGAAGCCGCGCTGCTGCCAACCCCGGCATTTCACGAAACCGTCGCGAAGAGTCCAGTCGTCGTCGACATGGCCGACCCATGGAGTAAAGTCCCATGCAACTAGTGGAATATTGGATCGACAATCAACGGGTAGCGTTCCAACTCGAAGGATCGACCGAAAACGGCGCAAGCACCGTCTTGCTCGAGTCCGACGACAATATCATTCGCGATTCCGGCTGGGATGACGTTGGCTTTTGCGTAGCCCCTTCGCTCGCCGAGTCGCAACTCAAGCAATTGATCGCGGGCTTTACGGCACTCGTTCGCGACAAAGTCGAGGAGGCCGGTGTCCGCACCGCCGATTCGTTTTGCCTGGAAAAATATCACCGCCTGGTCACCGACGAGCAGCACGCCGCGGTCATCAAGCAGACGCGAATCGGGTTCGAGCGGCATCAGTTTCCGCTTCCGCTCGAAGTCGTTGAAAATCGGATCTCGGAAATCTGCGGCGTCGCCCTGACGGTCGCTGGCGCGAAGTACCAGGGACGGCCGTTCTTTTTGCGGATCGTACGGCCCCACAAGCCGCAGGACAACAATCCGCCGCATCGAGACGTGTGGCTGGATCACTTGCGCGACGGCGTTAACATCTACCTGCCGGTGGCGGGAAGCAACGCCTTATCGTCGCTGCCCGTTCTGCCGGGAAGCCACAAATGGTCGGAAAACGACATCGAGCGATCCGTCGATGGTGCCAAGATTGGCGGGCTGAACTTTACCGTTCCGACGGTGACCAGCGCGCGGATGCCGCTGATGATGACCCGCCCCAATCCGCTGCCCTCGGAGGTCATGGTCTTTTCGCCATACCTGATCCACGGTGGCGCGGCCAACTTGAATGATGACATGACTCGCGTTTCGCTGGAAATGCGTTTGTGGCGGCGCAGCTAGGCCGGCAATCGGAGCCATCAACTCGATCGATCCGTTCCCAAGGCCATGCGACACTCGGGTAAAGCCGTATGAAACCGCCACGCTTCAATCAAGGAAATCCGCCCTCGAATCGGGCCGCCTCCGGGCCATCGGCCGACGCACAGGAAGCGTCGGGCGGTCAGGTCCTGAGGGTGATCCACGGTGACGACTCGATCGACCTGTCGGTGGTCATCCCTGTGTACAACTCGGCGCAGATCATGCCAAGCTTGCTCGCGCGGTTGCGCACGGTTCTTGGCGGGCTCGATCTGACGTACGAAGTGGTGATGGTCGAGGACGGCAGCCCCGACGATTCGTGGCGCGTGCTATCCGCTTTGCAGCAGCAGGACCCCGAGCACATCGTCGCCGTTCAGTTGATGCGCAACTATGGCCAGCATAACGCGCTGATGTGCGGCTTTCGCCATGCGCGCGGAGCGCTCGTTGTAACTATGGACGATGATCTGCAACATCCGCCCGAGGAAATTCCCAAGCTGCTCGACACGATCGCGGCGGGCGATCTGGACCTGGTTTACGGTTGCTACGACAAGAAGAAGCATCCGCTGCTCAAGAATGCCGGGTCGGCGGTCGTGAATATGTTCTTTCGTCGAGTGTTTCGACTGCCGGTTACGGTGACCGCCTTTCGCGTTTTTCGTCGCGAGCTCTTGGAGGCGATCCTGAGCTATACCCGACCGTTTACATTTATTGACGGACTGCTGGCTTGGAACACGCGCCGCGTCGGCACGACGACCGTCGAGCACCATCCCCGCGCTAGCGGGCGGTCCGGCGACTCACTGGCCAAGATGGTCACGCTGGCGCTCAATCTGTTCACGAACTTCTCGCTGCTCCCCCTGCAGTTTGTGTCTCTGATGGGCAGCCTGGCCGCGGTCGGTGGGCTGCTGACCGGCGTCTATTACCTGTTCCGCCACTTCACCGGCAGCATCACGACACCGGGCTACGCTTCGATCATCGTGTCGATTCTTATCCTGGGAGGACTTCAGCTCTTGGGGATGGGAATCATCGGCGAGTACCTCGGCCGCCTGCACTTGAACGTCAATGAAAAGCCTCAGTATCGGGAGCGCCACGTGCTCGCGGCGGCTGCCGACCGCCCGTCATATCCGGAGCTCGCCAGCGATCGCCGGGCGCGTTCGCTTGGTTCCTGAGACAATCGGCCACCTTGATTAGAGAGAGTGCATGAAGACTCGGACTGCGACGCTCGCCGATCGTTGCTTCGCCGCGCAGGCGTACGTCGGGCAACTGTTGCCGAATCGCACGTTCGGCGTGCCCAAGCAGCAATCCGCTCGAATGGGCGAATCGACCGCGCAATCCGCTCTCGCGCGCGCGGCCGAATGGTCGCTGGCGTCGTTTTTGATCGTCGCCGGACCTGTATTGATCGCCTCGCTGCTGTTGGCAGTGCTGTGCGGCGGCAGCTTGTGGGATTGTGCGCCGGTCTGGCACGACGAAATGTGGTACTTCAACGAGATGGCGGTTTTCGATTCCGCCGGCTGGCAGGGAGGATACACGGTCAGCCACGAGTGGCCCGCACGAGCCGAGTGGGTCCGCTTCGGCACGCACGGTCCCTTCGTTCCCGCGCTCTACGGTACCTTGGCACACGCCACGGGCTTGCACTTCGCGTCGATCCCACTGTTCAACGCGGGTCTGCTCCTGCTTGGCGGCCTGATCTGGGTAGCCTGTTGCCGCGTTGGCCTGCGACAGGCCTGGGCGGCGGCCTTTGTCGTAACGACGTTCTGGCCGCTCATCCTGTACATTCCCACTTCGATGCAGGAGGTGTTGCACCTCGCGATCGCATTCGTGCTGGCGGCGCTATCGGTCTTGCTTGTGCGCAGTAGCGACAACCGGTGGTTGCTCCTGTTGGCCCTAGTCGCCGTGGCGGTCGCTGCCCAGTTGCGCGTCACCTGGGCCTGGGTTGCCGTGCCATTGATGTGGGTCGCCATGCGGCCAGAAAACAAGCGTCAATGGGGACTGCTGGCGGCCGGCGGCCTGACGTTCGTCGCCGCGCTGTACGTCGAGGCCATCATGCTGGTCTCGCCGTATCCGAACTTCATGAAGAACGTCTTGGCAGGCGCCTTCGAGTCGCCACTGACCACCGGCTGGCTGGTCTTCCTGCATACGCTTAAGAACATCGTGCGGTACATAGCGCCGAACCACGACACGGTCGTGCAGATTGCCTTTCGCTGGCAGACCATGATGATCGTTGGCGCTGCAATCTATTATCTTCGTCAGCGTCATTTGGTTGGCGCTCGGCACGGCGCGTCCAAATCAAACGATCAAGTGGACGTGGCGGCGACCGCTTTGGGCTTTACGCTACTGAACCTGGGCTGCATCGGCACCTTCGTCATCGCGCTGTACGACGTTCACGACTGGCGCGATTTTCGGGTCATCGCGCCGCACATGCTGGTGACGCTCTTGGTGCTCATTGGCTGCGGATCGCTCGATTGGCTGAGACGCTATGCCATCGTGAGCCTGATCGCGGGCGTGTTCGCGGTCGTGCAGTTCGGCAAATTTCACCAGCCGCGCGTCGAGTTTGAACCGTCTCAGATCGCTCCGTTTGCGGAGCAAACCGCCAAAGTCATGAAGTTCGAACCGGGCGCCTCCGCCTGGGACAACACGATGCTGATCGACATGCACCTGATGGATTCGCAACAACTGATGGCCTTGCCGCCAGGGATAGGTCTCTCGACCGTCAATTTCTGGGAACAGCAGGCCTGGCCGCCCCGCTCCAAGTATGTCTTGTTGACCCACGAGCAGGCCGACATGTTGGGAGTTCCGGATTCGATGCACAAGGTCGCCGAGACCGAGCTGGGCGACATCTATGTGCAGCGTGCAGATCATGCTGTGCTTGGGTCTGCAAGCAACGGCAAGCTTCGCTAGTGCTCACACGCTCTTGGGGGCGGCGGCAATCTCTACGCGTTCCGAAAAGTTCCAGTAATCCGCAAGTTCGGCCCGCTTTCCACGCGATAAATGAGTAGACGCCCTCGCGGTGCGCGCTCTGTGTGCGCGCCCAGGCGGCGCGAACTGCTAGCTGGCTTGGTTCATTCAGGCCAGCGTCACGGAAAATCACGAAGAGGGAGCGAAGCGCATGGCCCAGCGGATTCCCTTCAACAAGCCATACATTTCCGGCAAAGAGGTCCAGTACGTTACGCAGGCGATCAGCGACGGAAAGATCGCCTCCGACGGCCACTATACAAAGTTGTGCGCCGGCCTCTTGGAAGAGACGTTCGGCATCGCCAAAGTGCTGCTGACTCCCTCATGCACGGCGGCCTTGGAAATCGGGGCGATCCTTTGTGATCTGCGGCCGGGCGACGAAGTGATCCTGCCCTCCTATACGTTCGTCTCGACGGCCAATGCCATCGCGCGGCTGCAAGCCAGACCCGTGTTCGTCGACATCCGGCCCGACACGCTGAACATCGACGAAGAACTGATCGAGCAAGCCATCACGAAGCGCACCAAGGCGATCTTTCCGGTGCACTATGCGGGCGTGAGCTGCGAAATGGACCGGATCATGGAGATCGCCTCGCGGCACGGCTTGACGGTGGTGGAAGACGCCGCGCAAGGAGTCAACGCTTATTACAAGGGCCGGCCGCTGGGCTCAATCGGGCACCTGGCCGCCTACAGTTTTCACGAAACCAAGAACTACGTCTGCGGCGAAGGAGGCGCGCTGTGCGTCAATGCCTCCGAGCACATCGAGCGCGCCGAGATCATTCGCGACAAGGGCACCAACCGCAGCCGCTTCTTGCGGGGGATGATGGACAAGTACACCTGGGTCGACGTCGGCTCCTCGTATGTCCCCAGCGAGATCAATTGCGCGTTTCTGTACGCACAACTGGAGCAGCTCGAATCAATCTCCCAGCGGCGTCGCGACATCTATGACTTCTATCACCATCACCTGGCGCCGCTGGAAAGACACGGTTGGTTGCAACTACCCAGCATTCCCGAGGAATGCGAGAGCAACTACCACATGTTCTATGTCTTGCTGAGGGATGCCGAGGTCCGCGACCCTCTGATCGCAAACCTGAAGGAGCACGGTATCGCCGCTCCGTTTCACTACGTGCCGTTGCACACGGCGCCAGTGGGCATGACATACGGTTACAGCGCCGGCGATCTGCCAGTGACCGAAGAGCTGAGCAGCCGACTGATGCGGCTGCCGTTCTATTACGACATTTCACAGATTGAACAGATGGAAGTCGTGTCGCGAATTCAGGCCTTTGCGGCCCGCGGAGTTGTCCGACGGGCCGCGGCTTAAGAAGGACCGATGCATGCCCGACACATCGATCGAATTCGCGACGTCCGCGCTCGTCCGGCTGGACTGGGAGTGCGAGAATTTCGGCTTCTCCGTGGCCCAGGTCTCCCAGGCCGATCTGAGCGACGCGGCGCTTGTTGATACCCTGCGCCAAGCGCGCGCCGCCGGCGTTCGCCTGGCGGTTTGGCCGACCGGAGAGCGACGCGACGTCGCCGCCGAAATCATCGCCGAGTTCGGCGGGAGGCTGGTTGATCGCAAGGCCACGTTCACCAGACCGCTGGGCGGTTCGCTCGCGGCCAATGGTGCTCGTGAGATTTCCGACCGTGAACGCCCAGCGATCCTTCCTTACACGGCGACGACGGCATCCCCAGGTCTGACGGAGCTGGCCATCGCGGCTGGTAAGTATTCACGCTTCAACGTCGACCCCACATTTCCACGGGAAAAGTTCCAAGCAATGTATCGCCTCTGGATCGAGCGGAGCGTCCGTGGCGAGCTGGCCGATGCGGTGCTGGTGGCCGCGACCGATCCCACCGACAATGAGGAGCAAGTCCAGCGTGACCCGGGCGGCATGATCACCTTGGCCGAGTCCGGCGGCGTCGCACAGATCGGGCTGATCGCGGTGGCCGGCGCGATGCGCGGTCGCGGAATTGGCTCGGCCTTGATCGACGCGGCGCATCGCTGGATGCAAACGCGCGGCGCAGGCGAAGCTCGCGTCGTCACCCAGTTGGAGAATCTGCCCGCGTGCCATCTCTATGAGCGCGCTGGCTATCAACTGTCGCACGTGCAGAACGTGTATCACTTCTGGCTGCTCTAGTCGCGCCGGACTCCGCAAGTTCTCTTCGGCTGGGCGGATTTGGTCGTGTAGCACGATCACGTTGACCTATCGATTCAGCGCCAATTCTTGGCCGTCGACGTTCCGTTGTCGACATTTCTCACCCCTCTGGCGGATGGACAATCCCTCGCCCAGCCGGCGTTTTCCAGGCGGATTTGTTGACATTTCTCACCATCGTTTGACCGCCCGTGGTGGCGGCCATATCGGATCTGTGGGTTAGGCCAAATAGGAACCTGCCAATGTCAACGCTCAATACTCAAACTACCCAAACAATCTTGTTTTCCTATATATCGCCAATCAGCATGAAGTTCTACCCCTCGCACTCACGTCGTCGTGGAGGTGGCGCGATTCCTTGGCACGTGGCGCAAGGACCTAACGCCTTCGGTAGCCAGGCCGTTCTGGCTTGGAGCCCGTCTGTCGTCACACGACCGGTCAGGACGCAATTCGTTTCAATCGAACCACGCCCTCGGCAGAACTCGCATGCTTCGCAAACTCAAGTCTACGATTCTTGGACGTTCTCCTCTGAGTCTGAGCGGGGCCCGCCCGCTGGTCCGTTCGATCAACCTGGAACCCCTGGAAGATCGAACGCTGCTCTCGGCAGCCGCCATTATCGCCGAGAACGCACTGCAGGGCACGTCGTCCAACGAGTGGGACATCTCCGGATCGGGCTCTGCAAACATTCAAGGCTTCGCCGCGCAGTTCAGCGTCAACGTCGGCGAGCGCGTCGACTTCAAGGTCGATACCGATGCCAACGACTACCGCATCGACGTTTATCGGATGGGCTACTACAACGACTTGGGCGCGCGCAAAGTCGCCACGATCAATCCCAATGCGGCGCTAGCCAACAACCAACCCAATCCGCTCGAAGACTTCCAGACGGGGCTGGTCGATGCGGGCAACTGGAGGGTTTCAGCCTCCTGGAACGTTCCGTCAACCGCCGTCTCGGGCGTTTACATCGCCAAGCTTTCGCGCGAGGACGGCGTCTTCGGCGAGAGCCATATCATCTTCGTGGTCCGCGATGACAACGGCCATTCCGATCTACTGTTTCAGACCTCCGACACGACCTGGCAGGCCTACAACGACTACGGTGGCAGCAGCCTTTACGACAGCAGTTATCTGCCGATGGGCCGCGCGTACGAGGTGAGCTACAACCGTCCGCTTACGACGCGAGACAACGCCACGCTAACCTACTTCTTCGGTTCGGAGTATCCGATGCTCCGCTTCCTGGAGCGAAATGGGTATGACGTCAGCTATACGTCCGGCATCGACACCGACCGCCGCGGCGCCGAGCTGCTCGAGCACAAGGTGTTCGTCACGGCCGGTCACGACGAATACTGGTCGGGCCAGCAGCGCGCCAACGTCGAGGCGGCCCGCGACGCAGGCGTCGATCTGGCGTTCTTCAGCGGCAACGACATGTTCTGGAAGACCCGTTGGGATAACAGCATTGACTCGTCGAACACGCCGTATACCACGTTGGTCGTTTACAAGGAAACGCACGCCAACGCCAAGATCGACCCGCTGCCCGGCGTTTGGACCGGCACCTGGCGCGATCCGCGCTTCAGCCCGCCGGCCGATGGCGGCCGACCGGAGAATGGCTTGACGGGAACGCTGTTCACGGTCAACGGCGACGGTTCGGTCGGCGTCAGCATGCAGGTCGGGGCGGTCGAAGGGAAGATGCGATTTTGGCGCAATACCAGCGTCGCGAATCTCTCCGGCAATCAAACAGCGACCCTCGGCGACCATGTCCTGGGCTACGAATGGAACGAGGACATCGACAACGGATTTCGGCCGGCCGGCTTGTTCCATCTCTCCGACACCACGGTGAACGTCAACGCCTACATCCAGGATTACGGCAGCAGCTACGCCGGGGGAACTGCCACGCACAATATGACCCTTTACCGGGCCGCGAGCGGAGCCCTGGTCTTTAGCGCCGGCACGATCCAATACTCGTGGGGACTCGATGGGCACCACGACAGCCTGGCGTCGACCCCCGAGCTGGCCATGCAGCAAGCCACGATCAATCTCTTCGCCGACATGGGCGTGCAGGCCGGCGGTTTGATGAGCGGACTGGTGGCGGCCAGCATGTCGACCGACTTCACGGCTCCGATCTCGACCATCACCTCGCCCGCCAATGGCGTGACTTTGGCCGCCGGAACGGCAGTTACGATTCGCGGCACCGCCCAGGAACAAGGCGGCGGTCGAGTCTCGGGCGTCGAAGTATCGGTCGATGGCGGCGCGACCTGGCATCCTGCTTCGGGGCTTGAGAACTGGACGTACTCCTGGACGCCTCGCTCGAGCGGCACCGTCACGATCAAGACCCGCGCGATCGACGATAGCGGCAATCTGGAGACGCCCTCGCCGGGCGTGACGATCAATCCCACGCAAAACCCCGGCGTCTACTCGTTCTGGGATACCGGCGCCTCGCCGGCCATCGTCGATAGCGGCGACGGGCAGACGGCCGAGCTGGGAGTGCGATTCCGCGTCGACGTCGACGGATTCGTCACCAGCCTGAAGTTCTACAAGGCCTCCTCCAACACGGGTACGCACCTCGCGCACCTGTGGACCAACAGTGGCACGCTGTTGGCCACGGCCACGTTCAGCGGCGAATCGGGCTCCGGCTGGCAGACCGTCAACTTCAGCGCGCCGGTTCCGGTTAGCGCGGGCACCACGTACGTCGCCTCGTACACGGCGCCCAACGGTCACTACTCCGTCACGCGCTCATACTTCAGCACCGCCGGGGTCGACAACGGACCACTGCATGCCATGTCGCAAGGCCCGGCCGGGCCCAATGGCGTGTACGCGTATGCCGCTGGAGTCTTCCCGACTCTGAGCTATCAGTCCACCAACTACTGGATCGACGTGGTCGTGAACACGGCGATCGCCGCCGACACGACCGCCCCGACCGTCACCAAATTCGGCCAGTCCGGCGGCTTTTCGGTCGTGAATACGACCTCGGCCTTCACGATCGAATTCAGCGAAGCCCTGAGCGCCGCCACGGTCAACAGCTTCACCGTGAGCCTGGTTCGCCCCGACGACTCGATGGTGCCCTCGGGCTGCTGCCCGACGCCGGGCGGCTGGTGCAGCGGCTGTCCGCTCTTGAACGCGGTGAACAATACCACGATAGCGTCCACGGTTTCGTACGACGCCGCCGCCCGCACGGCAACCGTCACGCCGAACAGCCCACTAGATCCTGCGACGGTGTACACGATTATCGTCAGTGCCGGCGGGGTGAAGGACCTGGCCGGCAATGCGCTGGCCACGGACACCTGGAGTTCGATCTACACGTCGAATCAGCCGGCGCCGGTACTATCGTCGTTCTGGGGCTCGGGCGTCTCTCCCTCGATTCTCGACAGCGGCGACAACCAGGCCGTCGAGCTGGGGCTGAAGTTCACCGCCGACACCGACGGCC
>JANNQN010000448.1:0-17474 GCA_031400775.1 Planctomycetia bacterium | reverse complement strand
ACGGAGTAAAAACTGCCACGAGTCGCTGGGACATGAAAAAACCCTCCGTGAGTGACGTTCCTCCGAAGGGATACTTCAAGGGCCCTTGACTCTTTCAGGCCGCTACCAATAGTGCAACAGAATTAGATGCGATTGCCGTGGGCTCAATCTACTTGCAGTCAAGGCGCACGACGTGTTTGGAGTGGGGGAGGGGCTGCGACTTGAGTTTACTGTCGATCTTCTAGTTCCCGAACCGCGCAGTCGGACTCTGCTCTTGATCGGAGCGATCAGCTTATTGGTTGTGCTCGGCGTCTCAAAGTCATCGAGTGGCGTTTGTCGCGACGAGCCAGCCTGTCTTGAACTACCCTGGGCATCAGTTGCGCGGACTTGGCACCTCGGTTACATCGACCGCGGTAAGTAGCTACTGGGGCGTGCCCGGTGTCGCCGAACGTGGACGGTCTCACGATAGGCAATAAATGCCAAGACGGCAGAAGAAAAGGCGACGCCGAATGTTCGCTGCTTCGAGTGGCGAAAGGCTGACATCCGATTATCGCTTCTGCGATTGACGCTGACGCCAAGAACGCTACATAGGCATAGAGAAGCACGCCGAACAAAAGCGTCGCAAGTTGCTTTGGGCCTTCGCTCAAAGGACCAGTATAGCCGAGCGGCGATTACGGGCGGTCATCGGCGGGCGATCCACCAACGGAACACTAAGGCAATAACTGCCAACGCAGCAACCCAGAGCAACGCTCTGCCGTTTTCGTTCCAGCCCGGGGCAACGATTTCTTGGTGGTCGACTTTCACGCCGGTCTCCTGGCAAACGGTGGCACGACAATCCGCGTTTGACCTGCGACCAGTATAGCCGAGGTCGTTACCAGATATTCGCGATTCTTGGAGGCAATCGTTGCGGCTGCTATGCTAACAGCCGTATACCTGGGCGGCTTCTCGAAGACCTGGCAGATCAACCCGCGATGCTGTGCGTTCCGCTTCCGTCTGGCGCCGCTGGCATGAATCGACGGCTGTTCCTGCGCGTCGGGGGCGGGCTGGCAATCGCCGGCAGCGTCATGCCGCATCTGGCGGGCGGGGCCACTCGGGCGGCGCAGCGAGGAAAAGCCCGGTCGTGCATTCTTGTCTACCTGTTGGGCGGGCCCCCGCATCTCGATATGTGGGATCTCAAACCGCAAGCGGCCGCCGAGATTCGCGGACCGTTCAAGCCAATCGCCACGGCCACACCGGGCGTGACCATCTGCGAACATTTGCCGCGGCTTGCCCGGTTGTCGAACCGCTATGCGCTCGTGCGATCGGTCAGCCACAACAACCACAATCACACCCCGATGATTTATTACACGTTGACCGGGCGCCATGTCGAACGTCCGGAGTTGGACAACGACGTGCGCCCGCCTCAATCGAGCGATGCTCCGCACCACGGCGCGATCCTCGCGGCCATGCTGCCGCCATCGCGCACCTCGCTGCCGGGCTTTGTCGCGATCCCTCAACTCGCCGTGCGAAGCAGTCTCGAGGGCGAGTTCAAACGGGCTCGTACGCCCTTGCGCGGTGGCGGGGCCGGGTTCTTGGGTTCCGTATTCGATCCTCTGTGCGTCGACGGTGATCCGGGCAGAGCGGACTCGGTCCCGGCGTTGAGTCGCCCGGCGGACATCGCGGCCGAACGCCACGAGCGCCGTGCAAGCTTGCTCTCGCTGCTCGAATCGCAGCGTCCGGCGATCGCCGACAGCGAGACCTATGGCAAACTGCGCGGTCAGGCCGTCACCCTGACCGGCGCGCCAAAAGGGTCCGCGGAAGAATTCTCGCTCGACGGCGAGCCCCAGGCGATCAAGGAGCGGTACGGCTTGAATCGCTTCGGCCGCGCCATGCTGCTGGCGCGGCGTCTGGCTCAGGCGGGAGTCGTAATGACGACGATACACTTTAATGAAATGACCGTCTGCGACGGCTGGGATACGCACTCGAAGAACTTCGCGGCGCTCGAAAGTGAATTGTTGCCCATGCTCGATCAGGGCCTATCGGCATTGATCGAGGATCTCGGCAGCCGCGGGGTTTTGGACGAGACGCTGATCGTCGTCATGGGCGAGTTCGGCCGCACGCCCAAGATCAATGCCCAGGCCGGGCGCGATCATTGGGGATCCTGTCAGTCGGTGCTGCTGGCCGGCGGCGGCATTCAAGGCGGTGTCGTCCCGGGTGCGTCCGACAAGATCGGGGCCTACCCGTCGGACAATCCCATCGATCCGGTGGACATTCACGCCACGATGTACCACTGCATGGGTCTCGATCCCGCGGCGTTGATCCACGACCGCTTGGGCAGGCCCCATCCGTTGAGCGTCGGCCAGGCCGTGTTGGCACTCTTGTAGGTGCGCTTCGGCAGTCCGTACTGACGCAGTCGGAAGCTGTGCTAATCAATCGGTGGCTCCCCAGGCAGCCCGGGATCAAGACTTGCTGTTGGGATTCACACGCTCGTCGTTTTTCGGAGCGTAAGCGTCGGCTGCCAGTGAAGCTGGCGATTCCTCATCAAGTCGCCTGTTGAGCTGCCTCTCGGCCCAATCGCCACCGATGGCGGAGCGTTGCCCAAAGACGCCAGACGCTGGGATTGCGGCGAATTAGGCCTTCAATCGTCAGACCGAAGAGTAGCGCCGCCATCTCGTGAGAATGCGGTGCGCGCGGGTCGAGGTCGGCGAGCGGCAACGGCGGAAAGATACGAACTTCGACGCCGCCAACTTCGGGCGGCCAATTCCTTGCCACGCTCAACGGTATCACCGCGGCGCCGGTGCGCAACGCCACGGACACGGCCGCGCTGGCTACCAGCACCGGCCCGCCCAGTAGTGCCGAAAGCGTGCCGGGAGTACCGGCGTAGAGATAGTCGCCGTAAATGGCGACGCAACCTCCGCCGTTGAGGCGCGCCAGCATCGGTCGAATCGCCGCGGGCGTTGTGGGTAGCAGCTCCACACGCTTTTGCAAACCATTCAGAAAGGTCGCACTGTGCGGTGCGCTGCGATCGCCCAAATTGGCCACAGTGCTAATACCCAGATCTTTCCAGGCTGGGTGGAAGAAGCCAAATGCGGGATGGCTTTGATGCGCCGAGAGCACCATCACGCCGCGCCCGGCGGCCACCGCATCGCGCAGGTGCTCCTCACCCGTGACCGTTACGTCGTCCCAGAGTGCGTCGAACTGGCCGTGGATAAAATCGAGGCTATCGGAGACGTTGGCTAGCAGCCATTGCGTATGCCGGCAAAAAATCTCCGTGAGCGCGTCGGCGGGCCAGAGGTCTTCGAGCGGGCCGGTCAGCTTTCGCAAAAACGAAGCATAGCCGCCCCAGTCGTGTGCGAAGGCCGCCGCGCCGGCGCCGGCCAGCCAGGCCCGCCTCTCGGCCGACGGGATTCTCATCGCGGCGGCGACCCACGTTTCGTCGCGCAGCCAATCGTAGAGCAGGCCGGGCAGCGCATGGGCCCGATTCGTGGACGGTAGTTCCGCGAGGTCGCGCTCGACACGGCGCTCCACATCGACGTTCCGCCGCAAGACGGGTCGAGTCATGGACCCCCGCCCCCTTCGTCGCAGAGCTTGGGTTCCTTGCCGCAGTCATCGTCTTCGTCACCGTCATCGTCCGCGTCGGCGCTTTTTACAGTTACGTTCTCTTTCGATGTGACGTTGCAGTGCTCCAGACTGTAAACCGTGGTATCGTCGTCATCAACGAGATCATACAACTTTCGCCAGAATTTGTTCCTCTTTTGGTCAGTGTTGAAGAGACTAAGGTAGGTGTTGTACAACCCCTGCGGGATTTGCAGCAAGGCCGTGGTATCGTCCGTTTTCGCCGACTTGCCGTCCTCGCCCTGCTTTGACTTCGGTTTGTCTTTCTTGGACATGCGAGAGTTCCTTTGTTAGAAATGTCTCGGGGTGCATCCTCAGGGAACAGCCGATCGCTTACCCTCGTCATAGTGCACCACAAGTGTCCAGGCTGGGGGGTGGCGTGTCAAGTTTTTGGCTTGGCTTGCTCCGCCCGCCGACCGGTGGCCGCGTCATTTGACTTCGGGCGCGGGCTCTCCCAGCACATTGGCCGCCTCTTTCAATAACAGTCGGACTTGCCGCAAGTTGCGCGGGGGTTGTGCCCACGCGGCCCCCTGGGCAAACCACTTTTTGGCCTCCTCCTGTTGCCCTAGCTGTTGCAAGGCCATGGCCAAATAGAACCAGTCAAACGCCTCGCCACCGTCGCGCAGTTGCATGCTTTTTTGCAGCGCCCCGACGGCCTCTTGCCATTGGCCACCGCGGTAATAGGCAATTCCAAGCACACTCCAGGCGCCTGGATCGCGCGGGGAAACTTCCGTGGCGTGACGCGCCAACCGCAATGCTTCCTCGGGCCGACGGATCGCAGGATCGGGGTAGGTGCCGAAGAAACGTGCGGTTTGAGTGCACAGGTCCACGCTATCCGGATACTCCACCAGCGCGGCGGTGTAGATGGCTACGGCCTCGGCCGGTTGCTGTGTCGATTCGTACATCAAGCCCAGGGTACTGGCCGCGATCGCCCACTCTTGGCGAATGACCTTGGCATCGGGCTGCTCGGACTTGAGCTGCTTGAGCAACTGTTCCGAGTTGCGCATCTGTTCGATGGCGGCGGGGCGATTGCCGAGATTGTAGCTCGCCATGCCCAGATAATAATTGAAACCGGCGAGGTCCTGGCGGAATCCCGGCACTTCGGGCGCCTGGGCAACGAGATTTTTCCAAATCAGGCTGCCTTTTTCGATTAGCGAAAAAGCCATCAGCGGATTGGATGGCGGCGCTTGCGCGCGCCGCTCGTACCGCGGACCGCGGAAGAACCCTGCCAAGGCCCCGGCATGCTTTCTTACATCCAGTCCCGCTGCCAGTGCCTGTTCGACGAGTTCGAGGCCATGCTTGAGCGATACCAGCGATTCGTCGGTCTGGCCCATCGTCGATTGCAACTGCGATAACCGCAAGTAAGCCGAAGCCACGTCGGCCCGAATCTGTGGATCGTCGCCGCGATCGCTGAGAAACTGCTGGTAGTAGCGCAGGGCCTCTTCCAACAACTCGTTGCGCAGCGGTTGCAACCCCGGCTCATCCAGCAGGCGGCTTTCGCTGATCTTGGTAAACGAGTCGTCCACGGCCGCGCGAGCGCGGCGAAAATTCTCTTCGGCCCGCTGCTGCTCCCGCAGCGTCGCCTGTCGCTGGCGGGCTTCGCTTGCGAGCGCCTGCTGTGCTTCCAGGCGTTGTGCATCTGCCTCCTTGCGCGCCGCCGTCTCGCCTTCCAGGGCCCGACGCGTCCGCTGGTAGGCGACGGCCGAAATGATCGTGGCGAGCAAGAGGGTGACCGCCGTAAGCGAACCGAGCGTGGCCACTAGCGGATTACGGCGCATCCAGCGCCAGCCGCGTTCCAATTGCCCTACCGGACGCGCCACGATCGGCCGGCCGCCGAGAAAACGTCGTAAGTCTTCGGCCAATTCCTGGGCCGAGGCATAGCGGCGCGAAGGCTCCTTGGCCATCGATTTCATCACGATCGTATCCAGGTCTCGGGGCAACCGGTCGTTCAGACTTCGCGGCGGGCGGGGGTCGTCGTACAGCACTTGATGCAACAGCATCCGCTTGTTGCCGCGAAACGGCAGGTCGCCGGTCATCAGTTGATAGAGGATCACCCCCAAGGAATACACATCGCTGCGGCCGTCCACTTCGTGCGCTTCGCCCCGCGCCTGCTCCGGCGACATATAGGCCGGTGTGCCCAACACGCGGCCCGCGACCGTGATCGTGATCTCCGCCGACTCACGCTTGGCAAGGCCGAAATCGACCACATAAGGACGCCGCTGGCCATCGATCAGTATGTTGCTGGGCTTGAGATCTCGATGCACCACCTTACGTTGATGAGCATGTTCCAGCGCGTCGGCCACTGTCGCGCATATCTCGGCCGACTCGCGAGGCGTGGGCCGATCCACGAGGATTTGATCGGCCAGCGTCACGCCTTGAATGAAATCGCTGACGATGTAAATCATCCCTTGATGACGCCCAACTTCGTACACGGTGACGATGTTCGGGTGCCGTAGCTGTGCGGCAGCGCGGGCTTCGCGGAGAAACTGCTCCTGCTCCTCCATCGAGCTGTTCTGCGCACGCGGAATCTTGACCGCTACGATGCGGTCCAACTCTGTATCGCGCGCCTTCCACACCGTGCCAAATCCGCCGACGCCCACCACTTCAAGCAACTCGAAGTGGGCGATCCGTTCCAATTGTCCATGCCCGCGACTCACCGTGCTGGCGTCGGACAATAGATTGAAGCTGCTGCCACAGGAGGGGCAAGTGACGTCGACGAAATCACTGTCATCGATGACTTCGACGGGCTTGTGACAATGTGGACAGCGTATGTGCATAGGACTTCTCGCCGACCGCGCATTATAAGTCCGCTATGCCGTCTTACAAGTAATTGGGGCATGGACGCCCGTCTGCCCAGCGTGGCAGCGCGATTTAGCTACATTTTTTGTCCGGCCGAAATATGTTGGCGGGGGGCTTTGGCTCTGACCGCTGTGGCTCCGGCCCCCGCTGAGATGCCCGGGTGTCGAAGGGGCTGCCGGGCCGGCTGCGGCATCCAGGGCGGTGTCGTCCTGGGTGCGTCCGACAAGATCGGGGCCTACCCAACTGACAATCCCATCGATCCGGTGGACATTCACGCCACGATGTACCACTGCATGGGTCTCGATCCCGCGGCACTGATCCACGACCGCTTGGGCCAGCCGCATCCGTTGAGCATCGGACAACCCGTGTTGGCACTCTTGTAGTTGCGATCGGCAATCTCTGAGCGGGCTGTCGAGACGCGTCGTGCGGCCATCATGCGAAAGCTGGAAGTCCGTTCGTTGGCCGAGTTGCTCGAACTCACGATCACCCATCGCCTGAAAACCCAAATCGCGACGATGATTTCCGTGTCGCGGTTGCACTGAGTCGGCAACGGTAAGCAGGGCGTAACGCCACGAATCGATTGAAGCTTTCCGGGCAGCGGCAACTACGTCGCTTTGGACGAGTGTCGGCACTTTGAATGCTCAGATGAGTTTTCAGATGTCATTGGGCAAAGACTGCGCCACAGCAAACTTAACGGCGAGGAATGCCCACGAACGAACCATTCTCGGGACGGACTTCAATTGTTGTCTCCCGCGTCGACTCGTTTGGGTATTGAATCATTCCCTTCAAAGGGCATAGGATAAGGGCGGTCGCCCGTGCGGTTGAATTCCCACAGAGAACCTCTCATGCTGGAGCGACGATTCTTTTGGCTTGCGGCTTGGTGCGTGCTATCGGCACACGCTGCGCTCGCGGGCGAGGCGGCCGAGAACTGGGGGCAATGGCGCGGGCCGCTCGGCACTGGCGTAGCCCCGCACGGCGATCCACCGCTGCGCTGGAACGAGGCCGATGGGACCAACATCCACTGGAAGACGGAAATCCCCGGCCGTGGCCATTCCACTCCGGTCGTCTGGGGCGATCGCGTGTTTCTCACCACGGCCATCGCATTTGGCGATCCGCTGCCGCCACGCCCCAGCACGGCGCCAGGCAATCACGACAACCTCGCCGTCACCCATCGCCACCGGTTCGTGGCCCTGGCGGTCGACCGCACGAGCGGAAAAATCCTCTGGCAGAAAACGCTGCGCGAGGCGCTGCCGCACGAGCAGGGTCATCAGTCGGGCAGCCTGGCATCCAATTCTCCGGCGACCGACGGCGAGCATCTCTTCGCCTTCTTTGGCTCGTTTGGGTTGTACTGCCTCAGCGTCGAGGGCGAGTTGGTTTGGAAAGCCGACTTTGGCCCGATGCAATCGCTGCATGGGCACGGCGAGGGGAGCTCGCCCGTGCTCTACAAGGACACGCTAATCGTCAACTGGGATCACGAGGGCAGCTCGTTTGTCGTCGCGCTCGACAAGCGAACCGGCCAAGAGCGGTGGAAAGTCAAACGCAGCGAAGTCACTTCGTGGGCCACGCCGATCATCGTCTCTCATGCGGGCAAGACGCAGGTGATCGTCAGCGGCACCAGTCGCGTGCGCGGCTACGATCTGGCCGACGGCAAGGTGCTGTGGGAATGCGGCGGACTATCGTCGAACATTGTCGCCTCGCCGGTGGCTGCCGACGGCATGGTCTTCGCCGGCAGCAGCTACGACAAGCGGGCCTTGCTAGCGATTCGCCTCGACGGCGCCATGGGTGATATTACCGGCAGCGACCGAATCGCCTGGAGCCGCATTCGCGGCACGCCGTACGTTCCGTCGCCCGTCCTCTACGACGGCGGGCTCTACTTTTTGACGCACTACCAGGGCATTCTCTCGCGCGTCGACGCGCGCACCGGCGAAGATCGGCCCGGCGCGATCCGCTTGGAAGGCATCGAGAACATTTACTCTTCGCCGGTCGCCGCCGCCGGGCACATCTACGTCACCGACTTGGAAGGATCCACCATCGTCGTCAGCAGCGGTGAATCGCCGCGGCTCGTTTCCCTGAACCATTTGTCCGAGCCGGTCAACGCCTCGGCAGCCATTGCCGGCCGCCAGCTTTTTCTCCGCGGCGAGAAACACCTGTATTGCCTGGCCGAAACAACGGGGTCAGGGCTGAATGGCACTTGAACTTTTGTAAGCCTTTACCTGGCACTCTCATATGGACATAATCGGCCTCGCTGAGCCGAGACGAGGGGCCTAACCACAGCGTTAACGACGCGGCGGCAATTGATTTCCGCGTGTCAACAAGTCGTCAGCCTGACTTTGTTTCTTGCGACGGTCGAACAATCCACCGTTTTTCGGAACGCCGGCAGGCGCAAACTTCGGCGAAGTCTCGGCGCGTCGAACACATCGCCCGATGACGAAGTGGCCATCTTATCCGCCGTAGGCTGTCGTGCGGCGAAACTGTTCCACGACCCGGCCGTTCTTCCGCTTGATGATGGGGCTTGCCATGAGCATTTTCGCCAGGCCCTCACGCTGTTCAACCAGATTCGTGGCGTTGTAGCGTTTGAGCATATCGCCGAACTGGCTGGTGTGCGCGGCCGCCGCCTTGGCCTTCTTCTCCAGCACGTCGGTGATGTCCACCGTGTAGTTGGGCTGGTTCGAGTAAAAGAAAAATGCCACTGGCACATTGTGGTGCTTGAAACCCTCCCGCTCCAGCTCGGGAAAATACAGTCGCCATGCCGCAGCCCGCATGGCGTCGGCCGTGATCACCGCCCCGCTGCGATGATCACTCTTGTGCCATTGCTCGTACGGCGCGCCTGGGTCGATCGATAGTAGCGCATCGGGCTTATGGCGGCGAATCTCGCGGGCGACCTGCTTCGTGAGCTCGCGGCGATCGACGTATTCCAGCATGCCGTCGTCGTGACCCAGCCAGGTGATATGATCCTTGGGGATGCCGAGAATCTCACAGGATTCTTCTTCTTCGCGGCGGCGAATCTCGGCCAGCTTTTCCTTGGTCATCTCGGGATCGTTCGAGCCGGCGTTGTCGGTCGTGTAGATCAAGATCTGCACGTTGTTCCCATTGGCGGCCAGCATCGACAACAGCCCACCGGAAGTGAACGTTTCGTCGTCGGGATGCGGCGTCACGACCAGCACCGTTTTGCCCTTCCATTTTTCGATGCGATCGCCGCCCGTGTATTCCGGCTCCGCTTGCGCGACCTGAGCCTGCGCCGTCGACGGAGCAATCGACAGGACGGCCGCTGTAGCCACAATGAATACGGTCGCCACTATGAAAACGGTGAGGACTGTGAAAACCGTGAGGACTGATTGTCTGCGCGCTGGTCGCACTCGGGCAATGATCATTGCAGCAAGACTCCTGAGAATGAAGGTGGTCGATCGTGCGCAATGAGCGCTACGCTCTAGACGCAAGTCTGCCAAAGGCAGCGGCCCAGTTCAAGAGTGCGCTCAAACGTGGGCCGACCAGCGATTTGGCGGCTGAAATTGGGCCCAAATCCACGTGCTACAATTGTTCATTCGGTGGCCATGGAACTCGTCAACTAAGAGTTTGGAGGGTTTTCCTATGTTCGAGCGCTTCGCACGCGGCTGGGCTTTGATGAAGCAAAGTTGGCAAGTGCTGCGGCTCGATAAAGAGCTGCTGCTGTTCCCGGTCTTAAGCTCGATCGCCTGCCTGCTGGTGATGGCTTCGTTCGCCTTGCCTCTCGTCGTGTCGCCGACGGTGCGTAACGCCGTTCTCGAGGGCGCGCGCATGGACGAGCAGGAGCAACAGGGCTTCGACAATGCCGATCAGAATCCTGGCGCTGCCAATCGCGAAGACGGCAGGCCGTTTGAGTTCAGCGCGAAGCAGATCCTGCCGGTGGTTATCAGTTTTGCATTTTACCTGGCGACCAGTTTCGTCATCGTGTTTTTTAACACGGCATTGGTGTGCTGTGCTCTGATTCGATTCAATGGCGGCAACCCGACGTTGGGCGATGGACTGAACGCCGCGGTGGCAAGGCTGCCGCAGATATTGGGCTGGGTGCTGCTAACGGCAACTGTCGGAATAATCCTCAGGCAAATCGAGGAACGCGTGCCGCTCGTCGGCAAGTTCGCCATCAGCTTGATCGGCATGGCCTGGGCGGTCGTGACGTTCATGGTGGTGCCGGTTCTGGCGGCGGAGAAACTTGGCCCATTTGCGGCCGTCAAGCGATCGGCCAGCCTGCTGCGCAAGACCTGGGGCGAATCGCTCGCGGGCCAGGTGTCGCTCAGCGCGGTGCAATTCGTCTTCATGTTGCCAGTCATCCTGGCGCTGGTGATCGCCGGGTTCGTTGCGGGGGCCACGAACACGATATGGCCGCTGATCATCGTGGGCGTTGTCGCGGTGCCGCTGTTCATTCTGCTCGCGATCACGTTTAGCACGCTACAGCAGATTTTCCTGGCCGCCGTGTATCAGTACGCGGCTCAAGGCACCGTGCCGGATGGCTTCTCGCAGGATCTGATCGAGTCGGCCTTCAAGACCAAAGAGCAGAAGTAAGCGGCCACCAGGAGCATGGCGCGTCACGGCATGTGGCGATTTACGGCCGCGTCAGCCATCTGCTTTAGCGCCACGCGATCCACCTTGCCGACCGCATTGATCGGCATTTCGTCAATCACGACGACTTCATCAGGCGCTTTATAGCCGACGCGAGCGCGCGAGAACTGAATGATCTCTGCCGCTGTCGGCCGCTTGACGCCCGGCCGAAATGTAATGTACGCGCGCACGTTCTCGCCATGAATCAAGTCGTGAATGCCAACGACGCCGGCGCTGGCGATGGCCGGGTCTTCCAGTAGCGAGTCCTCCACTTCTTGCGGACAGATGTTCGAGCCGTCGTGAATGATGATTTGCTTCTTCCGGCCGCGAAACCAGAGATAATTCTGTTCGTCGGCCGACACGAGGTCGCCCGTATCGAGCCAACCATCGACAATCGTTTCCGCGGTCGCATCCGGTCGATTCCAATAGCCGATCATATTGCTGGGCGACCGTATCCACAGCCGCCCCGGGGTGCCCGTGGGCACTTCGGCGCCATTGTCGTCGCGGATCGAGGCGGTGAAGCCCGGCGCCATTTGACCGATCGAGCCAATCCGATTCCCCGCGGCGGTCGGATTGATCGTGGACGTGCCGGTTTCGGTCATGCCATATAACTCCTCGATGGCGAACCCCGTCACGCCCGTGAACTCACGCTCCAACTCGGCCGAAATCTTGTCGCCGCCGGAGACACAACGACGAATGGATTGGAAATCTGCGCGGGCCGCATCGTGGTCGCGCACCAGACCGAAAAGCGGAGCGGGCAGCATGCAGAGCAGCGAAGGTTTTGTGTTGCGGAGCAAGGGCAGCACTTCGTCTCCGCCGAACGACCGCGCGATAGCGACACAGGACCCGGCAGCGAGCCCAGCGAACGACAGCGATGTCGCCGCAATGTGAGAGGCCGACGTCGCCGGCAGGAAAACATCGGCCGGCGTCAACGCGAGACCGGCGATGGCGCTGGCCACCATCCAGCCGAACGTTTCGTGCGAATGCGTCACGCCCTTCGGCTTGCCCGTGCTGCCGGACGTAAAAAAGATAAACGCGGGTGTTTCGGGCCGCGGCGGCGGAAGATCAGCCGGCGGAGCATCCAATGTCATCAGCTCCTCCAGACGGCGATGAGCACCACCCTCGGCGCCGTAGCTGATGCGGCCCAAACGGAGTCGAGCGACCTGCTCGCTGGCGGCCAGCACGTCTTCCCGCTCGGCATGCGCGACCAAGAGCGACGAACCGCTGACGTCCAGAGCATGATCGATCTCTGGGGCCTGGTAGCGATAGTTGAGCGGCGTCGCGACAAGTCCGGCCTTGAAGCACGCCAGATAATGAACGAGCAGCGCGCCGCGGTTGGGCAACAGCGAGGCAACGCGGTCGCCCGGAACGAGGCCCAACGCCAAATACTGCCCGGCCAGCCGAGTCGAAACCTGGTCGAGTTCCGACCACGACCATGTTCGTTCGAGGGAGACTAGCGCCGGCTCGTTCGGCTTGCTTTTCAAGCCAACCTCGAGCAGATTCGCGAGCTTGATTGGCCGTCCCAACGTCGCTCCGGCGATCGCCACGGGATTTCCCTCCGCACTAAGTCTTGGTCGACAGAATTTCAGAGCACCCTCGTGCTCGTGCGACATTCTGACGTGTTGACCTGGCCGGTCAAGAGTTACAGCCGTTGTCCAAGGTAGACAACGACCATCATAAATGAGCCTGCGAAGGGATTCGCACCCTCGATTTCCTGCGGGGGAAATGGAGATTCCAGGAATTGACGCAACTTTGCGCCACAGGACTCGATAATCGTTCCGGCGGCTACAACTCCGCGTGTTCTGACGCAGGTGAGAGCGGATACGTCCAGATGGTTTCAGACCCGTTTGGCTCAATCAAACCAGGTGGATCATGGCCTTTCAGTCGGAATTTGCGGACAACGTTAAATTAATTGCGTGTGCCGATAACGACAACGACCATATCGGCCAGGACTTTACACCCAGAGGTCCTTGGGTCGTACTCATCAAGAAAGCATTAAATGCCTGGGCAGTGAAACAGAGCCCGCGTGTCGCACCAATTCCGGAAAACGATTTTTTTGGAACCGAGACCGGCGACAGGGTGGCGCTCTACAAATCAAGACAAGTCCCTAAGATTCTCAACTTCGCGGGAAAGATCGATCGGGTTGTCGGCAAGAAAACAGTCGCCGCGTTGGATAGGGAGCTGCCGAGGCGCGGTGGCGGCGTGACCCCGCCGGCGCGGCTCACCATGTCGGCGTTAGCCCAACGCGACCGAGCTCTGTCCATCCTCTGGGCGCGGGGGGCGATCAGCGGCCTTACCGATACCCGCGCCTTTTTGACGAACCCCGCACGAGTCATACCGCGCCTGGTTGCCGTCACGATCGAGGCGTTGGAAACGCATTTTCACATCAGCACGGCGACTATCCAACCGATCGCCTACATCGATCAGGTGCTGGCAATTTATGTCAAGAGTCTCGCCATTTTGAACAATAGTACCGCGTTCTTCATCAACGACACGACGTCGGCGGAGGCTGCCAAGGGGACGCCCGCGCACGTCCCGCTCGGATTAGGAAAAGTAAACTTCACGCCGGCCTTTCAAGAACGCTCTGGCACGAAGGGCTTTGGACCCAATTGCCGAGCCGCGATGGTGCTTCACGAGCCGGTGCACATCGCGGACCATCCGGCCGCTTCCAACGGGGCGAACCATATCAACGAGAACGCTGCCAATTACGCGACGCAACCAGCCATGAACCAATTGCACAATGCTCACTCGTACGCGTCGTTCGGGCAGCAAATATTCTTCAACGGGGTCGACACCCGCTTTGGAATAGGTAAGCCGGCTCAGTAATGAGGCGGGTCACGCTCAGCGTCGTCCTTTGGCGGCTATCCGAGAACTGTCCGGGAGAAGGGGACAGTCCCATTTTACTCCCCGACCATCCTACGGATGGTGCCCGACCGTAAAATTGGGACAGTCCCCGACAGTTCTCGGATAGGCTCGAAATCAATTGGAAGTGTTAGGATGGTTGGCATGACCGCAACGCCTGATCCAGCGCGATTCTTTACGGCAAGAGCGCGAAGCTACTCACGGTTCATCCGGTTTGTCCGTTACCAACAGGGACTGCGAGCCTGCTTCATGACCTCGCCCTTGTTGCGTCCGGGCCTCCGCGTGCTCGACGCGGGTTGCGGCACCGGGGCAGCCCTACTCGCCTTGCGCGAGGCCATGGTGGCTCGCGGCTTGGCGCCCGGACCCTTGCACGGATTTGACGTTACGCCGGCGATGATTGATCGTTTCCGCGCGTCCCTACAGGCGAGTGGAGTCGCGGGGGTCGAACTGGTGCAGGCCGATGTGCTTGCGCTAGACTTTCTTCCCATGGCTTGGAACAACTTTGATTTGATCGTATCGGCATCCATGCTCGAATACGTTCCGCGCGACCAATTCGTCGCTGCCCTGCGTGGGCTGCATGCACTCCTGGCGGAGGAGGGAAGCCTGCTGCTCTTCATTACGCGTGACAACTGGCTCACCCGACCGCTCATCGGTCGATGGTGGCAGTCCAACCTGTACACAGCGCAAGAGCTCAAGAAGGCCTTCGAGGCCGCCGGCTTCTCGGCGATCGCATTGCGCAGCTTTCCACCCCTCTATCGTTATCTCGCAACTTGGGGCCAGATCGTGGAGGCGCGGTGCTGACACGCGAGTGAGTGCGCGCCCCTATCATTTGCCACCTCGGCGTCCGCGGGGTACGGGCACGAGCATTGGTACTTGACGCTGGTAGTCCAAGTAGTTCTCACCGTAAAAATGGATTAGATCGCGCTCTTCCAGTTGCAGCGCGACCAGACAGTAGACGGTTATTGCGATGGCGAAAAGTAGCCCTCCCGCAGTCATTGTCGGCGCGGCCCAAAAGGCAATTAAGAAGCCGAGAACGAGCGGATGCCGCACCCAGCGATACAGAAGCGGCGCGCGAAACGGGATCGGCTCGTTGGCCCGCCCGGCCCAGTACAACCAAACCTGCCGCAAGCCGAACAGGTCGAAGTGATCGATCATGAAAGTGGAGACCAGCGCGAGCAGCCAGCCGGCCCAGAAGAGTCCCCAGATCGCCGTCCGCAATGCCGGGGTGCCGACTTCCCAGATCACCCTCGGAATGGGGATCCACCACCAGTAGAGCGCGAATAGAAGAAGACTGCTGACGAGCACGTACGTGCTGCGCTCAACCGGCGGCGGCACGATCTTCGTCCACCAGGCCTTGAACTGCGGCCGAGCCATCACACTGTGCGGCACGGCAAACAACAGGAGCAGCACCGCATCCTGGATCAAGGCCCGCTGCCAGTCGACATCCGTCAGCGGCCCATTGATGCTCTTGGGCACGAATAGATCGCCCACAAATCCGATGGCATACAGGAAGGAGCCCAAGAACAGCACGTAACACACAAGTCCATAGGCGAGAGCCAGGTTTCGCATGCCTGTTATTCCTTGAGGTATTGACGAGCGAAGGTCAAAACCGATCCGCACTTCCACGCCCTAATCGATCGCAATCACGCGAGGCTCATACGATTGGTCGATGTTGACACGTGCGACAATGACCGCTCCCGGATGTAGATTGTGCGCCGCATTTCGCGAGGCAGCCTCCGCGTCGGCATTCTCGGGCGTGCCCTGGACGACCAACCAAAGTTGGTCGTGGGCCAAGCCGGGCTTCTGTGAAACCAGGTGCGTGCTGTCGAGATAATCGACAGCCGCCGCGATCCAACCGCCAGGACCGCCATAGAAGCGTGTGTCACGTCCGCAGGCATACTCAGCGGTGAGCAGGCCCAAGGGTCCTGCGTGAGTATCCATGAGCGCGCGTAATTGCTTCGCGAATGCCCGCGGACACGTGCCCGTGGCGCACGCGACGCTGCCGCACAATCCAGTCGTCTTTCCGGCAGGCGCTTTGTCCGCCGGCAGATCCTGGTGTTCGCATTCGGTCATCCACACGGGCACGATTCGCTTTTCCGGCGTTAGCTTGCGCACCTCAGACACGAAGCGCGCGGCCGCATCGTCGTATCCCTCCTTGGTCGCGGTTGACGGCACACCGTAATCAATTGCCCAGCGGCATTGCAGATTGCCGCAACCGCACGACGCCGGACCTCCTTGCAGGTCGTTTAGCAGGAGACCACGATACGAATCGGGAACCTTTTCCAACAGTTCCTTGAGGCGCAGCAGATGGGCCTGAAACGCCTCGGCATAACCAATCGGCACCCAGGGATAAGCTTTGGCAACGTCGCCCTTCTTCGGCATTTTTTCCGCCGGAAAGCGAGCCAGCCAATCGTCGTGCATTCCCAGCGACGCCATCCACCGCGGATGCGCATCGGCCAGTCGCTTGCTGCGGGCGATCTCGACCCAATAGTACAGTTCCATTTTGGCCGCGGAAGCGGCGCTCGCGGCAGCCCGATAGGCATCCGCCGGATGCTCCTCGTCGAGCAGTACCACAACGGCCGCGAAGCCCTCGCCGCGCCAGCTTTCAATCTGCTTAGTCGTCACGGCATCGGGAACGGCCAGGACCATTTCCGTTGCCTTCTTTCCCGGGACGGCCGATTGCTTTTCAGGGCCCGGAGCGATCGCTTGACCTTTCGCGCCGCCGTACACTTCGGTTTCCGGATTCTCCGCGGCCCAGGCGAACCATCTGCACTGCACCGAGTCGATCCAAGTCAGAGTCTTGCCCTTCAACGCTCCGGATAACGCCCGTCCCTCGACGCCGAACCGCGAGCCGGTCTCGCGATCGATAAACGGCGCGATTGGGTCGGTCGCGTCGAATTCCATTCTTACGGATGTCAATGGATCCGTCCCATCGAGCCGCGGCGCATATGCGACGGCGGTGCGAGTTGCCGGGTACCAGAGGATGGCGACGTCCTGGCCGGCGAGCGTGTCTCGGATGACGCCGCCATGCTTGGGCAAGGTGCTCAACGGATAGGCCTTCCAAATTCCCGCCGCGCTTACGCCTAGAACGTCCGCGTCGTCGGGCAGCCGTTGATCTGCCGGAGCTCGCGTCTGTTTGGAATCGGCGTTGTCGTGCAGCGAAAGCTCGATGGGCTGGTACTTCTCGAACATCTTGTAGGCGACGGATCCGGGATACGACTCGTTCCAATTGCCCCAATTGGTCGTCAGCGTGGGGATCGACTTGAGTCGCTCACCTTTGCGAGGCCCTTCGAACGCTCGACCCGAAAGGGTTGAGAACAGCGTTCCATCTTTGTGCCGCATGACGGCAACGCCGTTCCTCCAGCCATAAAAGGTAAAATCGAGCGAGGGCTCATACCCGCGGGCAAAGCCGGCATCGGGGTCGAAGACAAAGACGCCGTAGGTATCGCTGATCACGCGATAAGGATTCAGAAAGAACCGAATTGGGATAGCGCCCCCTTCGTATTTGCCGCGCGTCCAGGCCAGCACCGGATCATCCGCCCGCAGATCGCCGGCCCGCGACTTGGCCTCGTCGATGCAGTGCGAACAGTTGGGATTTACCAGCGTCTGAAACGCTTTGGGTCTGGCAAGCAAGAGCGGCTCGGCCGCGACAGTCTGCGAGGTGA
>JANNQN010000447.1:0-12384 GCA_031400775.1 Planctomycetia bacterium | reverse complement strand
GGTCGACCGCCTCAGTCCGCCCCCCGAGTCATTGGTGTTTGACCGATCCCCTTGCAGCCATTGGGGTTTCGCACTACCTTTGCGGCACCAACCATAAGCCAGGTCGTTGGAGCCAAGCGTATGCAGCGCCCCCCGGAACCGAATTCTCCGCTATCAGCCCACAATGCCCCGCCCAGCGCGCGCTACAGTTGGGCCGTAGTCGGCATGCTGTGGTTCATCTGCTTCTTCAACTATGCCGATCGCCAGGCCATCTTCTCCGTGTTTCCGGTGCTGCAAGAGGAGTTTGGGTTTAGCAAGGCTGAGTTGGGCCTGATCGGTTCGGCCTTCGCCGCCGTCTATGGCATCACGGCGCCATTTGCAGGTCAAATCAGCGACCGCAGCTCTCGCAAGCTCGTAATTCTGGGCGGCCTGTACATTTGGAGCGTGGTCACTGGCTTTACCGCCCTGTGCTCCAAGACCTGGCAATTCGTGCTGGTGCGCGGCGCCGAAGGACTGGGCGAAACGGTTTATTTTCCGGCGTCGATGTCGCTCATCAGCGACTACCATTCCAAACGAACACGCTCCCGGGCCATGGGCCTGCATCAGACCAGCGTGTATGCCGGCACGATCGGCGGCGGCGCCTTGGCCGGTTGGATGGGTCAGCACTACGGCTGGGAGTCGCCATTTATCTTGTTGGGCATTGCCGGCGTCGTATTGGGACTGGTATTAGCCGTCTTCATTCGCGAGCCCAAGCGCGACGAAGCGGAACGCCGCGAGTCGGGCGTGGCGGCCGACGAGCCTATCGCGCCTCCCGTTCCGATTGCGGAATTTCTGCGCGGCCTGGCATCCACTCCCACGGTCTTGCTGTTGATTCTTGGCTTCCTGGGCGCGAATTCCGTGGGAATGGTATTTCTCACTTGGATGCCGACCTTCATGAATGAAAAGTTCGACCTGAGTCTGGCACAATCCGGGGTGATGGCCACGATTTACTTGCAGTGCGGCAGTATGGCGGGCTCGCTCTTGGGCGGCTTGATGGCCGACAGGCTTCGCACGCGGACGCGCGGGGGACGCATGTACGTGCAGGCCTTGGGCGCGTTGTGCGGTGCTCCGTTTGTATTCCTGTGCGGCACGACGGTCAACTTGTCCTTGCTTCAAGTGGGCTTGATTTGCTTGGGTTTGTGCAAGGGAGTTTATGATTCCAATATTTGGGCCTCTCTGTATGACGTCGTGCCGCCGTCGCGCCGCAGCACCGCGGTGGGAATCATGAACATGATCGGCTGGATCGGCGGCTCGATCCTGGCGTTCCTGGTGGGCCTGGCGGTCGACAGGGGCACGACGATGAGCGTGGCCATCGCCTCGACCGCATCGATTTATATTCTTGTTGCACTCGTGCTGACCGGCGCCGCGATCTTTGTGCCGCGTCGCCCGGCCGGTTCGCTTGCCGACTAGTCGTGACGCGCCTCAATGAAAATCGCGCGATTGCGACCCCAACCCGGCCAGTGAGTCGGAAAGATCTTCCAGCTTGTTGACCAGCACGTGAATCACTTTGTCCTGGCGCTGCAAACGACCGCTGGCGATGAAGGCCGCGGCCGTGCGGGCCACGCGATAAAAACGCTGCCAGACGTCCTGGCGAATGATGAGATTCACCGTGCCGGTCTCGTCCTCGAGCGTGACGAACGTGATGCCCTTGGCCGTGCCAGGTCGCTGCCGCACCAGCACGATGCCGGCCACGCGCACGGCGCGGTCGGCCGGATGCTCCGTTAAACCTTCGGCCGGCACGACGCCCAACTCGTCCAGACGCGGGCGGTGAAACTCGAGCGGATGAGCCCGCAGCGACAAACCGGCCGTGCGATAATCGGCCACGATTTCCTCCTGCAATTCTAACGTCGCTAGCGGCGGCGCCGCTTCGTCTTCCTCCGGCGATTGATCGAAGAGCGGCATCCGGCGGGCCTTTTTCTCCTCGGCCAGCGCCCGCCACAACGCCCCCCGCCGATTCATCTCCAGCGACGAAAAAGCGTCGGCCCCGGCCAATCGCACAATGACCGCCCGGCTCAGCCGCGTGCGGCACACGAAATCTTCCCAACTACAAAACGGCGCCTGGTCGCAGGCCCGCTCGATCGTGCGGGCGTGGATTTCGGACAGTCCGGCAATCATCCGCATCCCCAGCCGCAGCTCGCCGTCTTCCAACGTGCAATCCCAGCGGCTGGCGTTGACGTCCACGCCATGCACCACGACACCGTGATCGCGCGCACAGCGCACCAGTTGAGCCGGGGCATAAAAACCCATCGGCTGGCTGTTGATCAATGAAGCGACAAACGCGGCTAGATAATAAAACTTGAGCCAGGCCGAAACATAAACCAATAGCGCGAAGCTGGCGGCGTGCGACTCGGGAAATCCATATTCTCCGAAGCCGCTGATCTGCCGGAACACCCCCTCGGCGAATTCCAGCGAAAGGCCCTTGGCCTGCATGCCGTCGAGCAGCTTTCTGCGAAATTGATCGATGATTCCCGGGCGGCGCCAGGCGCCCATGGCGCGGCGCAATTGATCGGCCTCGCCGGGAGTAAAGCCCGCGGCCACCACGGCCAGCCGCATGGCTTGCTCCTGGAACAGCGGCACTCCCAAGGTGCGCGTGAGCACCTCTCGAATCTCGTCGTTCGGATACGTCACCGGCTCCTCGCCCGCCCGGCGGCGCAGATAAGGGTGCACCATGTTTCCCTGGATCGGTCCGGGCCGGACCAGCGCCACCTCGATCACCAGGTCGTAAAAGTTTTTTGGTTTCAAGCGCGGCAACATGCTCATTTGCGCCCGGCTTTCGATCTGAAACACGCCCATCGTGTCGGCCTCGACGATCATTCCATAAACATCCGGGTCCCCCTCGGGAATCGAAGCCAGGCTCAACCGGCGGCCCGTATGCTCGTGGACCAGTGCGAAACATTTGCGAATCGCGGTGAGCATGCCTAGCGACAGGCAGTCGACTTTCAAAATGCCCAGCTCGTCCAAATCGTCTTTGTCCCACTCGATGACCGTGCGGCCTTCCATGGCGGCGTTTTCAATTGGCACTAGTTCACACAATGGCCCGCGCGTCATGACCATGCCCCCCACGTGCTGGCCCAAGTGCCGCGGAAAGCCCACCAACTCGCCCACCAGCCCCAACAACCGGCGGCCCAAAAATGAATCGGGGTCGATCGAGGCCTCGCGGCAGCGCTCTTCCAACTGCGGGTCGAAATAATGACCTTCCAGACCCTTGGCCAGGGCATCAACCCGATCGAGCGACAATCCCAGGGCCTTGCCCACGTCACGAACCGCCGAACGAGGGCGATACGTAATCACTTCGGCCGTCATGCCGGCCCGCTCGCGTCCGTATTTTTCGTACAGGTATTGCAGCACCTCCTCGCGCCGCTCGTGCTCGAAGTCGATATCGATGTCGGGCGCCTCGTTGCGTTCGCGGCTCACGAAGCGCTCGAACAAAACCTCCAACCGATCCGGATCGACCGCCGTCACGCCCAGGCAATAGCAAACGGCCGAGTTGGCCGCCGAGCCGCGCCCTTGGCACAAAATATCGCGGCTCCGCGCGAAGCGCACCATGTCGAAGACCGTCAGGAAATAAGCCTCGTAACGCAATTCGGCGATCAACTTCAACTCGTGCTCCACCAGCCCGCGGACTTTCTCCGGAACGCCTTGCGGATAGCGTTTGCCGGCGCCGGCCCAGGCGAGCCGCGTCAGATACGCCAGCGGCGTTTCGCCGGCGGGCGCAAGCTCCTCGGGATACTCGTAACGCAACTCAGCCAGCGAAAACGTCGAGCGCTCGGCGATTTCGCGGGTCCGCGCGATCGCGCCCGGCGCGGCGGCAAAACGTTCGGCCATTTCGGTGGGCGATTTCAAGTACCGCTCGGCGTTGGGAAACAGTTTTTCGCCCGCCGCCGACACGCTCACCCCCAGGCGAATCGCGGTCAGCGCATCCTGCAAAGCCAGCCGGCTGCGGGCGTGATAGTGGACATCGCCGGCCGCCACCAGCGGCACCCGCGCCCGCTTCGACAAATCCAACAGCCGGGCCAGCACGCTTTCGTCGTCGGGTCCCTTGGAAAGTTCGGCCACGAGATAACAGCGATCGGCGAACAACTCGCGGTAGCGCGCTAGCGCCTCGAAGTGTTGCTCGTCGGGATGATCTTCCTTGGGGCGATCTTCGGCGCGCGAATCGGGCGGCAGCACTCCACATAACAGACCGGCCGAGTACTCCGCCAATTCGTCGAAGGTCAGGTGAAACTCTCCCTTGGGCGCCTGCCGCCGGCCGCAAGTGATCATTCGCGACAAGCGACCGTACGACGCCCGATCCGTCGTCCACAGTAGCGCTGGCGGAGCATCGAGCGGATGTATCTCGGCCCCGATGATCAGCTTGAGCTCCAGTTGCCGGGCAGCCGCGTGCGCCCGCACAACGCCGGCCAGGCTGTTGCGGTCGGTGATCGCCAGGCCGGCCAACCCCAATTCCGCGGCCCGCAGCGCCAGCTCGTCGGGGTGCGACGCGCCTTCGAGAAACGAAAAATTGGTTTTGCAGTGCAGCTCGACATATCGCGGGCCGGGGCGTGGCAATCCCACGGGCGGCTCGACGAGCCGCGGACGCTTGCTGGAAAGGGGCGGATCGGGCATGGTATGCGGCCTGAATAAAATGCTTCGGATAAGGAGAACTGAGGGGCATCCGGTAATTCGAGTTCGAAGTTACCGAAGAGCCCAATATTGAGGAGCCAAATATTCGTGTCGTGGGCCAAGGGCCCAACCTGCGATAGCCAGGGGCAAGCGTAGCGTCGCCCCTGGAATTAGACGTCGCACAACGGATTTCAAGCCCTGAAGGGGCGTTCTGGTTCTGTCGCCGGGTGCCACTGCTGGCTTGTCCAGCAGTGCTCCCCATTGATTTACCTTGACGCCCGATCGCACCATCAGATCAACAAATTCGATGCGGCCATCGATTGGTGATTCCTGCTGCAAGGGCAACGAACAAATGCACTGCTGGGCAAGCCAGCAGTGGCACCCGGCGTTTGTCTTCGCGAGCAATTTTTCAGGCAAACTCTCCGTGCAAAAACCAGCCGCCGCTGGTCAACTCGCGAAACAACCAATAGCGCTCGCCGCCGCCGGTTTCCACCTGGTAGTAGTCGCGGCGCACGCAGCGCGAGCGCCACCAGCCGGTCTCGATGCGCTCCGGACCCCAGCAGCGCACGATCCGCTCGTCGCGCCCCGCCAGGCGAACGCGCGCCGGCGGCCCGTCGGGCGCCACCGACAAAACCGTCAGCCGCCGGGGCTCGCGCTCCAGATAAAAAGGCCGATCGCCGCAAGTCGGTTCGATCGGCGACGGCGCCGCCGCCCGGCCCCGTGATGCTCGTCGCGACGCGCGCTGCGGCCGCGCCGACAGACTCGCCAGCGGCAAATACTGACAGGCAAATTCCGGCTGCGCGCTGGCCAGCAGCCAGGGGCGCACCACGGCCCGCGCGCCCAGCCGGTTGCTGAGCCGGTCGACCAAGGCCGCCAGCGCGCGGGGCGCGTCGCGATTTTGCTGCTCTTGCGAATCGGCAAAAAACATTTCCTGCTGGTGAAACTCCAGCCGATCTTCGGCCAACACGGCCGCGCGAATCGCCGCGACCGGCTCGCGAAATCGCAGTTGCTCGAGCTTCAATCGCACCAGTTCCCCCACGTGTCGCGGGCAGGCGCTCGCGCGATATAAACCCACCACGAAGCGATCGGCCGTGTGCCGCTCGTATTCGAAACGACACTCGAGCCGCAACATTCCCAGCCGCTCGCGCGCTAGCGCCTGGCAAGCGCGGGCCACCAATTCCTCAAGCGCGAACTCGATCATTTCTTGCCGCGCGGTCGGATGCTCGAAAGGCCAGGCGAATTCTCGTTCCGCCGGCAACGCCCGCGCAACCAGGGCCTCGGGCGCCGCGCCGCTGGCCCGATCGAGCTGCTCGAGCACTTTCGGGCCAAAGCGGGCCAAGAGCGTCGCCCGCGGCAGCGCCGCGATCTGGTCGATCCGCCGCACTCCCAAATCGGCCAACAGCGTGCAGGTCTCCTCCGGCAAGCGCAAGGCTTCGGCCGGCAAAGGCGCCAACCGGGGCCACGATTCTCCCGCAGGCACAACCAGCGGCACACGCAGGGCCGACAAAATCGCCGCGGCATCCTGGGTCTCGCCCCGGCACTTTAGATCGGCAAAATGCGCCAGCGCCCAAGCCGCTCCCAGCGTGTCGGCCAGCGCCACGCGAACCGCCAACCCCCGCCCCTTGCAGGCCCGCACCACGCGCCGCGCCAAAGCTCCTTCGCCGCCGAACAGTTTTGCCAGCCCCGTCACATCCAATAGCAGACTCTGGGGCTCTTCGCTTTCTTCCAGGGCAACCGACGGGCTGAATTGCTGACACCACTCGGCCAGTTCCGCCAAGGCCAACCGATCGGCCAGCGGATCAGCCAGTTCCAGATGCAATGGTGACGATGCGCTTTGCGATCCCGCTGCCGCATTTGTCGCCTGCGGCGATTTGTTTTGCGCCCCCGGCGATGCACTTTGCGCATACTCGACCAGCGAGGCGGCTTCGGCCAGCGGCATGCCCGCTCGAATTCCAACCCTGTGTCCAATGTCACTATGTCGCGCATCGCCGCTCCAAATCGCCGCCGCGGCACTGCCCAGGCACGGGCAATACGCGACGACGCGGGCGATCGTGCCACCTTGCAACCGGTAGAGCAGAACCGGCCGCGATTTAAGCTCCTCGCGCGCGACGGCGAGTCTTTGCAGGGGCCAATGGGGAAGCCAGATGCACAGTGCCCGTTTCATATCGCATGCTCCCTGGCTGGTCGCCCGCTGCCCTGTTGTGTTCTGCCCTGTTGTGTCTCATATGGTCGTCGTGTGCCGAGGCCTCGCGCTCGGTAAGCTCGAGCTCGATCGCCGTTCCGACGCGGCCGCCGCGGGCTCGCACCAATTCCACTCGCAAACGACGGCCGGAACCCACTCCTTGCCCAGCGGGCAAGGGCGCCACCGCCAGCCGCAATTCGGCCCACGAGGGTTCGTCGCGCGCCTCCTCGGATCGCACGAGCAATCCCAGCGCGCCGCCCATTTCGGCCGCCAACTGCCAACGCCGCAGCGTGTGCGCGTCGGTCTTCTGCGGACAACACCACACCGCCGCCACGCCCCGCCAGCGAAGCGTCTGGTCCAGGGCCCAGGCGTGGTCTTCGTCGTTCTCGGGCCGCACCACGATCAGCCGCCGCGGGTCGATTCCCAAGTTCACCGCAGCCGGCGGATAAAACAGTCCGCGACGATCCACAACCACCAACGCCCCACCCTCGCGGGCCGCCTGGCCGGCCGCCGCCAGAGCCAGCGTCGCCGCCCCGCTGCCCGGGCCGCTGGCGAGCCACTCCACGAGCGATCCGCGGCGAAATCCCCCCTCGGGCAACAAGCGGTCGAGCCCCGCGTGTCCGCTGGAGACCGATTTACCGATATTCAGGCCCTCGGCCGCGGGCCGGCGGCTGCCTTCGATCGCGCGCACTTGCTCGGCGAGCGATTGAACCACTCGGTCGATCTCCCGCGAATGGAAGGGTCCGGCCATGCTAGCACTCCGAGGTCTTCGATTAGTGTACATATGTATATAAATGTCGGCAAGACAGACCGCAGTCCTTTTCACGAAAAGGGGAGAACCTCAGCCGCGCGACCACAGAAAAGGGTCAACTCCTGCCCGAGTGCCACTGCCTGGCTTGTCCAGCAGTGCTCCTCTGTTGAACCACCACGATGCGTGATCGCCCCACTCGCGCAGCAAGCTGGCAAACGCCGGCACTCGAACGAATCCACGGCGGTCGTCACGCTCGACGATTTCGATGCAGCCGTCGATCGCGATTCAAGCTGCAAGGACGACGCAAAAAAGAGCACTGCTGGACAAGCCAGACAGTGGCACCCGGGCAACGCAATCAATCAATGCTGGCGAACCCCCAGAGAGTGGCACGCGAATCGCAAACGACGCAATGGAATTGTTCGCTGCCTGACGTGCCAGTAGATTCATGCCGTCGATTTGTTACTTCCTGCGGACTGATCTTTTGGACTGACTAGCAACAGAGACGGGGCCCTACACAACATGAACGAAGATCGATTGATGCGCTGGCAGGTTGGGGCCGATGTGGCCATTGCCGGCTTTACGTTCGTGCTGCTGGCGGTTTCCGGGTTTCAAGGGTACCTGCTCAAGCAATCCGTCGATCTGGCCCGCAATACTTCGGAGAAACACTTGCGGGCCTACGTTGTCTGTGCAGGCGGCGAGATGACCGACGCCCGGAAGCTCAACACATCGCTCACGATTACCGCGAGGAACACGGGCCAAACCCCGGCCCGCGACGTGCAGATGATCACTCAGTTCACCGTTCGAGATCCGGACTGGGATGGACCCTTCGAATTCAGCTTGGAGCCCGCCAGCATGTCCGTGCTGGGCCCTGGCATGGAACTCGAAAACTCCAAGACATTCGATGTCCCGCCGGAAATGAGAAAGCTGCTCGAAGACGGCAAGAAAGTGATTTGGATCTGGGGCACCGTTCGCTACACGGACGTTTTTGGAGTCGACCGCTACACGAATTTCAGGTTCCTCGAGGGCGGCGCCAACGGCTTCCACGTCGGCACGGCGCTGACGTTCTCCACGCATGGCAATGATGCCAACTAGTCGTAGTGGGCCGACTACGCTAATTTGTCGCCCTGGCACGGACGTCTTCCCCGTGCAAACGCCATCGGCACACCAACCCGACGCGCGAGCGAAAGTAAGCGCCACGAGTTACTTTTCGAATTGTGGACCGCGAATGCACGCGAATAGTCGCGAATACATTCCCGCTGGTTTCTTGATTAGCGTTCATTCGCGTCCATTAGTGGTTCCTCGTCGTACAGGCGTAGAGAAGTGGACCCCTGCCATTGGGAAGCTTTTCAGCAAAGCCGCCGCCGGCCCGGGCGAGGGTCTGGCGGAGCCAGTGGCACCAGACAAATTAGCGTAGTCGGTCCACTACGGGAGGCCGGCTCACCCGCTCGCCATCGCTTCGAGCTGTTCCCAGCGGGCGTAGAGACGGTTCAACTCCGTCTGAACGGCTTCCAATTCCTCGCAACAAGCGCGAAGCTTGACGTGGTCCGACATGATCTCGGGCTCTTCCATGCGACGCTGATGGGCGGCCAGCGATTGCTCGAGAGTATGGATCTGCGCTTCCATGCCTTCCAGCTCGCGCTGCTCCTTGTAGCTCAGCCGCTTGGAACCGGAGGTGGGCGATTTGCGCGAGGGAGTTACCGAACCCTTGGCGGCCGGCGCCGGGGCCTTGGCGGGCTCCGGCGATCGCTGGCGATTTTCCTGCGCCGCCTGCCACTGCGCCAGATCGGCATACGTGCCCACGCCGTCGGCGCCGTCCAGCGACAGGATCACGTTGGTCACGCGATCGAGCAGATAACGATCGTGTGTCACCAGCACGATCGCGCCGGTGAATTCCATCAGGCTGTCTTCCAGCACTTCCAGCGAGGCGATGTCCAGATCGTTCGTCGGTTCGTCCAATAGCAGCAGATCGGCCGGCTGCAACATCAAGCGCGCGATCAGAACCCGCGCCTGTTCTCCGCCCGACAGACCGCCGACGGGCCGCGAGAGCTGCTCGGGCTGGAACAAAAACTGCTTGGCCCAGGCCACGACGTGCATCGGCCGGCCTTGATAGACCACATTCTCGCCGTTGGGCGAGAGCGCATTGCGCAGCGTCTGCTCGGGATCGAGCTGTTCGCGGTTCTGATCGAATAGCACGGTCCCCAGATTGAAGGCCCGTTCGATCGTGCCGGCGTCGGGCTCGAGTTGCCCGCTGAGCAGCTTGAGCAGGGTGGATTTTCCGCTGCCGTTTTTGCCCAGCAGGCCGATCTTCACGCCCGGGGCCAACGTCAGATCAACGCAGGCGAACAACTGCCGGCCGCCCAACTGCTTGGCCAGCCCCTTGGCCACGAGCAATTGATTGGCTTTGCGGCCCGTGGCCGAAAAGTCGATGTCGACCGCGCGGTTCTGCGAGTTGCGAAAGCTGACTTCGGCCAGCTTGCCCTGCAGCCCTTCGGCTTTTTTGATGCGCGAGACACTCTTGGTGGTCCGCGCCTTGGGGCCCCGCTTGAGCCACTCGATTTCGCGGCGGACCTTGTTGGCCAGCACGTTCTGCTGCTGCACCTGCCCGGCCAGAAACTCCTCGCGCTTGGCCAGAAAATCGGCATACGCCCCGTCGACCGTGAAAAACCCCTGCGGGTAGCAGCGATTGATCTCGACCACGCGCCGCGTGACGTTCTGCAAGAAGTAGCGGTCGTGGCTGACCAGCAGAAACGCGAACGGCGCGTCGGCCAGCAACTTTTCCAGCCACAAAATGCCCTCGATATCCAAGTGGTTCGTCGGCTCGTCGAACAACACCACGTCGGGTTCGAGAATCAACTGCCGGGCGATGGCCAACCGTTTCAGCCAACCGCCGGAGAGCGTGCCAACACGCTGGTCGCGATCGGCGAAATCCATCTTGGCGAGGATGGCGCTGGCGCGGGCGTGGCGCTCGTTGTCGTCCAGGTGGAATTCGTCCAGGGCCGCGAGCAACACCTGCTCGATCGATTCCGTGGGCTCGAAGCGATCATCCTGCGGCACGTAGCCCAGCCGGGCGCCTTTGCGCAGCGAGCGCGTGCCGGAATCGGGTGACACATCGCCGGCCAAGATCTTGAGCAAGGTACTCTTGCCCGAGCCGTTGGGACCGATCAGCCCCATCCGCTCGCCGTCGACCAGATCCAGCGAGATTTCCGTAAACAGAGGCCGCTCGCCAAACGACTTGGCCAGCGACTGTCCACTCAATACAAGAGCCATGCAAAACCAGCGAAACCAAAAGCGCTCAGCCAGCCGGGTCGAAATAGCGCAGGCCTTTGGCGTTGACTTTCCGTTTGAAAACTTTATTCGTGCAGGTGACGTACATCGTGTCGAGCGCTGGACCGGCAAACACAACGTTGGCCAGCCAGGCGTTTTGCGGCTTCGTGATCAAACCGCAATAACGCCCGGTCGGATCCAACACTTGCAGGCCCAGGTGCGAAGTGGCATACACCCGGCCGGCCGCGTCGATCTTGATGCCGTCGGCGCCGCTGTCGATTTTTCCGTTGGGGCAGCGCATGGTGTAATACGGCTGCTTGAATTTCAATCCGCCGTCGGGCTCGACCCGATAAGCCCACAGATTAAATCCTTTCATATCGGCCACAACCAGCGTGCCTTGATCGGGCGAGAGGGCGATTCCGTTGGCATAGCCCAGGCCGCGTTCGACAACCCGTTTTTCTCCCTTCGGTGAGACGTACCAGATCTGTTGATTCTCGGGATCGGTGAAATAGATGGCCCCCTGGCGGTTGACCACCAGGTCGTTGCTCTTGACGTCTTCGGCGATCGGCGTGTCCTTGCCGGCCGAGTCGTAGGCCACGATCCGCTTCTTGCCGTTCTGGCAACCGTACAGCCGGCCATCGGGCCCGAACATCAGCCCATTGGTGCCGAAACTCTGATCGACGAATACCTCGGCCTTGCCCTGCTCGTTCAGGCGATAGATTTTACTGCGGAAGACGTCGGTGAAGTACAAGTTGCCCTTGAGATCGACCGCGGGCCCCTCGGTGAAGGCGAAGCCCTCGGCCACGAGCTCCCAGTCCTGGCCGTCGATGAGAATATCGGCCAGCCGCATGTCCTGCGCCCTCGCCGGCAACACCGACAGGCACACCATCGCCAGCAGCCAAACAATCGTCGCTCGCATGTCCGCGGTCCTTGATATCTAAAGTGTCGGTTCAGCGCTGGGGGGACGCTCTCGGAAAACGAACTATTTCGCCGCCACGGCCGGAACACCCTTCCACAGCCAGCGCAACGACTCGGGCAAGAGCGATCCGCCGTGCTTGCCGTTGTGTCCGCCGTCGCCGTATTCGAACTTGTAATCGTACCCAGCGAATTTCAGCGCCGCCGCGACCTCTTGGTTCGCCAGCGGCCAACTGCCGTGCAGGTTGTCCAAATCGCCCGAGCCATCCTGCATGAAAATGCGGATCGGTTTCCGCTCGGTCTTGCGAATCAGCGTGGGGTAAACGTGCCCGCCGCGAATGTCGGTGAAGCTGCCGACGTGCGAGAGCACCTTGCGAAACGCGTCGGGCCGTTCCCAGGCGACCGTCCAGGCGCAGATGCCGCCCGAGCTGATGCCGCCGATCGCGCGCTCGTCAGGATTGCTCGAGAGCTTATACGACTTGCCGACTTCCGGCAGAATCTCTTTCAACAAGAAGTCGGCGTATTGCGGGCTGAGCGAATCGTATTCGAAGCTGCGATTCTGCCGCGGCTTGTGCTCTTCCGACGCAGCCGGCACCACGCCGGGATTGATGAAGATGCCGATCACCGGGGGAATTTCTTTCTTGTGAATCAA
>JANNQN010000446.1:0-12576 GCA_031400775.1 Planctomycetia bacterium | reverse complement strand
GATCCGGCGCCAGTCGATAATACTTGTAGACCGGCGTGGTCAGCAGCCCGGCCTGCTCGCGACCTTGAAACACCGAAACGAGCGGATGGCGGTAGTCGAGCGGATCGAAGCGGTATTGATACTGGGCTTCGACCACGAGATCTTGCAAGCGCGCCGGCAGCACCCGAACGCCCCCTTCGCCCGTCAATTCGCGGTTGTACCTCTCGGGCAAAACCTGGTCTCCCAAAAAAAACACCAGCCCGCCGCCGCGCTTGAGCACCGTTTCCAGCACCCGGGCCTCGTTCGAAGTGAATTGCGCGACGTTGCACAAGAAGATACAGTCGTAGGCGGCCAGGTCGCGTTCCAAGAGCGAGCTTTCGGCGATGATCTCGGGCTGCACCAGCCCCGGCGCCGTCGCGTCGCCGGCGTCGGGGTTGAGCGCGAGCGCCAGATAGTCGGTCGCCCCGGTCATGTTCTGCGCGCCCGGCTTGCCGTTGACACACAGGACTCGCAGTTGATCCTTGACCGGCACCGACAGCCAGCGGTGGTTGTCGATATCCAATAGATCGGCGCCCAAGCGAACTTCGACCACGTGATCGCCGACCGCGTCGAATCGATGGCTGAATGCGACCGGCGATTGTTCGCCCGGGCCCACGTCGACGTAGGTCTCTTTGACCTTGCCACCGTCGACGTAAAACTCCAGCGGATGATGATTGCGAGGCTGCGTGCCGAAATTGCGGACCTGGGCCGAAAACGATACCTCGCGAGTCGTGGCGGCGAACGGACCGGCCGCCGAGACGTTGGTCACGGCCAGGTTTTCGCTCGCCGATTGACCTAGATCCACAACTACTAGCGCCGCCTCCTTGGCCAGACGGTCCAATCGTTGGCGATACTCGACCGCCTCGGCGTCCTTCAAATCGGGCACCCAACTATTGCGACCCAGATCGGTGAGGAAATAAATTTCCTTTCGCACCAGGCCCGGGTCGTCGACCGTTTTTAAGATCTGTTCGACGCGAACCAGCGTGGCGGGCAGATCGGCGCCGGCGTGCGGCAGCTTGAGGTTTTCGATCTCGCCGATGAACGCCTGCGGCTCGACGGCGGGCGAACCCACGATCACGGCCGGCGGCGAAGCCATCAGCACCAGCGCGAAAGCGTCGCCCTGCGAGCTCTCCTCGACGATCTGCGCCGCCAATTGCTTGGCGCGCTCGAAGCGGCTCTTTTCCGTCGGCTTGTAGCCCATCGAATACGAACCGTCGATCACCAGCACCTTGAGCGTCCGCTGCCCAGGCACGAAACGGATGCCCGCCAGCTCGAGAAACGGCTGCGCCACGGCGATCACGATCAGGGCCACGATCAACGTGCGGACGGCCAATAGCAGCCATTGCTCGAGCCACATGCGGCGCGAGTTCTTGCGCATGGCCGCCATCAGATACTCGATCGCCGCCCAGGAGACCTCGCGATAGCGTCGCTTGTTCCACAAGTGAATCAAGATCGGCGCAGCCGCAGCCGCCAACCATCCCAGCATCAGGAGGTTGCCGAAGCCAAACGCCAAGATGGTCGTCGCGGGAAACATGCTTTACTTCATACGATTCATACGGGAAGCCAGGTAACTCGACAGCGCGATTTCCAGAGATTGATCCGTCCGCAACAACACGTAGTCGATCCGTTCGGCCCGGCAGCCTTTGCGCACCGACTGCACGAACTTGCCGAACTCGTCCAGATACGCCCCCCGCAGCGCCCGCGGATCGGTGAGCACGTCAGGCAACTCCTCCATGCCGCGAAACAGCGTCGTTTGTCGAAACGGAAACTCGAGCTCGGCCGGGTCCAGCACGTGAAACACCACCACCTCGTGGCGGCGATGGCGAAAATGCTTCAGTCCCGCCATCATCGAGGGAACGTCGTCGAACAAGTCGCTCAAGATGAGAACCAGCCCGCGCCGCTTGAGCCGCTCGGCCAGGTCGTGAAAGATCGGGCCGGTGCGCGTCTTACGCTGCGGGCGCGAGTTCTCCATTACGTAGAGCAGTTGCTTGAGGTGCGATGGGTTGGCGCTCGCGTTGATCAAGGCCCGCACCTCGCTGTCGAACGTGACCAGCCCCACGCTATCCTGCTGCTGCAGGATCAGGTACGACAGCGACGCCGCCACGCACTGGGCATATTCGAGCTTCGAAAGCGGGGCCTCGGCGCTGCGATAGCGCATGCTCTCGCTGGTGTCGATCAGCATGTGGCTGACCAGGTTGGTCTCTTCCTCGTACTGCTTGAGATAAAACTTGTCGGTCTTGCCGAAGACTTTCCAATCGACGTAGCGCAGGTCGTCCCCCTGCGCATACTCGCGATGCTCGGCGAACTCGATCGAAAAGCCGTGATAGGGACTGCGATGCACGCCCGAAACATAGCCCTCGACGATCGAACGGGCGCGAAGTTCCAAGCCTTGCAGCTTAGCCAACGTCCGCGGATCTAAAAATTTGAGGTTGTTTTCCACCGGACGCGGCCTCGTCATCGAGCGGGATGGTTTCGATCAATCGTTGAATGATATCGTCGGGCTTGACTCCTTCGGCCTCGGCGTTGAAGTTGGTCATGATCCGATGCCGCAGCACGGGAAACGCCACGGCGCGAATGTCGTCGCTGTTGACGAAATAGCGGCCGTGCAGCACGGCGCGGGCCTTGGCCCCCAGCACCAGAAACTGGCTCGCGCGCGGGCCGGCGCCCCAACTGACATAGTCCTCGATGAAGCTGGGAACGGGCCCCTTCCCGCGGCGCGTCAGTCGGGTGAATTGCAGTGCGTAGCGCATGATGTGATCGGCCACCGGCACCTTACGCACGATGTGCCCGAGTGCCACGATCTGCTCGGCGTTGAGCGTCGGCGTGATCTCGACGCGGACGTCGGAAGTCGTTTGCCTGACGATTTGCAGCTCTTCCTCCTCGTCGGGGTAATCGACGAAGATGTTGAACATGAACCGATCCAACTGGGCCTCGGGCAACGGGTAGGTGCCCTCCTGCTCGATCGGGTTCTGCGTGGCCAGCACGAAAAACGGCTGTTCCAACGTGTGCCGCTTTCCGCCCACCGTGATCTGATGCTCCTGCATGGCTTCCAACAGCGCCGCCTGGGTCTTGGGCGGAGTGCGATTGATCTCGTCGGCCAGTAGCACGTTGGCGAAGATCGGCCCCCGCAGAAACCGGAACTCGCGCGTGCCGGTCGATTTGTCCTCTTGAATCACCTCGGTGCCGGTGATGTCGGCCGGCATCAGGTCGGGCGTGAACTGAATGCGGCTGAAATCGAGCGACAGAGAATCGGCCAGCGTGCGAATCATCAAGGTCTTGGCCAACCCCGGCACGCCCACCAGCAGGCAGTGCCCCCGCGCAAACAGCGAGATCAACAGTTCTTCGATGACGCGCTGCTGCCCCACGATCACCTTGCCCAGCTCGGCCGTGATGCGACGGAAGGCGTCGTTGAGAGCTTGGACTTGTTGAATGTCGTCGTCCGGAAGCATGGGAAGGTCTCGGTGTTTAGGTTAACCTCAAAGGTCCGTGTCGCCCGCGTGCCGCCTCAAGTGTCGACGTTTGCCGTTATTCTGCAAGGGAGCTTCGAGCCGGTGGCCCCGCCGAAGGTCCCCTTATGGTTCGGGGGAGGGGGGCTTCGCGGCGGCCGTTTTTCCGCGGCGGAGTGTCACCGCCGCCGATTTTTCCGGCCGCGGCGGTTCGCCTTGTTGCCTGAATCCAAACAGCTTTTCCGGCGTTGCGATCAACAGCAGCCCCCCGCCGGCTACGAGATTTCCGCCCGCGGCCCCGCGCTCGGAGAGCGAGATCGGATCGCGCAGCGGGCCGCGCGGCGCTCCGCCGGCCAGATCGAATACATACAGTTCGCTGGCCGTGGGCCAGACGACGCGATCGCCCATCAGTATCCCCCGGCCGTGTCCCAGCGGGGTCGTGTCGGGCCAGCGGCGGACGACTTTGCCCTGCTCGGCGTCGATCCACCACAGCGAGTCTCCGCTGGCCAATAGATTTCCCCGACCCACGCCCAACAGATGCACGGCATCCTCGGGCAGGTGGCTTTCCCATTTCAATTCGCCGCTGCCGGCGTCGAGCGCGAAAATCGATTCGCAATCCGACGGCGCGACAAACAACATGCCGCGATAATAGATGCAGGGGTTCAGGTCCCGATAGAAATGGGCCGTCCGCTTGTCCTCGCCATCGGGGCCGGCCTTCCGGGCGCGCGGATAGAGCGTGGCCCAGTGCAACCGTCCGTCGCGGGCCGAAATCGCGCCGACCGCGCCCAGGTTCGTGTTGTAGTAAATGGTTCCCTGCTCGAGCGTCAGCAGGTTGTGCGTGATCTCCTCAGTCTGGCCGCCGCTGGGAGTTTCCGCCGCGCACACCATCGTCCGCCAGCGCAGCCTGCGCGTTTGCAGATCGAAGCACGCCACGTGGGCCTGCGGCCGCACGTCGCTTTTGCGCATCGCCACGTACAAGTCCGTTCCGTCCACGACCGGCGAGCCCTCAAAGGCCCATTTCTCGTCGTCGGGCTTATCCAGCGCGAGCTTCCAGTCGAGCCGTGCCTCGGCCGCCAGGTCGAGGCAGACCAGGTACCCGCTCGCGCGGCCGTCGAGCGCCTCCAACGGGCGGCTAGTGACCTGCGATCCCATCCGCGCGTAGAGCTTTCCGCGGTGCGCCGTCATCGTGAATCGCGGCACGCCCAGCCGGCCGCTCGTGCGACCCGCGATCGCTGCATTGTCGTCGGCGAAGATTTCGCCCGGCAAACGCTTGGGATCGTCGCGCGGCCAGGCCGGCAGCCCGGTCTTGGCATTGAAGGCGAAGATGCGGCCCTGGTCGTTGTATAAAACCAGCTCGCCCACCAGCAGCGGGTGATAGCTCAACAGCCTTTGGGCGTCTTCGCCCACGCGACGCAAACTGTACACGCGCGAGTTCGAAACATCGGCCGACAGCGGCTCGCCCAGGGCGATTGGCGGCCAGGCCTGCGGGCCGAGGTCCAGATTTCGCGGAACCACCTTCGTGCGGTTGAATGCGCCAGCGAACGTCGACCAATCCTCCGACGGCTTCAGGCTGGGCCAATGCTCGGCGGCGGCGATCAGGCTGGCCAGCGCCGCGGCATACGGCGCCTGGCGGCCGGCCAGTCGTCCCTCGGCGCCGGGGTGCAAGCGATCGAAGGCCCGCAACTCGTCGCGCGCGCGATCGAGCGAGCCCTCCATGATCGACACCAAAATCAGCCGCGCGCGAACGTCGGCCAAGGACAGCGTCGTGCCCGGATATGCGAGCCGCGTGACGGTAACCCCCTGGCTCTTCCAAAACTGCACGAGCGCGCGCGTGGTCTCGTCGGGCAGGACGTCGTCGGCGCGCAGCCGATAGAACTGCCCGGCCTCGGTCGACTCGATCGTGTACGAGCGATCCAATAGCGCCGCCAGCTCGGGCGGCAGTCCGGCCCGCTCGCGCGCCGCCACGAAGACCTCGGCCGGAATCCGCGCCGGCGGCACCTCGATCAGCCGCTCCCAAGCGCGCCGCGCCGCAGCCTGGTTGCCCTTTTCCAGCTCGATCTCGCCCAAGGTCCACAGCGCGTCATCGCCCCACGAGCTGCAAAACATTTTTTCGACCACCTCGCTCAGCCGCGCAGTGCTGCGGCGAGTGAGTCCCTCGCGATACCATTGCTCGGCCAAGGGATCGACGCGATTGCGGTACAGCTCGAGCGCCTCGTCGGGCAACGACGCCAACTGCACGTGGCAATAGTCGGCCAGGTTGACGAACCGCGACGGCGCGAGCGGAATCATCTTCGAGCCGTGGCTCTCCATCACCCGCCGCAGCGTTTCCACCGCCTCGTCCCACTGCCGGTCGACGACATACGCGCGAACCCGTTCCAGGTGGGCCCGCACGGCGCTGTCGGCCTGGTCGAGATTGATCGAACCGGAGAGCTCGAGGGGACCGGTCGAAAATTGGGCTCGAACGGGAGAAGCAGGTCCAACGCAAAGCGGCAAGGTAAGTACCGCAATCCAAGCGAAGGAGGCCGCCTGCAAGGCTCGACGAGGGAGTCTGACGCGCCGGATCGTTCGCACGCGCGGCTGCCGGCCAGGCATAGTCAGCTCCAGAGCCCATCCGTGCAGGTAGCGTGAATCGATAACGCTCGATCCACACGCGGTTTAGGCGCTTCCCCCGAATTATAGAAGGAGGGCCCCGTGGCGGAAAGAACGAAATCCACTGAGCTGCACTGACCGCACGGAAAATTCGGGCAAATTGGCTGGCGTGCCGCTATCAGTTAGCGCCAGAAAAACTCTGGGCGAAAGCATGAAAAGAGTCGGCGGACGGACGCTAGCGCGAATATCCCTCGACGATCCGGCCAATGATGAAGCAGCACACGGCGACCACGAGCATTGTCAGCATCTGCCCCAGGCTGACCGCCTCGGTCAATTGCATCACCATCGCCAAGGGCGGCAAAACGAGCCCCAGCACTTGAAGTCCACGACCCAGTTCGTGCATCGAGCAAGTAGCTCCACAGGTTTCCAGCAGTGACAGGTCCGCCTATCATAGTGACGACCGCACGATCGATCTACCGTGTGATCGATTGGGCCGCTGGGCGAGTTTTTTCGTGGCAACTGGGATCGCGTGACCATGCCATCAGGGCGAACCGGTTATTGGACGTCCGTCGGCCGCGCCTGGCGGTTGTGCTGCCCGCGGTGCGGACAGGGGCGGCTGTTCAAGAATCTGATCTCGATGAACGCCGAGTGCGACCATTGCCACTTGCATTACGAGCGCGAGCCGGGCTATTTCCTGGGCTCGATCTATATCAATTACGGCTTGACCGCCCTGCTGGTCACGCTGTTCTACTTCGCGCTTTTCTTTAGCGGCGTCGTTTCGCCCCAGGAGGCACTATGGACGGTGACCGCGTTCGCGCTCGTGTTTCCGATCTGGTTCTTTCGCTACGCGCGCAGCCTGTGGATGGGCTTCGATCACTATTGGGATCCGACGGCCGACGGACCGAACGACGCGAGCGCGAAGTAGACGGGCGCGGAGAATCGCGGCGAGTGAAATCGGCGTTGCGAGACCGCGGCTTACTGCTCGTCTGCCTGCGAAGTCGTCTTCGACTCGGCTTGCTTTGAGTTGGCCAGGCGGCGCTGTTCGCGTTTGACTGCCCGATAGGCGAAGCCGGCGAACGTGCCGGCAATGGCAAAGGGCATCGACATCATGAACAAGATGCTGTAGTAGATGCCGCGCGGGAGATCGCCGGGATTCGTGTCGGAATTCAAAGCCGCCTGGCAACTGGGACAGGCCGAAGCCACCGAAGCAGTGGCCGATAGGACCACGAGGCACAGCGCTCCCAAGATGATTTTGCGAGCGAACTTTGCCGTGCGATCATTCATTGGAAGGTCCCTTGCACATCGTGGCTCGTTGCCGTGTCCTACAACGTCACTGTCGCCAGCGTCATTGTCGCCAGAGTAGTCCGGCTGGCTCGATTGATTATAGACGCTTGCTCGGGCCCCGGAAAGAGCTGGTACAGCATCACGTAAATCACGACCCCCGTTATGGATACATAGAGCCATATCGGAAAAGTCCAACGCGCAAGTTGACGGTGTCTAGCCCGGCGGTCCGAAAGTCCCAAATAAATCGTGATGCTCGCCAGAAAAGGGACCGTGGCCGCCAAGATCACGTGGCTAATCAAAATCGTGTAGTAGATTGGCCGGACCGATGACGGACCTTGAAACGGGACGCTCAGCTTGTGGTAGTGATAGATCAGGTAGCACGTCAGAAAAACGATCGAAACCGCGAAGGCCGTGAGCATCAGAATCTTGTGGGCCCGCTCGCGCCCCAGCTTGATCTGGGCCCAGCCGAGCACCAGCAGCACCGCGGCCAGCGCGTTGAGCGAGGCGTTGACGGCCGGCAACTGATCGACGCTGAAATCCATGTTCATCGGCTCCGGGCGCTTGAGCGAATCAATTCGAGGCAGCGGTCTCGGGCGATTTTTCTTCCGCTGGTTCATCCACCGCGACTGGCGCCACGCTTTGCTCCGGCTCTTCCGCTTCAACGACGTCCAACAATTTCTTGAGCATCTCGACCTGGTCGGGCTCGGTCAGCCGAAACCGTCCGCGAACCTTTCCGTTGCGATCCACCACGCAGGCCCGATCCGTGTGCGCGCCCTTCTCGACCGAGATCTGAAAAAAGTCCTGGCCGACGCGCTGGAGCAAATCCATCGGGCCGGTCAAGAACGTCCAGCGAGCCGGATCGGCCTTGAAGTGCTCGGCGTACTTGAGCAAGGCCTCGGGCGTGTCGTTGTCCGGATCGCAAGTGATGCTGACATAGCGCACGTCGCGATGGGGGTCGGTTTCTTGCATTGCCGCCAAGGTCTGGTTCAAGCGCCAGCAAACGGCCGGGCAATTGGTGAAGAAGAAGCTCGCGACCCATACCTTGCCGCGCAGGCTGTCGGAATCGAAAGGCTTGCCGAATTGATCGGTGAGCGTGAACTCGGTAAGCGGCGGCCCCGACTTCTTCGCACCCGTGGCCACGGGCGTGGCCGGGCCGACAAAAGCCTGGTTCTCCGAGCGAACCCGGCGCACCGCGACGTACGAGGCATAGATCGCGACCAGGCAGCAGGCGGCCAAAGCCCAAATCTTGGCAGTTGTCATAGCATGTCTCCGGTTGTCCGCTGATCCGCTATTTTGCACGCCATCAGAAACATCACGGCGGCAAACACGAGCGTGACGATCCAGCAGGTCGCCAGTTGCGGAGTGTCGAGCGGTAATTGCGCGTCGGCCACGTTCAAGTATAACAGTCGTCGTAGCGCCGCTACGCCGTAGGTGAGCGGGTTCAATTGCATCGCCAGCGAAAGGCCCCAGGAAATCCAACTCATGCCGGGCTCCATTGGCGGCGGCGGAAAAAACGCCCCGCTGAGCAGCCACATCGGCATCAGAAACACGCTCATGATGGCGTGAAACCCCTGCGTCGAGTCCATCCGCCAGGCGATCAAGAACCCGAGCGAAGTGAGCGCCAGCGAAATCAGGGCCAATAGCAACACGATGGCCAGCAGCATCGGCACGCTGAACTGAATGCCCAAGGTCAGCCCCAGCGCCAGAAACAGCAGTCCCTCGACGATCGCGATCATCGACCCGCCGACGACTTTTCCCAGCACCATCGACCAGCGCGGAATCGGCGCGACCAGCACCGATTGCAAGAAACCCTCGCGACGATCCTCGATGACCGAAATCGTGGCGAAGATCGCCGTGAACAGCAGGATCAGAATCAGCGAGCCCGGAAAAAAGTATTCGCGATACGACATCCCCGCCGCGCCGTCGACTCCCAGGCGAAACGTCGGCCCCAGGCCCGCGCCGAACAACAGCCAGAAGATGATCGGCTGACCGATCGCGCCCACGACGCGATTGCGTTGGCGGATGAAGCGCACCCATTCGCGCTGGGTCAGGCTGGCCGCGGCCAACCAGGGGCGCGGCGCGATCGCCGGCGCGGCCGCCGCGGTTCGCGCGTTTTCAATCGCCAGTTGTGCCATGCCTCACCTTGTGCCCGAGGGCAGTGCGTCGGGACTGGGCTCTTGCCAAAAGCGATGCCCCGTGCGGGCGATGAACACGTCCTCCAAAGTCGGCTTGCCCAGCGTGACCGACTCGATCTGCTGGGGAAACGCCTCGACCAGGCGTACGATCCACTCGTGGCCGGCGGCCTGCTCGAGTCGCACCGAGCCGTCGAGAACGAGCGGCTCGACGTTGAATCGCTCGGCGATGTCCGCGGCCAGCCGAGCCGGCTCGGCCGTTTGAATCGTGATCGAGTCGCCGCCAACCGTGGCCCGCAGCGCGTCGGGTGTGTCCAGCGCGACCCGTTGTCCCTCGTGCAAAATGGCGATGCGGTCGGCCTTTTCGGCCTCTTCCAGCAAGTGCGTCGTGAGCACGACGGTCACGCCCTGCTGGTCGCGCACCGAGCGCAAGTAATTCCAAAGGTCGCTGCGGGCAGCCGGGTCCAAACCCGTGCTGGGCTCGTCGAGCAACAAAAGGCGAGGGGAGTGCAGCATCCCCTTGGCCAGCTCGACGCGGCGCCGCAATCCGCCCGAGAGCGTTTCCACGCGATCGCGCGATCGGTCGGCCAGTCCGAGTCGATCGAGCATGTGCGCGGATCGCACTCGCAAGTTGTCGCCGGACAGCCCATAGAGGTGCCCCTGGTGACGCAGGTTCTCGGCGACAGAGAGTTTCTTATCGAGACTCGGCGCTTGAAAGACAACGCCGATCAGCGAGCGAACCGCGTCGCTAGCGCATCGTAAATCGTGACTCAGGATTTGGACTTCGCCCTGTTGCAGTGGGATGAGCGTCGAGAGCAGGCGAAACAGCGTGGTCTTACCGCCGCCGTTGGGTCCGAGAAAGGCGAAGATTTCGCCCTGGGCGACGCTGAGGCTCAGGTCGTCGAGCGCACGGCGCCGGCCATAGTGATACGTCAGGCGCGAAACTTGAATCGCCGGAGGTTGGTTCATGGTGGTCCGCGGAGGGTCCGGCTGCCGAAGCACGGCGATTAAGTAGCCGGCACACGCCGTGAGCCTGCTACTGGGTCAAACGTTTGCGACGCCGTCCGCACTGGGGCGCGCTTGCGGCGCCCACTTCCTTGCTCCCCAGCAAGATTGTCTCTAATGGCCGGCGGGAGCTTCCGTGGAATGGTCGCGCCCCGACTCGCTGTGACGAACGGGCGCTTTGTGCTCGACGCGGGGATCGGCCATGAACTGTTGCCGCTCTTCCGACGCCCAGCGACCTCGCATGCCGATATCCGGCACCAGGGCCAGGATCAGGAAGATCGACATGAACCCGGCCGGTATCGTCAACACGTATTTCCAACTCGCCTCGTACTTGACGTGCATGAAAAACAAGATGACCAGCATCGCCTTGGTGCTGGAGACCGCCATCATGAAGGCCCAACCGATCTTGGGCTGATCGTGAAACGGCCAGTAGTCGGAATAGGTGAAGAACGAAGCCGTCGTCAGCACGCATAGCGCGAGAAAGACGTAGAAATACTGCGCGAGTCCGCCGTGGCTATCGGTGGAATGCTCGGCAGCGTGTCCGTCAGCATGTTGGGACATCAAAAGTTTCTCCACGCTTGGGCGCGCCGCTAAAACAAATACAACAACGGAAACAAGAAGATCCACACCAGATCGACAAAGTGCCAATACAACCCGATATTCTCCACCATGCCGGCGGCGGCCACCCCCAGGGTCATCGTGAGCATGATCGCAAACACGATCAGACCGACCAGCACGTGGATGGCGTGAAAACCAGTGAGTAGAAAATACGTGCTGGCCCACATATTGCCTCCGGGAATGACGATCGGCAATCGCAGCCAGGAATGTTGGTCGTTCAGTCCTTCCTCGTGACTTCCGTGGCCGGTGGGCAGCGGCATCACGCGAGCGGCCATCTCGTCGAGCGCCACGTGACGCACGGCGTTTGACGGATCTTTGGCGGCTATCATCTCCTGCTTGAGCTCGTACTCGGTCAATTCCTTGATGACGGCCAGCTTCTCGCGCACTTCGACCAGCGCCGGATCCTTGTCGGCAGTCTCGGCCGGCAGGCTGGTCTTCAATGCATCTTCCTCGGCCTTGAACCGCGAGTCGAGATCGCCCAGTCGTAGACGAACCGCGGCCGCGTAGTTCAGATCGGCCTTTTCATAGATCAAGCTGTGCGGCTTCCAGGGATAGATGCCGTGCGAGAATTTGGCGTTGTATTCGTACAGCTTCACGCCCAAAAAGACGCTGCCCAGGATCAAGGTCAGAAAGACCCACATCTTGGCCGAGGCCGCCTTATTGGCCCGCGCCGCCTCCAGCCCCAACACCACGGTGACGCTGGAGCAGATCAGCACGAAGGTATTGAAAGCGCCGATCGGCTCGCTCAAGTGTACTTCCCTGGGCAGTGGCCAGGTGGGGGCGCCAAAGCGCAACACGATATAGGTGCCGATCAATCCGGCGAAGAACATGATCTCGGTCGAAAGAAACAACCAGATGATCAGCTTGCCGTTCGTCAGCGGCAGCCCCGGATGGTACTCGAGTCCCGCAGGTGCGTGCCCCGTATCTGAGTGACCGCCGTGGTCCGGTTCCGCGTGAGAGCCCGCGTAGGTTACTGCTTCGGCCATATTCGCGCCAACAGCCTTTCTATGCCACAAAAAAAACGACTCAATTCGTCAAGCCAGGGGTCCCAGCACGAGCAATCCCATCATCGCCGGCAGATACACGAGCGACGCCAACAGCAAACGCCTGGCCGCCCGCTCCGAGAGCTGCACGAAAAAACCGGCTGCACACATCAGTTGAATCGAACCCAAGAGCAGAGCCCAGGCAAAGTACACTTCGCCGGCGGGTTGCGACAGGCACGGCACCAGGCTCACCGGAATCAACACCAGCGCCGCCACCACGGCCTGCGCCCCGGCGCGAAAGCCGCTGGCATCGACCGTGCTGAGCATCTTCAAGCCCGCGGCCGCGTATTGCTGTCGATAGATCCAGGCGATCGCCATGAAGTGCGGGAACTGCCAGAGAAATACGATCAAGAACAACGACCAGGCCCGCAGGTCCAAGGGCGCGCCCGTCGCCGACCAGCCCATCAGCACCGGCAGCGCGCCGGCCACGGCGCCCACGGT
>JANNQN010000445.1:0-7757 GCA_031400775.1 Planctomycetia bacterium | reverse complement strand
GATGTGGGGCCACGGCCGCAGGGCCACTTCGACCGCGCTTAGGGCTTCGCCCGACGGCTCGGCCGAGCTCGCCTCGGCATCCAGCGCGGGCGCCGCAACGTGCTGGCTGCAACCGCCGGTCGTGAGGATCGCCGCTGCCAGCCAAACTAGCGCGCTGGGTACGCGACGCGATGGGAGAATCCGCCTCATCAGACCGCCTCTGGAGGGAGCCGCATGGCAAACAGGTAGGACACACGTCGGCAGGCCGCACGTTCGATTCTAACTAACCGCTTGCCGCAGTTCCAGGAGATTGCGGCAGTCGGCAAAAGAGCGGTTTTGCCAGCTCGGGCGTGGAGCTTTTGGAGCTTTTTGCAGATCGCTCGGCAAGAGCTCACGCCAAGGTGCTAAGGCGCAAACGAAGGGACCGGGCGGGCGCGGCGGTTTAGCTGAACTGCCAGAGGGCCATTTTCAGCGTATCGCCCAGCCGGCGGTTGACGCCCAGCACGGCGGCCGGCTCGAAACCGCAATGCACCATGCAGTTTTCGCAGCGCGGATCGTTGCCCCGACCCAGCTTGTCCCAATCGGTCTTGTCGATCAGGTCGCGATACGTCGAATGGTGCGTGTCGGTGATCAAGTAGCAGGGGCCTTTCCAACCTTTCAGATTGCGCGTCGGATTGGCCCACGCCGCACAACGCAAATCGCGCTCGCCGCGCAGAAACTCGAGATACACGGGCGACGTGTTGAGCCGGTAGGACGACAATAGCTTCTTGGCCGCGCGGAACTTCTCGTGAATGTCCTCGCGGGTCATGAAGATATCTTGGGCCCCATTCGGATTGGTGGCGTGCACGGCCGCATAGCCATAGGCCGGCGACATCATGAACCCATCGACCCCCAATTCGGTCAAATAACTCAACAGCACGGCGATCTCGTTCATGTCCGTCTCTTTGTAGACGGTCGTGTTCGTGCAGACGAGAAAGCCCGCGGCCTTGGCGGCCTTGATGCCTTCGATCGCCTCGGTGAAGACGCCTTCGCGCTCGACTGCCTTGTCGTGGCTGGCTTCCATGCCGTCGAGGTGTACGTTCCAAAAGAACCGGTCCGTGACCTTGAAGCCGGCCAGCTTCTTCCGCGTGAACATGCCGTTGGTGCATAGGTAGATATGCTTTTTGCGCTCCAGGATCTTGGCGACCAGTTCTTCGATCCAGGGATAGATCATCGGTTCGCCGCCGCAAATGCTGACGCAGGGCGCCCCGCATTCGTCGACCGCGGCCAGACACTCGTCGACCGTCAGCTTGTCCTTGATCGTGCTGGCATACTCGCGAATCCGTCCGCAGCCGGTGCAGGTGAGGTTGCAGGCATGCAACGGCTCGAGCATCAGCACCAGCGGAAACTTCTTGTCGCCGGACAACTTCTTCTTGAGAAGATAGGTCGTCATCGTCCGGGTCAGCGAGAATGGAAATCGCATGGGGATTCTCCGAGCACGTGTGCAATCAAGAAAGTCAGGAATCGCGAGACATTTGCGGCCCATGGCCGTTCGACGAGCCGCCGCCCGCACGGTCGGTCGGGGTTTGCTGGCCGACGGCCGCGTTCCATGCGGCCAAGGCCAAGAGCGGAAAGTAGATCGGATAGTAGTGATAGCGCAGATAGAAGACTTGCGGGAAGCCGGTGCCGGTGAATTCGGCTTCGTCCCAGCCGCCGTCCTCGCGCTGGTTGTCGAGCAGATACTGCACGCCGCGCGTGGCCGCCGCTCCGCGCGCATGACCGGCGGCAACGAGTCCCAGCACGGCCCAGGCCGTTTGCGAGGCCGTCGTCGGACCCTGGCCGCGCAGGTGCGGATTGGCGTAGCTGTCGGGCGATTCGCCCCATCCGCCCGAGGGCTGCTGATAGGCCACCAGCCAGTTGACGCCTCCTACCACGGCCGCGTCGTCGGCCGTGAGTCCCACGGCGGCCAGACCCACCAGTGCTTGCCAGGTGCCATAGATATAGTTCACGCCCCAACGGCCGAACCAACTGCCGTCGGACTCTTGCGTGCGTCGCATGTAAGCCACGGCTCGATCCACGACTGGATCGCCCACGCGACGGCCGAGTTGTCCGAGCATTTCCAAAACTCGACCAGTCAGGTCGGGCGTGCTCGGGTCGATCATCGCGTTGTGGTCGGCGAACGGCACGTGGCACAGAAATTCGTGATCGTTATCGCGGTCGAAGGCGCCCCAGCCGCCATCGCGATTTTGCATCGCCAGCACCCAATTGAGCGCCCTTTGGCTGGCGGCGGCCAGGCGGTCGATCGCGGCCACGCGCCTGCGCGCTTCGACCGGGCTGGCGACGGCGGTCTGATCGATCAGTTGCAAGGCCGGCGGCGACGTAGCGGGCAATCCGGTGGCCGACTCCAATTGGCTGGCCAGCGCCATCACGACCATGATCGTGTCGTCGACGTCGGGATAGAATTCGTTGGCATATTCGAAGCACCAGCCGGCCGGCTGGGCCTCCACGGTTTTCGACCAATCGCCCGAGCGGTGTATCTCCTGGCTCAGCAACCACTCGACCGCCCGCCGCGCGGTGGGATGCCGCGGCTCGACTCCGCCGGCGGCCAAGGCTCGCAGCGTGAGCGCCGTATCCCAGACCGGCGACTTGCAAGGTTGCAAGCGGATCGTGTCCCCTTCGGCGATGAACAGACCTTCCAGGTGCTCGTGGCAGTATTTGACTTCCGGACTGTTGTCGCTGTAGCCCAGGCAGCGCAACGCGATCACGCTCCACACCATCGGCGGAAAGATCGCGCCCAGCCCCTGGCTGCCGGCGAATCGCTCGACCATCCACCGCTCGGCCGCGATCAGGGCCCGGCGGCGCAGTGGCAGCCAGCCGCGGCGCTGAAAGAACTTGATCCCACGATCGACCGTGCGAAAGAAGCGGTCCCAACTCAACAGGCCCGTGCCGCCTTTTTGACCGGGACAACGTAGCGGCGGCCACTCGTGCGGCGGCTTCAGAAACAGTTCCGAAATTCCCAGCGCCGGGTCGATGTCGGTCTTTGGCTGGCAAGCCCACATGATCGACAGCGGCACAATGATCGTGCGCGACCAGGCGCTGACGCGATACAAGTTGATCGGCGAGAACCGCGGCAGCAAAAGCGACTCGGGCGGAACGGCCGGGCATTGCTCGTAGGAAATCTGGCCCAAGAGAGCCAGGTAAAATCGCGTGAAGCTGTTGACCGCGTCGGCCCCGCCGTGGGCTCGAATGGCCGCGCGGGCTCGCTGCATGGGCTCGGAGTCCGGATCGTGCCCGGTGAGCTTGAGCGCGAAATAGGCTTTGACGCTGACGCTCGTATCGACCGGTCCGCCGGGATACGTCGTCCAGCCGCCGCCCGCGAGTTGCTGTTTCAGAATGTACGCGGCCGCTTTGACCGCGACGTCGCTGGTGTGTCGACCCAGAAAGGCCAACAGCAGCACGTATTCACTTTCCAGGATCGTGTCGCCTTCGAGCTCGGCGACCCAATGTCCGTCGGCGTGCTGCCGCTGGACGAGCCAATCGCGGGCGCGCGATATGGCACGCTGGTGAGTCTCGGAGCGGTCGTCCGCCGCCGGGGAAGGGGAGGACTGGGTCGAGCGACCGTGGCCCGGGTGGGCGGCGCTCATGCGCGATTTTGGTTTCATACCACGGGTGTCTCGCAAAGCCTCCGTGCGGCGAAATCTTCCCTGATTCGCCTAACATCGCATGGATGCGATGACAAAATAGCGACGCAAGTCGTTATTTTGCGCTTCCGTGCGGAGCTAAGCTCCGCACCTGGCGAGGTTGAAGAATGCCACGATGGCATTTTTCAACCCACATCCAAGTCCGGCCGTTTCGCCGGGGGCAGACAGCTTATGCCATGCTCCCCCCGCAGGGCAAGGTCAATGCGGACTTCTGGCGGAGTCGGTGGAACACACTCTCGCCGCAACTTGGGTGTTTTGGAAAGCAAGCGCAAAGTGCGGTGGGCTTGCGGGCGCGATGTGATGCAGTTCAGCCGACTACTCAGAAGGAGTCTTTGTCGCGGCGCGGCTTGGCCCCAACCCGACGTCTTTGACCTCGGCGACGTCGCCGCCATCGTCTTTTAGATCACTGCCGACCGAATATATCATCCAACCCTCGGGCAGTTTCTTGAGTCGCATTGGTTCGCCATTGAACGGGTCAATGAGGTCGCTCGACGGCAACCCCAACTCGTCGAGTTTTGGTAGGGCGGCGTCCGGTGAGAATTTGCTGCGCGAAAGAGCGGCGAGAATGCGGAGCGCTCGCAATGTGGCAAGGTCGCGGCGCACTGCGTAGAGATAAGCCTGCACAGCGGGTTCGATCAGGGTGGTGAGTGTGCCCGAGCGGGCCAGAATCTCACGAATCTTGGGGTTGGTGACTGAGCTGGCAGTGCCGAGTGGCAAGCTTTCGATCAGAGCGTCAATCAGTTCAACGGAGGTGCATGCGTCGTTCTTCATGCTCGGAAGCCAACCGACGCCATGCCCGAGGAAGTCCCGGAAGTGTTCGAGCATGAACGCGCGCTCGGTTTTCAAGGTGTGCTTGGCTGCCTCGATGGACGACTGCTGGGCTAGTTCGTCATCGAGCGCTTTTTGGCTGGCGTCGGAAAGTGGACCAAGTCGTAGGGCGTCATTGGCGATGCGAGCTCCCACGTTGAAACACGCGATCGATACCAGGCTGACGACTATCGTTGGTTCGTGGTCGTAAAGACGGCTCAACCGCAAGATCGCCAGCGCCGATTGCAACGCGTCGTCGGCGCGTCCATCGGCAAGTTCGACCAACGCTTGGGAGTTCAAGACGCGCACCGCGGCGCGAATCAGTGAGATGTGGTCAAGCATGTCGCCGACATAAATGCCCGGGCTGGTGTTCACGTCGACCTGCGCGTCAAAATCGGGGCATTGGCTGGCGCGCAGAATGAGGGGCACGGTTTTGGGATACGCCTCCAGCGCCGCGCGCATGGCGGCCCGCACCGCCGGAGAGAAATAGGCGTCGTCGTTGGCGGTCTCTGGGGTGGCAAGACCGGCTTCCTTTTCCCGTTGGCGCTGGGCGTCGAATTCGGCCGTTTCGGCGGCGCTGACCTCGTTGTCGATGGCCTTGATGTCCGTCTCGGCCCGCTTGAGATATGTAAACGCGTTCTCCTCTGGCGGGATCGGCGGTCGCGCCAGGTCCGCCAGCGCGACTGGGTCGCCCGCCGCTCGGAGCCGCGCGATAGTATTTTCCAGTCGGACGCTGGCCCGCCAATTGCTGACCGCGTAATAAATCAGCCCGGCGGCGATCAGGCCCCCGAACAAGATTGCGGCGAATCGAAAGGCTTTCAAGAACCGCTTCATGGCTGCGTGCTCATCGGAAAGGTCGTGATGGGATCGTCCGGCTGATGAGACCGCTCGCGGCGCGACTTGAGGGCCAGCAATCTCTCGGATAGCCAACGGCCGCTGCCCGGCCCGTTTGCGGATTCGATTGTGCGTACCAGTTCCGTGATAGCCGACAACTGCGGTGGGGGACCGAACGCCGCAGCCAGCCGGGCATCGACGACGCTGCGTTCCCAGGCGCACAAGCCGATCCCGACCAGCAGGGCCGCAGCGACGGTCCAGGCGGAGAGTTTTTCGAAGCTTGGGAGTGTTCGGTTGGATTGCTGGCAAGGGGACGCGGGGAGGACACTGCTGGACGAGCCAGCAGTGGCACCCGGCATGGGGAGCTGAGGATCGGACAAGCCAGCAGTGGCACCCGACAGCATTAAACCAGATTCCGCCAATTGGCGATCCACGGCTGCCAACACGCTGGCACGCAGCCGCGGGGGACCGGGGCAGGGGGTCAGGCTATCGAATTCTGGCAAGCGTTCGTCAGTCATTGCAAGTCACTCATTGCATTTCCTTGCTCAGCCACTGCCGCAAGCGGACGATTGCCGTGCGATAACGCGTGGCCACCGTGCCCGGCGGCGTTCCAGTCACTGCCGCGATTTCAGCCAGCGTGAGACCTCCGCTGGTTTTCAACTCCACAATTTCGCGCTCCGCCATCGGCAGCCGCTCGAGCGCCGCGGTCAGTTCTTCAGCCGCTTCGCGTGCCATGTGGTCGTCGGACGTTGCCTCGCAGAACAAATCAGCCGCGACAAGCTGCGACGCGCGCCGCATTCGCGACTTGTCCGCCAATAGCCGCGCGGCTTCGTTGCGCGCGATCGCGAACACGTAGCCCGGCAGGTTCTCGACCGTCGCCAGATTCGAGGGCGCTCGCGCCATCCGCAGGAACGTCTGTTGCAGCAAGTCGTCGGCATCGTCGCGCGAGCCCAAGCGAACCACCAGGTAATGATGCACGCGATCGGCGCAGGCATCGTATAACTCGGCAAACGCCGCGCGGTCACCGCGAGCCAACCGGTCGCCCAAATCTCCCATGGGTGCTCCACGCGGCGGGTTTACAGAAGAGACCGCCGGGGAGAGAAGATTTATTGCCAAAAGTGGACCTCGGCGAGCGAAAATTGCCGGCCATCGAACGGTAGGATGCAGGAAGAATGACCTAAGTTTTGGTAGAATTGGCCGAGACACCCGAGCGAGACTGGCTTTTGCACCCCATTCTATCACAAGCGGCTCAGCCGCTGGCCCTGGCACTGCTGGAGATCGGCAACCTGACGCCGGCCCTGCTGGTGGCCGATCGCTGCGCCAAAAGTGCCGGAGTCCGCATCCTGGGCATCGAAAGCGCGGATAGCGCGGCCCAGTGCATCAAGCTGGTCGGCCCGGCGGGCGACGTGCGCGAAGCGGCCGAAGTCGGGCTGGCGCTGGCCCGCCAGATGGGCACGACGGCCGAGATGGTCGTGATGGCAGCGCCAGAAGATGCAACCCTGCAATTAGCCAACCAGCCGCCGGTCTATAGTCCCTTACTTGAGATTTACGATTCGAGAGTCCCCAGAGACGAACCCATGAAATCCTCCGACGCGATCGGACTATTGGAAACCCAAGGACTCGTGGCGGCGCTACACGCCACCGACGAGATGCTCAAGAGCGCGGCCGTGACGCTGGTGGGCAAAGAAAAAATCGGCGCTGCCTACGTCACGATCATCGTGCGCGGCGACGTAGCGGCCGTGCAGTCGGCGATCGAAAGCGGCAAGCAAGCCGTCGAGCGCCTGGGCGGCAAGCTGATCATGGCCGATGTGATCGCCCGGCCGCACGCCGAGTTGGCGGCCCTCTTACCCAAGTGATTCTGTTGCCCAAGTAATTCTGCTGCCCAAGTAATTCTGCTGCCCAAGTAAAACCCGCGCCACGCGCGCAATAAAAAATGCCGCACGCGGTCCGCGACCGCCGCGGCATTGATTCGGTTTGCCTTGCGACTTGCTCGTTAAATCAACGAGCAGGCTTTCGGCCAACTACCACCCGCGGCCGAACAAGCCACGCCGATAGTACACGGGATAGTAGGCGGGCGCCACGTAAGCCGGCGCGTAATAGGCGCTCGTCACAGCCGGTGCATAATAGGCCGTTGTGACAGCCGGAGCGTAATAGGCCGTTGTGACAGCCGGAGCGTAATAGGCAGTCGTCGCCGGTGCGTAGTACGCCGTGGTGGCGCCCGGAGCATAGGAGGCCGTGGTGGCGGGGGCGTAATAGGCCGTTGTGGCCACGCTGGGAGCGTAGTTGGTCGTGACAACTTCGGACGCGTAATACGTCGTGACCGGAGCGGCGACCGAGGGCGCATAGTACGTCGTGACTGGAGCTGCCACCGACGGCGCGTAATAGGTCGTCGCCGGTGCGGCAACTGTGGCCGGAGCATAGTACGTGGTGACCGGAGCCGCCACAGACGGCGCGTAA
>JANNQN010000444.1:0-1757 GCA_031400775.1 Planctomycetia bacterium | reverse complement strand
GCCCAAGTACACGTCGCCGGTTGTGCCGTCGATGGAGACCGTGTCGCCCTCTTTCACGACGTGCGTGCCAACCGTAAACTGGCGCTGCTCCAGGTTCACATCCATGGCCGAAGCGCCCACGACCGCCGGCTTGCCGAATTGCCGCGCGACCAGAGCCGCGTGGCTCGTGCGCCCGCCGCGGCTGGTCAAAATGCCCTTGGCAGCCAGCATGCCGTGCACGTCATCGGGCTTGGTTTCCGGTCGCACCAGAATCACATCGCGCTTTTCGGTCTTGGCCCACTTCTCAGCGGTGTCGGCGTCAAAAGCAATCTGGCCCACGGCGGCGCCCGGCGACACATTCAACCCGCTCGCCAGCCACTCGCCGCGCGTCACCGCCTCTTTCTTGGCCGTCAAGTCGAACTGCGGATGCAGGAAGTAATCCACATGTTCCGGCTTCACCCGCTGCACGGCCTCGGCCCGGCTGATGAGGCGCTCGTTCGCCAGGTCCACCGCGATGCGCACGGCGGCCTGCGCGGTGCGCTTGGCGTCGCGCGTTTGCAGCATCCACAATTCGCCGCGCTCAATGGTGAACTCAACGTCTTGCACTTCGCGGTAGTGCTTTTCCAGCTTGCGGCAGATGCGGGCAAACTGGCTGTACATCTTGGGCATCTCCATCTTCAGCGCGGCGATGGGCTTGGTCATGCGCGTGCCGGCCACCACATCTTCGCCCTGCGCGTTGGTCAGGTAGTCGCCCTCAATTTCCTTTTCGCCGGTCGAGACATTGCGGGTTGTCACCACGCCGGTGCCCGAGTCCTGGCCCAAGTTGCCGAACACCATGCTGACGATGTTCACGGCCGTGCCCAGGTCGTGCGCGATGCCGGCCGCGTTGCGATAATCGTGCGCCCGCTTGCCGTTCCAGGATTTGAAGACGGCTTCCGTCACCAAGCGTAGCTGCTCCAGCGGGTCACTCGGGAAATCCCGGCCGGCCCCGTGGCTCACCAGGTCCTTGAAACTCGCCGTAATCGCCTGCAAATCATCCGCCGTCAGGTCGGCGTCGTTGGTCACGCCGCGCTTGGCGCGATACTCGCTCAGTACGCCTTCAAAGGGCTCGTCCGGCAGATTCAGCACCACGGTGCCGAACATTTGGATCAGCCGGCGGTAAGCGTCAAACGCAAAGCGCGTGTCGCCCGTCAGCTTGGCCATGGCGCCCACGACCTCGTCGTTCAAGCCGATATTGAGGACGGTGTCCATCATGCCCGGCATGGAGAACTTGGCGCCCGACCGGCACGAGACCAACAGCGGATGCTTGGTATTGCCAAAACCCTTGCCGGTCTGGCCTTCTAGCTTGCGCAAGGCGACCAGCACCTGCTCCCACATGGCCGGCGGGAACTTCTCCCCGGCCGCCAGATAAGCATTGCACGCGCGGGTCGTGATAATGAAGCCGGGAGGCACGGGCAGCCCCAGGCCTGTCATCTCAGCCAGGTTGGCGCCCTTGCCCCCCAACAGGTCGCGCATCTTGGCGTTGCCCTCTGCGAACAGGTAGACCCACTTTTCGGTGGTCTTGCGTTTGGCCGGCTTTTGGCCGTTGGCGTTGGGGCCGGGCTTGGGGCGAGCGGGCGGGGGGGGGCGCCGCGTTGCGGGGGTCTTTGCCGTGACAGTTGCCATGATCACCTTACTCCTCTTATGGGTTACAGGTATTTGAGTTGCCGCGCCTGCTCGCCCAGCGCCTCGCGGTGCTCGGGTGCGGCGATTTTGATCAGCGCCTGGGCGCGCTGGGC
>JANNQN010000443.1:0-2915 GCA_031400775.1 Planctomycetia bacterium | reverse complement strand
CAATAAATTTCTGTACGCCGCCACGGCCGCCGCCTCGCTGGCCACGCTGCTGGTCGAGCAGCAGGATCCCGTGGGCCTGGCGTTGTTCGACGATCGGGTGAGCGAAGTTTTGCCACCTGCGGCCACGCAAGCGCAATTGGCGCGGATCGTGGGTCTGCTCGAAGCGGCGCGGCCCGACCGCACGACGCAATTGGGCAACGTGCTGCAAACGCTCAGCGAGCAGACCCGGCAGCGCGGACTGACCATTGTTCTCTCCGACCTGCTGACCGACCTGGATGCGTTTTACGACGGCCTGCGGCGGCTGCAATATCGGGGTCACGAGATCATCGTGTTCCACATACTCGATCGCGACGAGATCGAGCTGCCCTTCAACGACCTGGTCATGTTCCGCGACATCGAGGGGAACGAAGAGCTGCTGGCCGAACCCTGGGCGTTTCGCAAGACCTATCAAGACGCGATGCAACAGTTCCTGGGCGAAGTTCGCGGCGCGTGCGGCGATCGAGGCATTGACTACTTGCTATTGCGCACCGATCAGCCCCTGGCCGACGCGCTCAGCCACTACCTGCACGCGCGGGAACGACTGAAACATTTGAATCGCCCCGGGCGCCGCTAAGGCAGGAATCGACGGCACACGCTTCCAATGAGCACACTCACTTTTCTGAATTCTCCGCTGTTGTGGGGACTGGCGCTGGCCAGCATCCCGATCCTGATTCATTTGCTCTATCGGCGGCAGTATCGGCGGGTCGACTGGGCGCCGATGCGCTATCTCAAGCTCTCGATTCAGCGCAATAGGCGACGAGTCCGCATCGAGCAACTGCTGCTGTTGCTGCTGCGCACGGCGCTGGTGCTGCTGTTGTTTTTTCTGGTGGCCCGGCCGGTGATGCATGCCGAAGGACTGTCGCGCTGGCTGGGCGCGGGCGCACGCACCAACCGCATCTTGCTGTTGGACGATTCGCTCAGCATGGATTATGCCGAAGACGGAAAGACCGCGCTCCAGCGAGGCCAGGAGCTGGCCGCCGATTTGCTCACAACGTTCGGTCCCAAAGACGGATTCACTTTGGTCTTGGCCTCCAGGCCCAAACAGCCGCTGTTGCGCGAGGTGGAGCTTGAGAATCTCGACGACGTCGTAAGAGCGGTGCGCGACGTGAAAGCCAGCGACGTGCTGGGCGCCTGGGAGCCGATCTTACGAGCTGTCGACGAACTGGTTGCCAGCGGCTCGTATCCGTTGCACGAAGTTACGCTCGTGACCGACTTTCGCCGGACGGGTTGGGAAGCGAATCTCGCCGAGCTGGGCAATCGCTGGGCCGCCGGGCGCGTTCGGCTGCGGGTGTTCGACGTGGGAACGCCCGAGACCAAGAACGTGGCGCTGGTGAGCCTGGAGCAAGTCGACCGGCTGGCGCTGGCCGCCGCTCCTGCGCGGTTCATGGCCGAGGTGCGCAACGACACGGGCGGCGACCTGGTGGGTCTGGAGGCCAATTTCATCGTCGATGGCAAGCCCACGCTGATTCGCGTGCCGGCGATCGGCGTCGGCGAAACCATCAAGCTGCCACTGACGGCGACATTTCAGGAACCGGGGGAGCACTCCGTTTCGTTCGAGCTGCCGGCCGACGCCCTGAATGGCGACAACGCGCGCAGCGTTGTGGTGCAAGTCCGAGCAAGCGTGAATATCCTGCTTGTCGACGGCGAGCCATCGAGCGAAGCGCTGGGGGGCGAGACCGACTTTCTGGCCTTGGCGCTTTCCTTGGCCGGCGAGGCCGCCGACGCCTTCAACGTCGAGATCATCACCGATTCGGAGTGGGCCTCGACGGCCAGCACCAATCCCGACCTGCTGGTGTTGGCCAACGTGGCTCGCCTCTCGGTCGACCAGGCCGAGTTGCTCGAGCGCCAAGTGGCCGCGGGCATGGGGCTGATGATCTTTGTCGGCGATCAGTTGGATCCGGACAATTACAATCAACTGCTTTTCAAAAACGGCGGTGGAATCCTGCCGGCAGCTTTCGAATCGGTCGTGGACGGCGAGTTCAGTGGGCTGCTGATTGAGACGGCCGCCGGTTCGCCGCTCGAGCCGCTAGGTCAGCTCACGCCCGCGGCACTCGAACGCGTCAAGTTCCGTAAGTTCTACGAACTGCGCTTGCCCGCGGGGGGCGCCGAGTCGACGCGCGTTCTGGCCCGCTGGAACAACCAGGTGTCCGCCCCGGCCGTGTTGGAAAAGGTCGTGGGCGACGGGCACGTCATTCTATGGACCGTGGCGGCGGATCGCGCTTGGAGCGACTGGCCGACCGATGCAAGTTACGTGTTGGCGGTTCGCGAGGCCGCGCGGGCCGTGGCACGTAGCACGGCCAGCCTGCGACAATTCGTGGCCGGCCAGGTTCTGAGCGTCGAACTGCCCGCCACGCATGACATCACCCTGGCGGCCATCGAAGCGCCCGGCAGCGACGAGGCTATCCCTTTGGTGCTGCAAACGAGCGAAAGCACAGAGAAGCCGCCAGGCAAAACGCCGGATAAAAAGCCGGCCGCCGTGCGCTCGCTGGCTTATGCCGACACCCGCCGCGCCGGGCTCTACCAGATGACGTGGCACGACTCGGTGTCGGGCTCGATGAGCCAGATGTTTGCTGTGAATCCCGATCCTCGCGAGAGCGAGTTGGATCGGCTGGAGACCGCGGACTTCAAACAGTTTTGGGGAGCGCTTGAGCCCGAGGTGGTCTCGACCAGTGCGCTTGCCGATCCGGCATTGGCGGTTCGCGGGCAGGAGATATGGCGCACGCTGGCCACGGGTCTGCTGGGGTTGTTGTTGGTCGAGGCCTGTTTCGCCCGCTGGGCGGGCCGGCCGCGGTAGAGGGAGTTTTAGAGCGCGAGAGTTTTCAGGCAGAGAAAGTCGCATTGGCCGAAACCATGGTCGAGTTTTTCAACTGGCTGCT
>JANNQN010000442.1:0-25123 GCA_031400775.1 Planctomycetia bacterium | reverse complement strand
CGGCATCGACCCCGCGACGGTGCAAGCCGATGTGCCGGAAAAGCGCATGACCTACAGCCAGATCCTGGGCAAAGTCTTGATGCAGGCCCGGCTGAAGTACGAGCTGCGCGTCGACGACGCGGACAAGCCGTTCGTGTGGATTACGACCGTCAAGCCCGCCGCCTGATGCGCCGAGAAGGTCAACACGGCGCGACGCTCAAGTAGCCAGCGTTTCCCACACGATTCGATAATACTGCATCACGCGGATTGGATCGCTGGTCTGCGAGCCTTCCTCCAACAGAGTCCAGCCGCCGAATTGCGCTTTCTTGAGCAATCCGAATAATTCGCGCCAGGGGTATTCGCTGATCAGATCGTGGATATGCACCGTGCCGAGGCGCTCCTGGACGGACGTGAAATTGGCGGCCAGACCCGCGCCGGCCGTATCTTGCGGATTGCAGTTCCAGCACAGCTTTGACGCCGGATGCTTCGACACGTCCATGATCTTGCGGATGTTGGGGATGTCGGAAGTGCCGCGGCCGTGGATCTCGAGCCGGATCTCGACGCCGTAGCCTTCGCCGAAGGCCGCCACTTCATCGAGCGACTTGCCGATCTGCTCGATCGTCTTGTCCTCGGGCACGCCGGCCGGCAAGCCGTTGGGACGGACCTTGACGCCGCTGCCGCCCACGTCGTGCGTGAGACGGATGAAGCCCTTGGTCTCTTCGATGTTCTTGCGCAACACGGCCGCGTCGGGCGAGTGAAATTCGCACGTCGTCCCCAAGCCCACTAGCTCGACCTGGCTATCGGCAAACTGTTTGGCGACTTCCTTGCGCGCAGCCGCATCGAGCGCCGGCTCGACGCCGTGCTTGTGCGTGGTGCGCAGCTCGACCCCGGCAAAGCCCGTCTTCTGGCAATTCGCGATCAAGGTCGGCAGATCCCAGTCCGCGCCCCATTGATAGGTGACGAGTCCCAGTTGCATGGCTTTTACTCCCGGCGGTGCGTTTCGAGCCTGGCTGCCGGCTCTTTTCTACAACAACTCGTCGAGCTCCGCGACCAACCGCTCGAAATAGCCGAGGGCCGTATCGACAGCGTGCGGCTGCTCCATGTCGACGCCCGCATCGCGGAGCAATTCCAGCGGGTATTTCGAGCAGCCGGCCTGCAAAAACCCCAGGTAATCGTTCAGTTCCCGCCTGCCGCCGCTGGTCACGCGCTCGGCCAGCGCAATCGCGGCCGACAGGCCCGTGGCGTATTTGTAGACGTAAAAGGCCCGATAAAAGTGCGGAATGCGGAAGCACTCCAGCGACAATTCAGGGTCGAGCGCAAAGTCGGGGCCGAAGTACAGCTCCAGCAGCTTGCGGTATTCGCTCTTGAAGCGGTCCAGGGTCAGCGGTTCGCCGGACTCGACCAGCGCGTGCGTAAGACGCTCGAACTCGGCGAACATCGTTTGCCGCACGATCGTGCCGCGGATCGAATCGATTTCGCGATTGATCAAAAACGCGCGCTGCTTGTCGCTGGTGGCCCGGTTCATCATGTACCGCGCCAGCAACTGCTCGTTGAACGTGCTGGCCACCTCGGCCACGAAGATCGCGTAGTTGTAATATTGAAATGGCTGGTGCCGGGCCGAGTAGTAGCTGTGCATGGAGTGGCCGGCCTCGTGGGCCAGCGTGAACACGTGATCCAGCACGTCGCTCTGGTAGTTCATCAGGATGAACGGATCGCCGTGGTACGAGCCGGAGCTAAAAGCCCCGCTTTGCTTGCCCTGGTTCGGATAGCGATCGCTCCAGCGGCCCTTCAGCCCCGTCTCCAGCACGCCGCAATATTCGCTGCCCAACGGCTCGATGGCCGAGATCACGAGCTTCACGGCCTGGTCCCAGGTGTGCCGCGTTTTCAGCTCGCTCAGAATCGGCACGTAGGTGTCGTAGTGATGAATGTCGCGCAGCTTCATCTTCCGCCGCCGCAGATCATAATATCGATACAGCGCGCCCAGGTGCCGATGCACCGACTCGACCAGGTTGTCGACCACGGCGACCGGCACCTTGTCGCGAAACAGCGAAGCTTCTAGCGCGCTTGGATGGTTCCGCGCCCGGGCGTAGTACACGTCGCGCTGGATCGATCCGGCCAAAGTGGCGGCCAGCGTGTTCTCGTGCGCGGAGAACTGGGTGTAATACTGATGAAACGCCTTCTTTCGCACGCCGCGCTCGGGCGACTGCAAGAACGACGAGAACGAGGAGTTGCTCAATTCGACTAGTTCGCCCCGCTCGTTCTTGATCGCGCCCCATTTCAAATCGGCGTCGGTCAACTGCCGAAAGATCTGGTTCGAAGCCTCGGACATTTCGCTCTGCATGGCCAGCAGTTTTTCCTCGTTCTTGCCGAGCGTGTGCGGCTTATAGCGCAGCAGTTGCTCCAAGGCGAGGCGAAACTCGGTAAGCGGCCTGGCCGCCATGAACGTGGCCATAGTCTTGGCCGGAATGGCCATGATCTCGGGCCGGATGTAGCTGGCCGCCTGGCCCGCGCGACTGGCGACGTTGCGATAGCGCCCAATCATCCGTTGATAGGTGCTGTTGGCGGCGTCTTCGGCCGTCTTGAGAAACGCGTAGGTGCCCAGGCGTTCGCCATCCCGTTCGAAATCAGTGTCAAATCTTAAGCACTTCGCCAACGTTTTAGCGTCATCGGCCAACTTGCCGCGAAATTTCTCGTAGCCGGCAATGTTGGCTTCCCATTGGTCGAAAGCCGCTTCCCAGGCCGCGTCGTCGGCAAACAGGGTCGCCAGATCCCACGTGTCGGCCGCCTTGACCTGGCTGCGTCGCGGCAGTTGCTTGATTTTCGCAATCATATTTTATCGTGTACTACCTGAGATTGAGACTTCGTAACGAACGTCGGTGGAAACGGAAACGCATGGAAATCAGAACGTCAGAACCGCGCCGCCAGACTGCGCGCCGGCCACGGAGCTACCAGCGGAAAATGGCCGTGCCCCAGGAGAGTCCAGCGCCATAGCCGCTGAGCAGGATCCGCATACCCCTCTGGATGCGCCCCGCCGCGGCGGCTTCGTCCAGGGCCAGCGGCACGCTTCCGGCCGAGGTATTGCCGTAGCGGTCGATGTTGATGATCAGCTTTTCGCGGTCGATCTTCAAGTAGTCCGCGGCCGCCTCGATGATCCGCAGATTGGCCTGGTGCAGGACAAACAGGTCGATATCCGCCAGCGTCATCTGGGCGTGGGCCAGCACCTCGGGAATCGTGTCGCACAAAATGCGGGTCGCCCATTTGAACACGCCCTTGCCGTCCATGCGCAGCAAGTTCGATCCGGCGTCGATGGCCGCGTGCGAGGCGGGCACGCGCGAGGCCCCCATCTCCTTGTACAGCATTTCAGTTCCCGAGCCATCGGCGCCCAGGGTGTAGGCGGCCAATCCCTGCTCCGGCGAGCCAGCGGCCAAAACGACCGCGCCGGCTCCGTCGCCAAAAAGCGGATAGATCTTGGGATCGCTGGCGTCGACCACGCGCGAATTGCAATCGCCGCCAATCACCAGCACTTTGCGGCTGGCACCGGTGGCGACATATTGCGCGGCCGTGGCCAGAGCATAGACAAAGCCCGCGCAGGCCGATGAGATTTCGATCGCGCCGCACGAAAGGCCCAGGCGGTCTTGCACCTGGGCCGCGGTCGAAGCCACCTGAAAATCCGGTGTGAACGTGCCCACCACGACCAGTTCGATCTCCTCCGGAGCTACGCCGGCCCGCTCGAGAGCCTGGCGGCCGGCCGCGACACAGAGATCGCTCGTGGCGGTGCCGGGCGGAGCGTGCCGCCGCTCGCGGATGCCGGTTCGCTGCACGATCCACTGCGGATCCATGCCCAGGGCCACGAGGTCCTCGTTGCGGACCACGTTGTCCGGCGCGCTGCTGCCGGTACCCAGGATTTGCAGACCCATCAAGGTGTGCAACCTCGACGAGCCGCGTCGCTTCGTTTGTCCGGCCATGAACCACCCAATTGTAAACGCCGTTTGGCCGCGAACTTTTCCCGCGGTAAAAATTTCCGAACGGGAAGCCCGTTAGCGGTGCTCGCGGTTAATCTCCACCCAACGTCGCGACTGATGCGACTCGATGACCGCGTCGGCCACCATCTGCGCCGTCAGGCCGTCATAAAAACTTGGCGAAGCCTGGCGGCGGGCGACAATGGCCGAAATAAACTCCCACATCAAATCATAGCGAAACACGGTGGCCGGCTCGCCCTGGTCGGGATCGCGCGGGCTCTCGGCCGGCTTCAAGAACTCGCGCGGCACTTCGACCGGCGCCAAATCCTGGCCGGTCTTGCCCAACAGCACGCTGTGCGGAGCGTGCAACTGGTAGACCACCGAGCCTTCGGAGCCGTTGATCTCGGCCCATTCGTGGCCGAACCCGCCGCGGTGATAGCCCTTGGCCAGCGTGGTCCCTTCCCAGACTCCGGTCGCTCCGCAGGTGAAGTGGCCGATAATGCTCGACCAGTCATCCACGTCCGACGGGGCGCACTGCTCGCCCGTGGTCGTCTCGATGCGCGGAGCGAATCGGGCCAGCGCACCGCACACCCGATCGATCGGCCCCAGCAGGTCCATCGCCAGGTCAATCCGATGGATTGTCATGTCGAACAAGTCGCCCGCGCCGGCCAGCTTGCGATATTGCCGCCAGCCCCAACTGGTCTCCGGCCAGTCCAGAAATCGCTGACTGCGGAAGTGGCGCGGCTCGCCCAGCGCGCCGCTGGACACCAGGTGCTTCAAATAGCGCATCGCGGGCGCGAAGCGATAGGTGAACGCGGTCATATGCACGACGCTAGCATCGCGGGCGGCGTGGTACATCTCGCGCACTTCGGCGACGCTCAGACCCAGCGGCTTCTCGCACATCACGTGCTTGCCGTGACGGACCGCCGCCAAAGCGATCGCGCGGTGCGTATAGTTGGGCGTCGCGATCACAACGGCGTCGATCTCGGGATCGGCGCAAATCGCCTCCGGATCGGTGCTAACCTTGGCCACCCCCCACTCGGCCTTGCGTTTTTCGAGCAGTTGGCTGTTGGCGTCGCAGGCCCCCACGAGTCGCGCTCGCGCGTCCAACCGAATCGCCGGCACGTGATGGTAGTCGCTGACAGCTCCCGCCCCGATGATGGCCACGCGAACCGGCGCCTGATCCCTAGCCTGCTGCATTTCCTATCGGCAGCATCGCTGGCCGCTCCGGAAAATCTACCGAGAATACCCACTTTGATTCCTGTGAGAGACCCCAAGGTAAGAGTTTCACCCCTTGGGCTCAAGCCCGTCTCGCGCCGCTTGCACTCTCTGAGTGACTCTACACGCCGGCAAGTTGCAGACCCCCGTCAATCTGCCACAATGAGCGGGGGAAGTAACTGCCAGGAGCATCGACATGGGACGTCCGATCACGCTGTTCACCGGGCAATGGGCCGATTTGCCGCTGGAAGATGTGGCCCGCAAGGCCAGCGAATTCGGTTATCAAGGGCTGGAGCTGGCCTGTTGGGGCGACCACTTCGAGGTCGATCGGGCCCTGGGCGAGCAGGGCTATTGCGCTTCGCGGCGCGATTTGTTGGAGCGCTACGACCTGCAAGTACATGCCATCAGCGCGCATCTGGTGGGCCAGGCTGTTTTAGACCCCATCGACGAACGCCATCAGGCCATTCTACCGGCCCACGTGTGGGGTGACGGTGATCCGCAGGGCGTGAACCGCCGGGCGGCCGAAGAGTTGAAGAACACGGCCCGGGCGGCGCAGCGGCTGGGAGTCGGCGTGGTCAACGGTTTCACCGGCTCGAGCATCTGGCATTTGCTCTATTCGTTTCCGCCCACGCCCGACGCCATGATCGAGGCCGGGTTCGAGCTGTTGGCCGAGCGCTTCAACCCGATTCTCGACGCGTTTGCCGATTGCGGCGTGCAGTTTGCGATGGAGGTGCATCCCACGGAGATCGCGTTCGATCTGTTGACGGCACGGCGGGCGCTGGCGGCCCTCGGCGGGCGCGAGGAGTTTGGCTTCAATTTCGACCCCAGCCATTTGATCTGGCAGGGCATCGATCCGGTCGAGTTCATTCGCGCGGTTCCCGATCGGATTTACCACGTGCACATGAAAGACGCGATCGTGCGGCTCAACGGCCAGAACGGAATCCTGGGCAGCCATTTGCCGTTCGGCGATCCGCGCCGCGGCTGGGAGTTTCGCTCGCCGGGGCGCGGCAGCGTCGATTTCGAGGAAATCATCCGCGCTTTGAACCAGATCAAATACGCCGGTCCGCTTTCCGTGGAATGGGAAGATGCGGGCATGGACCGCGAGGCCGGGGCCAAGGAAGCCTGTCAATTCGTGCAGAATCTCGATTTCGCGCCTGGCGGCGCGGCTTTTTCCGAGGCTTGACGGCGGCCATTTGCGGTAAAAACGGCCGCCACGGCAGTCCGCCCGGGCGGATGTTAGACTAGGAGATATGTCGCGCGCCACGGCCGGGGTATTGTCGCTCGTTGTCCTGTTTTCGATCGCCCGAGCGCCGGCGCGCGCCGCCGACGTCGTCGCCGCCCGTGCCGATCTGTACGCCGCTTATGCGGCCAGGCTCGAAAAACTCGCGGCCGAGTGCCAGGAGCAGAAGCAACTCGAAGCGGCCCAGCGCCTGCGCTCCTGGTTGCCCGAGCGTGCCCCCGACAAGCTGACCCTGTTTGTGCCGCCCTCGGCGGCCGCGCCGCAATCGCCAGAACCTCAAGCCGACGGCCAGGAGTGGCGCAATCGCTGGCAAGTCTTGCGCGACGAGCAGGCCGAGGAGCTCGTTAAGCTTGCGCGGCAGGCTGTCGCCGAGCATCGTCCTTCGCTGGCCATTGAGCTGGTGACCGAAGCGGTGCGAGAGAATCCCGATCACAAACAGTCCCGGCGGTTGCTGGGATATGTTCGCTTTCGCGATGCGTGGCATACGCCGTTCGAAGTTCGCCAATTGAGCGCGAACAAGGTTTATCACGAAAAGTTCGGCTGGCTGCCAAAGTCGCACGTCGCGCGATACGACAAGGGGCAGCGCTATTATCAAGGCCGCTGGATGGCCGCGGCCGACGAAGCGGCGCTGCGGACCGACGTCAAACGCGGCTGGCGCGTCGAGAGCGAGCACTACGCCGTCACGACCAATCACAGCCTGGAAGAGGGCGTGGCTCTTTCACGCCGTCTGGAAATGCTATTCGCGATCTGGCAGCAAGCCTTCGCCGGCTACCAGGCCAGCGAAGCGGAAATCGCCCGGCGGTTCGAGGGGCGCGGGGTGCGGCGCGAGCCAACCCAGCACAACGTCGTCTATTTCCGCAACCGCGCGGAATATAACGCCGCGCTGCGATCGTCGCAGCCGCAAATCGAGATCTCGATCGGCATTTACTTCCCGCGCGTGCGAACGGCGTACTTTTTCGCCGGCGACGAGCAGCAGCACGACACGCTGTATCACGAAGGGACCCACCAGTTGTTTCAGGAAACTCGGCCCGCGGTGGTCGAGCCCGGCCGGGCGAACAACTTTTGGGCCGTGGAAGGAATTGCCTGCTACATGGAATCGCTGCATGCCGACGAGCATGGCTTCGTGACGCTCGGCGGGACGAATGCCAGCCGCATGCACACCGCGCGGCGGTTGGTCGACGATAAACAGTCTCTGCCGCTGGCCGAGCTCGTGCAAACGGGCGCCGAGGCTCTGCAACGCGACCCGCGGATCAAAGAGTTGTACGGCCAGGCGACCGGGCTGGCGCACTTCTTCATGCATGCCGAGCAAGGGCGCTATCGCGAACCGCTAGTGCGATATCTCGAAGTCATCTATTCCGCCCGCGCCACCCCGCAATCGCTGGCCGAAGCGACGGGCGTCGACGACCTGGCGCTCGATCGCCAATATCGCGAATTCATGACCGCCGGCCAAACTGCCGGCGATGCTCCCACCGCGGCCGCTCGCTAGAGGCAGCGCCCACCCGGTTGCCGCGCCAGCGCCATCGCGATACGCTAGGGAACTGTGCCCTCGCCGCCGTCAAACCGCTCGCCTCAGGAGTTCCCCATCGTGCGACCTTGGAAACTTTCGGAAGTCAACTACGCCTATATCAAGGAGCACAAGTACGAGGTCGCCGTGCTCCCCTGCGGAGCCACGGAGCCCCACAATTTGCACCTGCCGTACGGCACCGACATGTACGAAGGTGAAACTGTCGGCGAAAAGATTTGCGAAGCGGCCCACGAGAAAGGGGCCAAGGTCGTGTTGCTGCCCACGATTCCTTACGGCACCGAGACCAATCAGATGGCCTTTCCGCTGGCTATGAATCTGAATCCCTCGACGCTGTTCGCCGTCATCACCGACCTGGTCAAGTCGCTCGAGCATCACGGCATCCGCAAGCTGGTGCTGCTCAACAGCCACGGCGGCAACGACCTGAAGCCGCTGTTGCGCGAATTATATGGAAAAACCACGGTGAACATTTTCCTGTGCAATTGGTACACCGCGATCGGCGAGTTGAAAAGTGAAATCTTCACGCATCCCGACGACCACGCCGGCGAAATGGAAACGTCGTTCGGCCTGGCTTATTTCCCGGATCTGGTCGGTCGCAACGCCGACGGCACCCTGATCGCCGACGACGGCAAGGTGGCCAAGAGCCGATTCGAGGCGGTTAATAAAGGCTGGATTTCGATCACGCGGCCCTGGCATTTGCTGACGACCAACTCGGGCTCGGGCTATCCGCACGAAGCCACGGCCGAAAAAGGTCGCAAGCTCATCGACGTGGTCGTCCAGCGGCTCTCGCCGTTTTTGGTCGAGTTGTCCGCCGCCAAGCTGGACGAGAAGTTTCCGTTCTAAATGCACGCGACTGAGGCTAAGTGAGTTCTGCCGCCGCCTCGGGCTCCATCGTCGAGGGCGGTTCTTCCGCCGGGTGAGTTCTGCCGACCAGCGGTCCGTAGTTCCGCAAATCGGGAATCGCCAGCGCCGCAACGATCACCACAAGGATCGTGCCGACGCCGCCGCTGACGACCGCGAAAATTGGCGAGGTGAAACGCGCCAGCGTGCCGCTTTCGAACTCGCCCAATTCGTTCGAAGCGCCGATAAACATGCCGCTAATCGCCGAAACGCGGCCACGCATGCGATCGGGCGTCAGCACCTGCACCAGCGTGTGGCGAATGACGACGCTGATGCAATCCAGCGCGCCGGTCATGAACAGCGCCGCAAACGACAGCGCGAAAGATCGGGAAAGACCGAACACGATGATCGCTGCGCCGAACCCGGCTACGGCCCACAACAACGTCTGGCCGGCCTTGGCCATGGGCGGGCGATGCATCAGCGCCAGCGACATCGCCAGCGCGCCGATTGCCGGCGCCGAAGCCATCCAGCCATACCCAACCGGGCCGACTTCCAGGATTTCCTTGGCAAAAACCGGCAACAGCGCCGTCGCGCCGCCCAGCAGCACGGCAAACATGTCGAGCGCCATCGCGCCCAGAATCACCTTGTTGCTCCACACGAACCCGATCCCTTCGCCCAGGCTTTTGAGCGTGGCGGTTTCGTGCGGCACGCTGGTTTGATAGCGCTCGACGCCGAATAGCAGAATGATGAACGACGTCGCGGCCGCGGCCTGCAGCAAGTACACCACGTAGGGATGTCCGGTCCACGCCAGCACCCAACCGCCGAGTGCCGGTCCCGCGACCGAAGCCAGTTGAAATCCTCCCAGGCCCCAGGTGACGGCGTTGGAAAAGATCTCGCGCGGAACCAACTGCGGCAAGAACGAGCTCTTCGATGGCTGCAAAAACGCGCGGGCCACGCCGATGAAAAACAGGCAGCCGAACATCGCCAGAATCGGCAACTCGAAGAACGACACGGCGGCCAGCCCCAGCGAAGCCAGCAAGCTGAGAGCCAGCGCACCGACGATCACGAGCTTGCGATCCATGCGATCGGCGACGTGACCGGCTAGCAGGGCCAGCGACAACACCGGAATGACTTGCACCAGGCCGACCAGACCGACGTCAAACGGATTGCCAGTCCGCCGATAGACTTCCCAAATCACGGTGACCGACTGCATTTGCAGCCCCAACACCGACACTATGTTTCCGATCCAGTAGCGGCGGAAATTGGGCCGCCGGATGGCCGCGTATGCATCGTGCCCCATGGGGCTGGCTGCGGGCGAGTCGTCGGGTGGGTTGCTTGGCATCGAGTCGGAAAAGTCAGGTGAGTCCGTTCATGGGACAAGTTAGCGATCGGCCAGGTTCATCTCCCGCCGGGGATCCCTATTATTGCAGGACGGTCGATTTCGGAAATGCCGGTCCCGCATGCGAAATCAAGTGGTTGCACGCCCTTCGGCCCTGGGCGATGATGGCAGCGCGTCGTGCCACCCTTCTGCATACTCATTTTTTGAGGTAATTCACCGTGACACGCTGGTTCCAATTTACCATTGGTTGCCTGCTTGTTGGCGTCGGCGCCGCTGGCGCAGACGAGTGCTACTTCAAACCCTTGTTCAACGGGCACGACCTGAGCGGTTGGGAAGGGGTCACCAGCGACGCCAGTGCATCGTGGAAAGTCGAAGACGGCGCGATTGTGTGTACCGGCCACAAGGGCACGTGGCTACGCAGCAAGGAGCAATACGGCGATTTCAATTTGCGATTCGAGTATCGCCTGCGTCCCGGCGGCAACTCGGGCATTTACGTCCGCGTGCGGGCCGACGGCGCGCATCGCGAAGGAGGCGGCGCCGAGGTTCAGCTTCTCGACGACAGCGCCGATCGCTACAAGAATATCCAGCCCGAGCAATATTGCGGCAGCATCTACAAAGTCGCCCCGGCCAAAGCACACGTCTCGCGTCCGGCGGGCCAATGGAACGCGATAGAGATCAACTGCCAGGGTGCCGCGTATCGCATCACGCACAATGGCGTCGTGATCGTCGATGCGACCGAAGCCGAATTTCCCGAGTTGGGCAAGCGCTTCAACAAGGGATACCTGGGATTGCAAAATCACGACGAGGAAGTCTGGTTTCGCAATCTGCAAATTGGTCCGTCGCAAGTCCCGCCGGCCGAACCCAGCCTCGCGCAAGCCGGCGGCGGCGAACAATTGGTCCGCTGGCGTCCCCGGGCGCGTCGCGCCGTCCGCCGCGGACGCTAAAAACCTTTCCACAAAAGATTACCGCCCGTCGACTTCGCTAAGGAACCGCCGCGTTGCCTCGTGCCGCGGGGAATCGAAAACCTGCTCCGGCGGCCCGCTCTCCAGCACGCGGCCGGCTTCAAAGACGTGCAGCGTGTGCGCCGCGCGGCGCGCCAGCCGCATCGAGTGCGTGACCACGATCATCGTCTGGCCCGAGGCCGCCAGATCGGCGATTACGCTTTCGACCTCTCCGGCCATCCGCGGATCCAGGGCGCTGGTCGGCTCGTCGAACAACAACACCTCGGGCTTCATCGCCAGCGCTCGGGCGATCGCCACGCGCTGTTGCTGCCCGCCCGAGAGCATGTCGGGCATGTGCGCCAGCTTGTCGGCCAGTCCCACCCGCGCGAGCAGCGCCGTGGCCTCGGCCGTGGCCTGCGAGCGCGAGATTCCCAGCACGTGCATCGGCGCTTCGATCACGTTGCCAAGCGCCGTGCGATGCGGAAACAGGTTGAACTGCTGAAACACCATGCCGACGTGCCGCCGAATGTGGGCCAGCGTGCGCTTGCGATCCGCGCGCGACAGCTCGGGGCGCAGCTCGACGCCGGCCAGTTGGATCCGGCCGCCGTCGAAATTCTCCAACCCATTCAAGCACCGCAGAAACGTCGTTTTTCCTCCGCCCGATGGGCCGACGACCGCGCACACTTCGCCGCGCTCGACGCGCAGCGTAATGTCGTTCAGTACGTGCTGATCGGCATAGCGCTTGACCAGAGCGTCGACGACGAGGGCCGGTTCGCGGTGTTCGAGTTGCATCGCTACGAACGCCTCGCTCGGCGGTCCATACGGTTTTCCAGCACGGAAGCCAGCCGTGCCAGCGGAATGCTCATCATCAGGTACAAGGCCGCGGTCAGCGCCGCCAGCTCCAAGGTCGCTCCGGTGTCGTTGGCCTGCACGCTGTATTGCTTGGTCAGTTCCATCACCGTAATCACCGAACACACCGAAGTGTCCTTGAACAGCGCGATGAAGTCGTTCGCCACCGGCGGAATGACGATCCGCACGGCCTGCGGAATCAGGATCCTGCGCAGCGCCAGGGCCGGCGACATCCCCAGCGCGACCGCGGCCTCCATCTGTCCGCGCGGAACGGCCTGCAATCCGGCGCGATAAATCTCGGATTCGTAAGCCGAATAGTTGATGGACAGCCCGGCAATCGCGGCGTAGAAGGCCGGAATCGCCAGCCCAATCTCCGGCAGCAGGAAAAAGATCACCCACAACTGCAACATCAGCGGCGTGCCGCGCAGGACCTCGACGTATCCGACCAACAGCCAGCGCAGCGGCGCGGGCCCATACATGCGGCCGATCGCCACCATCAGACCCAGCACGATCGCCAGCGGCATCGACAGGCACGCCAGCAGAATCGTCACGCCGGCCGCCTCGACCAGCAGCCAGCCGCGGCTGCGGATCACGGCCCAGCCCCGCAACCGGGTGGCGCGAATGCCGAGCTCGTCGTCGGTTTTTCCGCTCAGCGACACAAGCGCCTTTTGCGAGTCGTCCCACAGCCCGTACTTTTCGTAGAGCTGTTGCAGTTGGCCTTCGGCCAGCAATTTGTTGAGAGCCGCGTCGATCGCATCTCGCAAGGCCACGTCGCCGCGCCGCACGAACATCACGTAATAACCGCGTCCCACCGGGTCGCCGATCGGCGCCAGTCGCGCGAATCGCTGGCGATAAAAGATGGTCGCCGGCAGATCGGCCAGCGTGGCGTCGAGCTTGCCGGTCTCGACCTCGCGCATGCCGTCCGTCGTTCCCTCATACACCACGATCTCGACCTGGTCGGCGTAATGATCGCGCAGGTAGTGGTGCGCGCCAGATGCCTGCAGCACGCCGATCTTCAGCTTCCGTCCATTTGCCGCAGCGGCAGCGAGATCGGACCAGCTCTTGAGCCGTTCGTTGTCGGGCCGGCCCATCAACGCCAGCCAATAGACGTAATACGGTCGCGAGTGCTCCATGTCGCCGGCGCGCGAAGGGGTCAGCTCGTAGCCGTTGATCACGACGTCGATCTGCCCCGTGTCCAATAGCGCGGGCAGGTTCTGCCAGGGGCCTTGAAAGAATTTGGCCCGCACGCCGATTTCACGGGCCACGAGGTCGGCCAACTCGGCCTCGAAACCGATCATGTGCCGCGGATTGGCCGGGTCGGGATAGACATAGGGTCCACCCCCTTCGGCGTCGGCGCCCCAGACGAGCGTGCCGCGAGCGCGAATCGCATCCAGCGTGTCGGCGGCCGCGGCCGCGGCAACGAGCGAGAGTACCAAGGAGAACAACCACGCCGACGGCCGCATGCGCAACCTCATCATGCTCGGCTCGAAAATGCCGGACGCCGCGTCATCTTATTGCTTTTCGATGCGGTAGAGATGCGTGTCGGTGCGCAGGAAAATCACGCCGTCGACAATAGCCGGCGAGGCCTGCGCGTGTCCGTCCAGTTTGTTAGTGGCCAGCTTCTCGAACGCCTTGCCGGGCGCGAGCACCGTGGTCGTCGCGGCTTCGTCAAGACAGTAAATACGCCCGTCGGCAAACACCGGCGAGGCCCAAAACTTACCCGCTAATCGATCCTGCCAATGCAGCTTGCCCGTCACGGCGTCGTAGCAAACGCCAATGCCTGAGTCGGTGATCGTGTACAGTTGGTCGCCCACGACCAAAGGCGATACGTCCAATGGCACGACACCGGAGCGAATCGCGGTCCAGGCTCGGTTGGTCTTCGTTACGTCGCCTCGGCCGCCGACCTTGATCGCGTAAAACACGGGAGTGCCAAAGCCCGAGGGGAAGAACAACATTCCCTTGGCATAGACCGGCTTCGCCACGTTCGAGTAGCCGCTGAAGCTGAACCACCACAGCTCGTCGCCCGTGGCCGGATCGTGGGCCACCAGAGCGTCGCTGCCCAGGCAGATCAATTGCGCCACGCCGTCGACGTCGATCACGAGCGGCGTGCAATAAGCCATCGGCACTTCCTTCTTGCCGCTGCGGCGGTCTTCGCTGATATGCTCGCGCGCTCGCTTCCAGCGAATCTTGCCGGTGGCCTTGTCGAGCGCGACGACAAACTGCAGGTCCACGCCGTCGCACTGCACGATCACCAAGTCCTTCCACACCACGGGCGAGCCGCCCGGTCCGTGCTGGTGGTTGTACCTCAGCTCCTGGGTTTTCCAGATCAACTGCCCGTCGGTCGAGAGACAGGCGGTGCCGTGTGCGCCGAAATGCACGTAAACGCGGCCATCCTCGACCACGGGAGTCGGCGAGGCGTGGCTGTTGTTGGTATGAATCGGCCCGGGCTCGTCGAGATGAAAAACCTCAACGTCGTAAAGCGGTTTGCCGGTATCTCGGGCCAGCGCAATCGCCCGCAGCGAGTGGCCTTCGTCCGTGGCGCTGGTGAGCCAGATCTGGTTGCCCACTACCGAGGGCGACGACCAGCCCAGGCCCGGCACGGGAACCTTCCAAACGATGTTCTCGGTTTCGCTCCAACTGAGCGGCACGTTCCGCGACGTGGCATGTCCCTGGCCGTCGGGCCCGCGAAATTGGGGCCAATCGTCGGCGACGGCGACCGCCCGCGCGGAAAATCCCAATAGCAGGCAGGCGATCAAGAATGGGCCAGTTCTGGCGCTGAAGGTGCGTCGTACAGTTCGATTGTCGGCATGCATCAGGGTGCCACTGCTGGCTTGTCCAGCAGTGCTCTTTTTTGAATCGCAGGATGGCACTGCTGGACAAGCCAGCCGTGGCACCCGGAAGAAGCCAATACAAAACCAGACGCCTGCTCGGTCGGTCGTTGAAAACCATCGTCACTGGACATCGTGCCCCAGCGGGCCGCGATTTGCAAGCGCAATCGATGGCCCGGGGGCGCGGCGTCGACTTTCAAGATCGCGGCGCTATGATCAAACTACTCTCAGGCATTCGATGTTAGCCTGACGTATGCCGCCGCCCTTTCGACCCAGGACATGACGATGCTTTGCTCTCTTTTCGGCTGGGCCGTTTTCGGTTTGTTCGTGGGCGCGATCGCGCGGCTCATCTGGCCGCATCGGCAATCGATCGGCTTGATCCGCACGATGCTGCTGGGCGTGGCCGGTTCGGTCGTCGGCGGATGGGTGACGATGGCGCTGCGCGGCGACGACCCGTCCGCGCGGGGACTTCTGAAGCGGGCGGCAGCGCGGCGTATGCTTCTTTTCTATCGCGGCGGGCGTACCAAGTCGTGTCTGCCGATGGTTGCGGATACTAACCCGACGCGCGAGCGAGTGTTCTTCGTTCGCTTCCCTCGCTGGCGCGTCGGGTTAGTGGCGGACGCCCGCGCCGGAAGGTGGCGCCATGATGTTGATGCTTCGCCGGCGCTCAAGAACGCCATGATGGCCGACTATGTGGTGCTGGGCGGCGGTAGCGTGAAGAAAATCGATCAGCTTCCCGACGGCACCCGCCGCGGCCACAACCGCACCGTCGTCGAAGGCGGCCGCCGCCTGTTCGAAGAACTGCCCGACCCGGCGGAGAAGAACTCGGGGCAGTGGCTGGTGATTTGAGCGGCGCGATCTTTCTCACCCGCAGCGGTGTCAATCACTTGAGCGACAGATTGCGGTGCCATTCGTGGCCCGTTATTTCTCTCTGTTTGCAAACCCCGCCGCTTTGGGCTATATCTGGCTGTTTGCCCTTTAGGGCCAGCGTTTCAATCATTTCACTCGACGTACCAACCAGAATCACCAACCACACGTGCCAACCATGCCGCTCAATAAATACAGCTCGCGGATCACGCAACCCAAGTCGCAAGGCGCCAGCCAGGCCATGCTCTATGGCACCGGACTGACGCGCGAGGACATGAACAAGCCGCAGGTCGGCATCGCCAGCATGTGGTACGAGGGCAACACCTGCAACATGCACCTGAACGACCTGGCCGCCGAAGTGAGAAAAGGCGTGCAGGCCGCCGGACTGGTGGGCATGCGCTTCAACACCATCGGAGTGAGCGATGGGATCTCGATGGGCACCGAGGGCATGTGCTTCTCGCTGCAATCGCGCGATCTGATCGCCGACTCGATCGAGACCGTGATGTGCGCCCAGTGGTACGATGCCAATATCTCGATTCCCGGCTGCGACAAGAACATGCCCGGCTGCCTGATCGCGATGGGCCGGTTGAATCGTCCGTCGCTGATGGTCTACGGTGGCACGATCAAGCCCGGACGACGGATCCACGCCGGCGCGGAAGAAAAGCTGGACATTGTTTCGGCCTTCCAGTGTTACGGCGAGTACCTGGCCGGCACGCTGGACGAAGCCGGCCGGCAGGAAGTGGTCGGCAACAGTTGCCCCGGCGCCGGCGCTTGCGGCGGAATGTATACGGCCAACACGATGGCTTCGGCGATCGAAGCGATGGGCATGTCGCTCCCCTATAGCTCGTCGATCCCGGCGGTCGATCCGCTCAAGAAAGCCGAATGCCGCCGCGCGGGCGCCGCGATTCGCATCTGCTTGGAGCAAGACATCAAGCCCCGCGACATCATGACCCGCCGGGCCTTCGAAAACGCGATGGTCGTGGTGATGGCCCTGGGCGGTTCGACCAACGCCGTGCTGCATTTGATTGCCATGGCCCGGGCCGTGGATGTGCCGCTAACGATCGACGACTTCCAGAAAGTCAGCGACCGGATTCCCTTCCTGGCCGATCTCAAGCCCAGCGGCAAGTATGTGCAAGAAGATCTGCACAACGTCGGCGGCACGCCGGCCGTGATGAAGTATCTGCTCGAAAAAGGCCTGCTCGACGGCGACTGCCAGACCGTCACCGGCAAGACCGTGGCCGAGAACCTCGCCGATCTGCCGGGCTTAAAAAGGGGTCAGAACGTATTTCACCCGCTCGAAAACCCGATCAAGCCGACCGGCCACATTCAGATCTTGCGCGGCAACCTGGCACCCGAAGGGGCCGTGGCCAAAATCACGGGCAAGGAGGGCGATCATTTCTCCGGCCCGGCCAAGGTCTACGACGGCGAAGAGGACATGCTCCACGCACTGGAGCGCAAGGAGATCGTCAAAGGCGACGTGGTGATCATTCGCTACGAAGGTCCCAAGGGCGGGCCCGGCATGCCCGAGATGCTCACGCCCACCTCGGCGATCATGGGGGCCGGCCTGGGCAAGGACGTGGCGCTAATCACCGACGGCCGTTTTTCGGGCGGGTCGCATGGCTTCATCGTCGGCCACGTCACGCCCGAGGCTCAGGAGGGCGGAGCGATCGCGCTGGTGCGCACCGGCGATCGGATCACGCTGGATGCCGGCAAGAACCAGATCAGCGTGGATATCTCCGACGCCGAACTGGCGGCTCGCCGGGCCAAATGGAAAGCGCCCGACTACAAGTTCACGCGCGGCACGCTCTACAAATACATCAAGAACGTGAAGAGCGCCTCGGAGGGTTGCGTCACGGACGAGTGAGCGGTCTTAAAGGTAGCCGGAGGGTGGCCCCGACAACTTGTCGGGGTGCCGAAGGCACAAGAGGAAACTTGTGAACCGCATGAGCTCCAGAGAAGGTCACCCTCGCTTGGTGAGGCCTCTTGTTGCTTCGCAACACTGACAGGTTGTCAGTGCCACCCGAGATCAGGCGGCCGCATCTCCGCGTCGACGGCGTCGTCCGCGCGCGGGCAGGCGATACAGCATCGCGTTGCCTTGCTTGCCGACGTGCTCGATCGCGTTCATTTCGCGCAAGCAATAGGCGATCCGCTGAGCCACCGAGCGGTGAATGCCGGCCAGCTCCGCCAGTTGCCCGGTGTGAAACTGCTTGGGCAATTTGGCCGGGATCAAGTCGATCAAATCGGCCGCCGAGCTGAGCCGAACCGTCTGGCCGACCGAAACCAACTTCTGATCCGCCACGACCTGGTCGTTCCGCCGCCAGCGCCGCCGCCGGCCGTGCCCCGGATAACGCCACTCCTCGACCTCGACCAGTACGACTTCAATGGTCAATCGCGGGTGAGGAAAGACCCGCGTGAAGTAAACCAGCTCCTCGAAGATATCCCAGAGCTTTCCCCGCTTGGGGCTCAACCGCCGCGTGAGCACGCGACCTTGCGGACCATCCTGTTTGATGAGCAGCTTCTTGGCGACGATCGGCTTGACGACCAGAACGCTGTGCGACTCGACCAGGCGGCGGATCTTGTCTCGAATGGCCGCCAGAGATCCGTGCTGAATCTCGATCAACTGCCCGCCGCTGATGGCGTCGATGCGATACTTGTCGAGCACGACTTCGGTCTGCGCGCTGTCGCCGGCGTACAGACTTTTCAAGGCTCGGTGCAGCGAGGTTTCCATCCCTCGAAGTCTCCTCCATGAGAACCGGCTTACCGGGCAGCGTTCACGCGACCTGTTTACCACGCACTTACGCCGGCACGTCGATGCCCAAATCGTGAATCGTCAACAGGCTCGAGAACTTGTAGCCGCGGTCGCGGAAGGCCTGCCCGCCGCCGGCCAGCCGATCGATGATCGCAATCACGTGCGTGACTTTCAGCCCGAAGGCTTCTACCCGGTCGATCGCCAAAAGCGAGGATCCGCCGGTTGTTACTACGTCCTCCACAATCACGACGTCGTCGCCTGGGCTGACCGGCCCCTCGATGTAGCGCTCGGTGCCGTGGTCCTTGGTTTCCTTGCGAACCAGGATTCCCTTGAGCGGCAGCCCGCGCACTCCGGCCATGGTGATGACCGCGGCGGTGATCGGATCGGCGCCAATGGCCATGCCGCCGACGGCCTTGGGCAGCGGTTCGCCAATCAGGTCCAAAATGCCTTCGGCGATCATCTTTGCACCGATCGAGTCGAGCGTGATTTGTTTTCCATCGAGATAAAAGTTGGCTTTCTTGCCCGAGGCCAGCGTGAACTCGCCGAACTTGAGCGCCTTTTCCCGCACCAGTGCAACCAAAGCCTGCTTGTCGTACACCGTAAGTCCCCACGAAAGTCGAAGTCGAAGCACACCCGCCACCCGGCTTACCCGGGCAAGTCGTGCTTTATCCTAACGAGTTGGTTCGGACCTTCGAAAGGGGGACGACGGCGTGGTGGGCGCAAACGCGCAGGATCGAACCACATAGCGGCTATCTCTTCACGCAGCAACCGACGAGAGCCACGCCGGGGCTAGCGGCGGATCGTCACCTTCGAGCCCACGCTCAGGATGTCGAAGACGTCTTCGGCGTCGCGCGGGCTGAGGCTGATCGAGCCCGGCAGGTCGGTGCGACCGACGTTCTCCGGTCGGTCGGTGCCGTGAATCGCCAACTCGCTGCCCAGACCGATCCAACGCTCGCCCAACGGGTTGCTGGGATCGTCGGCGCTGATGGCCCGATCGCGGCCGCGATAGACCGGATTGACCATCTTGTCGGACACGGAGTACACGCCCTCGATGGGCGGATGCTCGCGGCCGATGCCGATGCCAAAGCGGCCGGCGTAGAGACCGTCGGCCAAAAGCAGCGTCAGCTCGCGGCGGTCAAGATTGACCACGGCGTGGAACGGACCGCGCACCACTTTCAGCCGTTCGCCGGGGCGCAGACTCTGTGGATCGTCGATGCCGTTGATCTTGGCCAGCAATTGCCAGGGCACGTTGTAACGCTGACCGATATCTTCCAGGCGCTCGCCCGGCTGCACTTCATAAGGGGGCTCGAGCAGATGCTGCGTCGAGTACACCACGGTTCCGGCCACCTGGTCCAGCAGTTGGCACAGCTCTTGTTGCTCGGCGGGCGCCAGTCGCGGGTCGGCGTGGCAAGTGGAAAGATGCTGTAGCGCCGCGGCCAGTTGTCCGGCCTCGAGCTCGCGCTTTACGCCGGCCATCGTGGCGGCAAAGCCGGCCGCCTGCCCACCGTCGACACCCTGCGCGGCGCCGGCCGGCGGATTGGCATACGAATCGACCGAGCCCTGTTGCACTCCAATCGCAGCGGCCGGGGGCGCGCCGCCAGGCGGTTGCGGCGGCCCAGAATCGTGCGGCGGCAGATAGGTGTAGGAATTGCCGGCGCCAGGCAGCGGCGGCATGGGATCGTTAGACGGGGGCCCGCCAGCCACGGCATCAACCGGCGGCGAAGATCCCGGCGGAGCATACGGCGGCGCGCTTCCGCCAGCCGGCGGAGCATTGAACGGTGGCGCTTCGCCGACACGGGGCACGGCCAGCGGCGCGGTTCCGCCCAGCGGGCTGCCAAACGGCGGCGCGACCGACGAACCTGAGCCGCCCCATGGGGCACCAGTGCCCGCGGAGGTCGGATCGGGAAGCTGGACCTTGGGCGTGGCGTCCCAGCCCGCGGCAACGCCCGCAGGGGGCGGAGCATCCGCGCCGCTATTGATGCGGACGTACACTCCATAACCAATGCCGGCCAAGACGGCGACAGTCAGTAACGGCTTCAGCGAATTCACAAGTTCGTCCTCCCTGACGACACCGGCGAAGTGCTCGAACCAGAATAGATTCGAACGGAATTGATCGAGCAGCACTGAGCCTCGACAGGGTGATCGATACACCGCTGCTGTCAAAGCGACTTGCGCGAGCGCGAAATCGTTCCGCGGCGGATGATAGGAGAAGTGGCCCCACGACGCCAGATCAAGAAAAGCCGCCGCCGGCAGGCTGTTAAGCTAGGAAGATGGGCCGATTCAGGCCAGTGAATTAAAACGGGCTAGGCCGCTAGCGGGGTCGAAAGTCGCGTAAGACAAAATGCATAAGCGAGCTGGTTTTACCCTTCGGCTTTGGGCAAGTGCTTGGCCTCGCGCAGGCGGCCGCGGATCTTTTCCAGCCTTGCCGCCAACTCGCGCTCCATCCCGCGGTCCACTGGACGGTAGTATTCGCGGTCAACGCCGAGATAGTCTTGCGCGGCAATCGCGTCGGGCTGGTCGTGGGCATATTGATAGCCCTGGCCGTGCCCCAGCCGCTTGGCCGACTGATAATGGCTGTCGCGCAGCATCACCGGCACCGGTAGCAAACGGCCCTCGCGCACGTCCACTTTGGCCTCGGACAGGGCCACCATCGAGGCATTGGACTTCGGCGCGCAGGCCATGTACGTAACCGCCTGGGCCAAGTTCAACTGGCACTCGGGCAAGCCGACGAACTCGCAGGCTTGCATCGTGGCCACGGCCAACAAGAGCGCCTGCGGATCCGCGTTGCCCACATCCTCGCTGGCAAAGATCACGATTCGCCGCGCCAGAAAGCGGACATCCTCGCCAGCCTCGAGCATCCGCGCGAGCCAGTAGATGGCCGCATCGGGATCGCTGCCGCGCATGCTTTTGATCAATGCGCTGGCGGCGTCGTAATGAGCATCGCCGGTGCCGTCGTACTCCACGGCTTTGCGCTGCACCGACTCCTCGGCCAGCGCGCGGGTAAACTCGATCGGGCGATCATCGCTCGACAGCACGCCGACCTCCAACGCGCTCAAGGCTCTCCGGGCGTCGCCATCGCTCACCTCGGCCAGAAAGGCAAGCGCATCGTCGTGCAGGTGGACGTCGTGCTGCCCCAGCCCGCGCTCGCGATCCGCAAGCGCCCGGCGCAATAGCGCCTTGATGTCGTCGCTGGAAAGCGGCTCGAACTGAAAAACCCGGCTGCGGCTGACTAGCGCGCTATTGATGGCGAAAAAAGGATTCTGCGTGGTTGCGCCCACGAGAATGACGACACCGTCTTCGACGTCGGGCAGCAAGACATCCTGTTGGGCCTTGTTGAAGCGATGGATCTCGTCGACGAACAAGAGCGTCTTGTTGCCCGAGGCCGACAATCGATCGCGGGCCCCCTCGAGCACCTCGCGCAGGTCCTTGACGCCGCTGGTCACGGCGCTCAACTGCACGAACTTGCTGCGACTGGCCTGGGCCAATAGAAAGGCCAGGGTCGTCTTGCCGGTACCCGGCGGGCCGTAAAAGATCACGGAGCCCAAGCGGTCGGCCGCCAGCAGGCGCCGCAGCAGCTTGCCTTCGCCGAGGAAATGCTGCTGACCGACGAACTCGTCGAGCGTGCTGGGCCGCATGCGCGCGGCGAGCGGTTGCGCTCGATGCCGATTCGCCGCTTCGCTGGCTTCGAACAAAGACATCCGCACCCTCGCTAGCCTGCCGGGGATTCTGTAGCGCGCTCGAGGCTATTCTACGCGACGGCCCCGACGCCGAACATGCGGCGGCCGAACATGCAGCGGTCGCCGAATCGGTTGTGCAGGCTAGAACAATCTCAATTGCCCGGCGCGGGGCTGCGGCGGAGCGAACTGCGACGAATCGAGCGGCGGCAGCGGCCGATCGAGCCCGTGCTTCTTGCGAAAGACCTTGAACGTTTTTTCGATCTGCTCGGCATACGGGCCTTTTCCGCGCATGCGCGTGCCGAACTGGGGGTCGTTCATGCGACCGGCGCGAGTCTCGCGTATCAGGCCCAACACACGATCGGACTTCTCCGGATAGCTGCGCCGGATCCAGTCCTCGAAAATCGGCCGCACGGCATAGGGCAATCGCAACAGCACGTAGCCGGCCGATTGGGCCCCGGCCTCCTTGGCGGCCGCCAGAATCGCCGGTATCTCCTGATCGTTCAGGCCCGGAATGATCGGCGCCACCATCACTCCGACCGAAACGCCGGCCCGCGCCAGCTCCGACACCGCGCGCAGCCGGGCCTGGGGCGTGGCCGTGCGCGGTTCCAGCGTTCGGGCCAGTCTGTCGTCGAGCGTGGTGACGCTCAGAAACACGCGAGCCAGGTTCTGTGCCGCCAGCGGCGCGAGCAAGTCGAGGTCGCGCGTCACGAGAGTATTCTTGGTGATGATGCCCAGCGGTTGCCGCGCTTCGAGCATGACCTCCAAGCAGCCCCGCGTCAGACGCAGCTTGCGCTCGGCCGGCTGATAGCAGTCGGTCACGCCCGACAGCGTGATCGGCTCGCCCCGCCAGCCGTCTTCTCCCAACTCGTCGCGCAGTCGCTCGGGCGCATCGTACTTGACGAGAATTCGGGTTTCGAAATCCAGGCCCGCGTTCATGCCCAGCGTCTCGTGCCCGGGGCGCGCATAGCAATAAGCGCATCCGTGCTCGCAACCGCGATAGGGGTTGATGCTGTAGCGAAACGGGACGTCGGGGCTGTCATTCTCGGTGATGAGCCGGCGCGTCTCGTTGGGCATCAGCACCGTGGGCACGCGCCGCTCGTCGGGCAGCGCGTCCGCCGGGTCCAGATGTTCCCAGTCGTCCTCGGCATGCACGCGCTCGAAGCGATTGGGCGGGCTGATCCCCGCGCCGCGGCCCACGAGCTTAGCGTTCGGCGAGCGTGAATCCATCGATCGGCTCAGGATCTGGAGAAACGAGAATCCGTGCGAAACTCCACTAGGGAACAATTGTACAGTAATGCTACGAATCGGCCAAGCCCGAGCGGTTTGTCACCGACTTTCTGGGCAAGTGGCGTTTCTGCCCAGAAATGTCTTCGGATCGGGGGATTTTTCCTAACCCGCAGATGTGATAGTTTTGGGGGGTGTGCAAAGTCACTTGAATGGGATTGCCGATGATGGCCGAAGCGATGCTTTTCAAACGCGACAGTCAATGGCCTGCGGACTGTCCCCCAAGTGACGCGATTCCATGCGGACATATTTAGGGCAGTTGAAGCTTTTCCTGATCCAACTGAATTCTTCACCGCGGAGGAAGCGGGAAAATTCAGGAACAAATGCCAGTGTCTTCGACGTGGCATTTCGGTTTTGGAGGACATTGAGGCTATTCGGCATCATCAAATTGCGTTTCCTCGCCGGAAGGTCATCATTACGGCAGCCCTGGCAACAAGCGACGGACACTTGAAGCACACTCCAAGCCAGTTTCAGCTCGGACATTGGACTTGGTGGCCGCCGGATGGATTTAACAGAATTGGTCCATTCACCATGTATATTGAATAATGATGACGTGGCAGAGCCCCGGTAGGGAGATCGAAGAACGATTGACGGATCTTCAGCCGTTGCGCGTTCTCTATGAGCTTGACGGCCCGCAGATATTCATCTGCCAGGACGTACACGGCGACCTCCTTCTCGCCTATCAGTGCGACGAAAAACCCACTCTCGCTCGCTTTCTTTTAGTGCCGTTTGATGATGAACTAGAACGGCAGCTGACGTCCGGCCAAATAACCATTCGCGAAGCATTAAAACAACCCCGTGCATGGCTTGTTGATGTATTGAACGACTGGACTATCAGCGCAACGCGCCGCGTAAGCCTCGATGACATTCCTTCCGATAACCTTCCGCGCCATGACGCAATGCTGTGGCCGGAATTACAACCAGTCCTCTCGATCAGGGCAAAAGGCGATGCTATCACGCACGATTTGCTTCTCGGCAGCGTGATCCAAGAGACTGTAAAGCGCGCCGAAGAAGCGATGGAAAAACTGACAACCCATGTAGGCAAGAGGTTGGGAATGTCGGCAGAGAAGATCCGCCAGTTGTGGGACCTTCCTACTCAACGATTCGCCTTCGGTAGCTTTGAAATTTCATTTCGCGCTCCATCGCTACCTCCCGATAACGCGGATGATTCCGAATTGACCCAAGAAGACGTGCAGGCTGTGTATTCCAAAGTGTCTGCGCTGCTGCGTGTTGGGCTGACTGTCGCCGACGACGAAGAAAACGTTGCAACGACCAACGCCGACCAAGAAGAGCGCCTTGCAATTCTTGAGGCCGCAAAAGCGCTTTCTCCTACTGGCCACGGAAAGATCGAGAGTATTGACGTGTTCGGGACTTTGGTTGGACGCACTGAAACCACGAAAGCAGTTCTCGGAAAGCGAACCCATTCCTATGCGTCGAAGGCTATCCAAGAACTGAAAAAAAAGCCCACGCCAGACCCGCGAGTGCAGTTTCATGGACGGATTATCCAAATCACTGAGAAAATGCCGCGAGAGTTTGTGCTTGCAAAACGTGACAACGAAGAGCGTGTGACATTCATGTTTGACGATGAGCATAAAGCCCTCTGGACCGATGCGGCGGATGCGATAAAGCAGGGGACAGAGGTAATTGTGTCGGGAATTCGGCACCCCAAGCAGGTAAAGGTTTTCGTTACTTCAATCTTGCCAGCGCATCGCTAATTCGCCGATGAGTGGGGCAGACCCAGGTAGCGTCCGTCAAGATGCGCACATTCAATTTTTGGCAGATCCTGGCCTGGTAGGGCTGGCGGCCTGCGAGACCCCTCCCGGGTCTCGCG
>JANNQN010000441.1:0-6232 GCA_031400775.1 Planctomycetia bacterium | reverse complement strand
CCGATGTCCTGGAAGAACACAAACTGATCGTCGGCCAACTTCGAGGCGATCTCGCTGGCCTTGGCATTCTTCTCGCGCTGCGGATTCGGTTTATCTCCGCGGGGGAACACGGCCAAGATGAGTACTTTGGTCTGCGGCAATTTCGCGCGCAGCTTCTTCACGATGGCCTGAATGCCCTCGCCGATTTCTTCGGCCGTGTTGTCGGTGCCGTTGGAGTTGTTCGTGCCGATCATGAGCACGGCCAGCTTGGGGGCGATGCCCTCGATGTTACCGTTGTCGAGCCGCCACAAGACGTGCTGGGTGCGGTCGCCGCCGATCCCCAGATTCACGGCGTTCCGCTTGCCGTAGTGCTTTTCCCAGGCGTCCTTGCCGGCGCCTTCCCATCCCTGCGTGATCGAATCGCCGATCAGCAGCAGATCGACGTTGCCCTTCTTGACCCGCTCGTTGAAGCTGTCGTGCCGCTGCATCCAATTGCCGTCGCGCGGCTTGGGGTCGACCGTTGTGGGAAGCTGCTTCTGGGCGCCTCCGACGAAAGCCAAAGCGCAAACTGCAACGCTGGTCAAGAAAAGCTTCATCGTCCGATTTGGATTCATCGCCGGTGCTCCTCGGGAGTGGTTCTAGGTGGGAGTTGGGCGACGACCCGCCCCCGCGCGCTTCGCGCGAGATACGTTGAGGGGGATTGCCGGGACGCCGCCTAGTGGGCATCAACATAAACCGGCCGAGCGGCGCTGAAAAGCGGTGCGAAGCCAAAAAACGGCTCCGGCGTCCGGCGAAGTCCGCCGGTTATGGGGCTAGCGCAGAGAGGGTGGTGTACGAGACATTGCCGCTGAATGGGAAGATTCCGTACAGCCCCTTCGTAAACACCAATTCGATGATGTTGTCGGCCCGCAGAATCCTCGACTTAGGCACGATGATCAAATCGGCGTCACCGATCCAGATTTCTCCCTCGGGACACGGCTGGCGGCCGAGCAGTGCGGCCCGCAGATCGAGCACCGTGGCTATCAACCGCCAGTCGTCGGCACGGCGAAAGACGACGATCTGCGGCAAGTGCGCTCCGTTGTTCCAACTTCCGGCCATGGCGATGGCTTGCATCACCGTGGTGGGCGCTTCCAGCGTGTAGCGGCCCGGCAGTTTCACCTCGCCCAGCACATACACATACCTCGGCGCGCGGGCCATCAGGATCGGCATGACCTCGATGCCTTCGATCTTTTCGGCGAAGCGCTCGCGCAACTCCTCGCGGAACTCGTCCAGCGTCAAACCTTGCGCCGGCACCGAGCCCACGGCCGGCAACTGAATCGTGCCCTCAGGCGTGATGCGTCCGGAGCGAACCTGGCCGCCGAAGCCCGATCGGCCGCCGACGGTGTAGCGCAGGTCTTCGAGCTGCGTGTCGACCTTCACCGGCGTGACCGTGATAGCCGGGATTTTGTAGTACTTGGAGTACAGCTTGTCGAGCTCATCCCGCAACTGGGGCACGCTCATGTTCGCGGCCCGCACCTGTCCCAAAAGCGGCAGCGTAATCGTGCCGTCGGGCAGCACGATCAACGTCCGCTTCAATTCATTGTCCGTCGTCGACTCGACCGTCACCTCGTCGCCGACGTTGATCTCGTAGGAGTTGGGAATCTCATTGCGGGTGACGCGGAACACGAAATCCAACACGTCGTCGACCCGCAGCCGATACTCGGGCACGTGCGACAACCGGGAGCGGCCCACGTATTCACCCTGGGCCCATTCCTGGAAATCCGCCGTTGGGCCCATCGCGTCCCAGCCCCGCGCTCCACAGTCCAGGCAAGGGTTGTTCACACAGTCGATCGCCGCAATCGGATTGGGATCCGCCGGTGTCAGCACCTGGCATAGTTGAATCCCGTCCTCGGCCACGGGGCAGAGGGATAGAATCCGGCTCGCCCAAGCTTGCGCCTGGGGGACGGTGCGGACTTCGCTCCTCTCCGCCGTATCACCGAATTGCGTGCACCGCGGCGAGCGATAAACGGCCAGCCCGACAACAACGCACACGAGCGCCAGCGCAATCGCCGGGCGGCGAATGACTGAATCAGTGCGAGTCAAAACTGGTGTGAACTTCATTTCGGGTAGCATCCTTTGCGACTAGCGGCGGGGATTCCACGGAAGCCAGCCGGAAATGCCCTTCTTGGCGGTCGAAACGGGAGCCTTCTGCTCACTCGCCGCGGTCTCGGCAGCGGCGGCCGGCCGTTTGGGCGCCGCGACGGTCGGCACCATGCTGTCGGTCACGGGCACAGTGCGCGAAAACGTCGCCGGATCCACCCATTTCACGGACGGCGAGTTGGTCACGCCGGCCTGTTCGAGCGCGACGGCCTGGGCTCCCGCAGCGTCGGCCAGTTGTTTTTCGCCGAGCCGGGCGTGGACAACGGCCAGGTTTCGCCAGGTGGCCGGCTGCGGCGAGAGCGATACGCTACTGACGAACAGCTCGCGAGCCCGCGGCAATCCGCCGCTGTCGGCAACCAGCACTCCCAGCTCGTTGGCGGCGCGGTAATTCCGCGGATCGGCCAGCAGCGAGGCCTGGTACAGAGTCATGGCCTGCGCGGTTCGCTCCAGGGCTTGCGAGCCACGATTGCCGGCCGGATCGATTGCCACCTTGCCCAGGCCAAATAGCGCCATGGCGCCCGTGGTTTCGCCGGCAGCCGCGATGGCCAGTTGTTCTTGAGCGTAGGTGTAGTACCGCTGGGCAGCCGCTCGCGGTGTCAATGCCATGCCGGGCCCGTCTTTGAGGATCGACGTCCGATGCCGCCCCACGATGGCCGCCACATCGGTGTGCGGCTTGCGAGGATTCTGGCGGACAAAATCGCTCGACTCTTTCAGGGCGGCCAGTCCCGCGGCCAGTGCCGTGCTGAAGTACTGGTTCGACTGCTCGGCGTCGTTGGCTTGCGCGATTAATTGCAGGGCCGCGACGTACTCCGACCGCGCCGAATACAGCGCGCCGCGCTGGGCCAGTTGAAAGCCGTGTCGCACGCGCATGTCGGCGCGTCGCACGACAGCCGCCGTCTCGGTGTTGGGGGGCAGAGCGCTGGCCCAGGGCAACGGCGATCTCTCGGCCGCTTCGGGCGCGACGATCGGCGCGGCATCTTGCGCCGCATCGCCAACAAACGGCGTGGTGGGCAGCACCTCGGGCTCGAGCGGATTGACCGTTGCGGGCTCAGGGCACACGTCGGGGCCGATCTCCGAAACGGCTTCTTCCTGGACGCTCGGGTTGGAGAACTGGAGCGTCGAGTCGCCCGTCGGCTCGGAAGCGTCGAGCGGCGCTTCGGCCGATTCGACGACTTCTTCCGGATCGACTGCCTCCAGCTCCTGCGCGGCCGGCTTTTCGCCTGGTTCAAGCGCGGGCAAGGCGTCATTCTCGCCGTCCGTTGCAGCCGTTTCGCTCTCCGTGGCCTCGGTTGTCTCGACGGCCGAGGCCAGTCGCGGGGCCTGCGGCATGCGGCGGCGACCGGGCGAGGCGTGCTCGAGCTCGGCCAGCACGGCCGGCGGCCTGGTCGCGGAGGTCGTCGTGCTCACATTCGACGAATCGCAACCGGCGCCGAGGATGGCGCTCAGAGGCAACAGGGCGGCGGCGCAACTGACAAAGACACTACGATCCATCGCTCTTCCGTGACAGTTTCCATCGAGCGCGCCCGAGGTTCCATTGTGCGGCGCGTGCGTTATTTCAGCGATCGTCCGTGCGCGCCAGGCGTCCGAAGAAAATCCGCTGCGAACCGGCGCCGCCGCTAGCACCGCGACCGGTTAGTCGTCATAGGCGGCGCGCGCGTTACGCGGCGCGTCCTTATCCCCGGAACGAGCCGCGTTTACGAACATTTCCGACCAGGCGGAACGTCCGGAGCAATCAGCATCCTCCGACCGTGCGGGGACGCCGGTTTCGGGCCAGCATTTCGCCCAGGTGCAAGGCCACCGAGCCGGCCAGGATGCCCGTGTTGTAGCCCCCTTCGAGCACACTCACCACGCGACCGCCCGAGTGTACGTCCGCCACGTCGAGCACTAGGTTCGTCAGCGCGCCGAAATCTTCGATTTCGAGCCCCAGGGAGCCCACCGGGTCGTCGCGGTGCGCATCGAAACCGGCGCTGATCAGGATCAAGTCGGGCCGCATCGTCGCCGCGATTCGTTCCAATCCGCCGCGAAATTGGGCCAGATAATCGGCGCGCGACGTGCCAAACTCCACGGGCAGATTCAAAGTCGTACCTAGCGCGGCCCCCGTGCCCGTCTCGTCGCTGTCGCCGGTGCCGGGGTAGAACGGCCAGCGATGAATCGAAAAAAATCCGACTTGGGGATCGTCCCAGAAAATGGCCTGGGTGCCGTTGCCATGATGCACATCAAAATCGACGATCAAAACGCGGTCCAAACCGAATTCGGCGACGGCCGTGCGGGCCCCCACGGCCACGTTGTTGAACAGACAAAACCCCATGGCTGCCGAACGCAAGGCGTGGTGTCCAGGGGGCCGCACGAGACATAGGGCCTGGGAATCTTCACCGCGGACAACTCGCCAAACCGCGTCGCAGACAGCGCCCGCGGCCAATCGGGCCACATCGTATGACCGAGGGCTGCAAAGTGTGTCTTCCTCAATGCGGCCGCCACCTTGGCGAGAGAAGGCCTCGACTTCGGTGGCGTAGCCGAGGTCGTGAACTCGGGCCAGTTGCACGTCGCTGGCGGCCCCCCAGGTCGGCCGCACGCATTGGGCATCCAGGCCCGTTCGCTCCAATTGCCGCACGATCTGCACAAGCCGCTCGGGCCGCTCCGGATGCTTGCCGGTCTCGTGTTCCAGAAAGGTGGGGTTGTAGTAGAGCAGGGTCATGGCACGTGTGGTTTTTCGGAGCCGTTCGGGGACGTAAACTGCCAGCAAAGCCTGTCCGGTGAACCTGTCGCCACGCCCAAGTCCGCCGGCCCTAGCCGCTTACGTTTTGCGGGCCGATTCGACCCGTTCATGTCGGCCAAATCGTCGCCGCTCGATACAGCTTGACAGATTCCAGCCGGGGGTGGTACTCTGAGAGTTGATAATTTATCAAACCCCAAGTGACTATTGAGCTTGCGTGCCTTCGGGCGACGTCATTTCTAAGCTCGGGTCGGGGGTCACGAGAACGGGACGATCGATGGCAACTGTAATCCAGCCCGTGGCATCAGGCACCCGGCCGATGGCATCTGGCACCCGGCGTTTTCCTGTGCTTCGCACGGCGCTTACGCTCGTGCTGTTGGCCGTATTGGGCTGGTCCTTCGGTGTGGCCACGGTCTGGGCCCAAAAGGCTGGCGATGCGAAGGGACTCACCAAGGCCGAGTTCATGGCGATCCTCCGGGACCGCAACATTCCGGATAAGCCAGCCTTCGAAAGCTACGTCACCAAAGAAATCACTTCGCCGTTCGGCGTGTCCGGTCCACCAGCCGACCGTCTGTTCAGATTGCGCAAGGACTTGAAGATTTACCTCACTACTGGCCGCAGCGGGCAAGCGCACGACGAATTGAACCGCATGACGCTGGCCAAGATGAAGGAAATTGTGGGCGGTTCGAAGTACGATAGCGCGGCCAAAGTCAACGCCATGTTTGTCATTGGCGAATTGAACGACGTGGATGAGCCGAAGGGCAAGCCGCTGCCCGAGGCCTTTCCATTGTTATGGGTAGTGGCGCAAAATCCCAGGTTCAAGGATGAATTGAAGATCGCGGCCAATGTGGGTCTCGAGCGCTTCGCCGCCGCTGGAACTTTGCAGAAAAAGGACGAGGTCGCGAAGTTCATGCTCGCGCTCGTGAAGCAGAAAGATCCGCCGCCCAAGCGGTCCCCGGACGGGCACAATTGGATGCGCCGCCAGGCGGCATCGATTCTGGTCAAAATGAGCGGCGGCACAGCCAATGGGGACGTCGTCAACGCCATCTCGGCCATCGCGGCCGATCCCATGGCCCGGCCCACCATGCGGTGCGAAATGGCCCAACTCATCGGTCAATCCAAACCGACCGCAGCCGCCAAGGTCGACGTGCAAGCGCTGGCCAGTTCGCTGGGCCATCTGGCGGTCGACATCTGCAACGCCGAGCTGGACCAGGCGCAGCAGGTGAAACGCGATCTCAAAATGCGTTTGATCATGTACACGCTATACAGCGTGCGCGAAGCGCTAGGCGGGCTGCAAGCTGCCGCCGCCGACACGCCGCACAAAAAGCTGGTCGGGGATTTGCATAACAAGATCAAGACGATCCACGCTGAACTCGACGACCCCGAGCTGTCCACCAACAC
>JANNQN010000440.1:0-3293 GCA_031400775.1 Planctomycetia bacterium | reverse complement strand
CGTATCTTCATCGCGACGTACGAGATACTTCGCCAAAGCTGTCTTTTGCGCACTTTGCTCATCGAGCCGCTTCAAGAACGGTGAATGCGGGTCAAGAATCCCTTCAAGCACTCCCAGTTCTCGGAGCCGATCAAGCGCCTGGTTCAGGGGAATTTTCTTCATCAACTCGACGAGTCGTCTGGTGATGGAATCTAATTCCGCTTGCAAGCTTGCCATTTATCGTAACCGTTCTTGTTGATTATTGGCTCAAAGACGCGTAACATTTTCCTCTAACACAATCCGCGTAAGGGTGATCATCGTCGGCCAGTCGTCCTTCTCGTAGTGAAAAAAGCGGCATCACTGACACTTGCCACAGCGCCTCTGCAATCAATGATGTTCCCGTCGCGGTGGCAAATTGTCGAGTCGTACTGTTCGCCCGATCCCCTAAAACCGATTCCCTTTCGTATTCAGCTTGATTCGCACCAGGTACATGTCGGCTTGGATATACAAAGTGCTGCCGTCGTCGCCCCAGGCGCAGTTGCCCGTGGCCTGGCCGGTGGCTAGCGTGCCCAGGTGAGTTCCGTCGGGCGAGAAGATGTGCAAACCGCCGGGGCCGGTCGCGAATAGATTGCCGGACTGATCCACTTTCATGCCGTCGGGCAGACCCTTCTGGCCGGCCTTCGCCCAGGCCGTGGCGTCGAAGAACGTGCGGCTCGTGCCCAGCGTGCCGTCGGGCTTCACGTCGAACGCCTTCCACACGGCGGCGGCCGCATCGGACTGCGCGACGTACAGCGTTTTCTCGTCGGGCGAGAACGCGATGCCGTTGGGCCGCGTCAACTCCTTGGTCAACAGCGTCACCTTGCCATCGGTCGCCAGCCGAAACACGCCGCAAAAATCCAGCTCGCGGCGCGGATCGTCGAAATTCTTGGGCAGCCCGTAGGGCGGATCGGTGAAGTACAGATCGCCGTTGGATTTATACGCGCAGTCGTTGGGGCTGTTGAGCCGCTTGCCTTCATAGCTGTCGACCAGCGTTTTCTTACCGCCGTTCTTTTCCAATCGCGAGATGCGCCGATCGCCATGCTCGCAAAACACGACCCGGCCTTGCGGATCGACGTTCAGGCCGTTGCTGCCCGGCTCGGGACTGTAGTCGACCACGCCCGTGTAGCCGGCCGGCTTCATGAACAGGCTGATTCCTTCGCCTTCCTTCCACTTCATCACCGAGTTGCGCGGAATATCGGAGAACAGCAGATAGCCGCCGTCCTTGACCCACACTGGTCCTTCCGACCAGTCGAACCCATCGGCCAGTTGCTCCATCCGCGCCTCGGGCGGCAGAATCTTGTCCAGCCGCGGATCCTTGCGTTCGATCTTGCCAAAGCTGGGATACTTGGGCGCGTCGGCCCCGTATGTTGCCGAGGCGCAAATTAGCGCCGTGACGAATGCCATTGTCCATCTGCATGAAATCCGCCGAGCGCGCATGTCAGTCACCTCCGGTTGCGAAGCAAGAAAAGTAGTTCGGAAAGAATCGTTGCCTGGACGCCGTTTGTATCGGTGCGACTTTGTCCAATTCAAAACACGAAGAGAAGTAGCCACGGAGTTCACCGAGGACACAGAGAGGAAGTGTTACGAAACCTCTGTGTTCTCGGTGCCCTCGGTGGTCATCTCCTCGTGCATAATTTGTCTGGGGCCAATCGCAACGCTACGCTAGCCGCTGCGGGCGGGCAGCGTCAAGCATTTTATTCGAGGCCGCAGAGCGATCGACTGTGGGCTCAACGCTGCCCGCGCAACTGCTTGAGCAGGTGGGGCACGCAGCCCAAGAGCGCGCCGGCGGCCAGGCCCACGCCGTGGGCCCAGTTGGCGACGTTGGGAATGATGTCGACCGCGCAGGCCACGAACCACAGCATCATCCAGAAGGCCGTGTTCGGATTCATATACAGACCCACGCTCGGGTCGAGCCGGTTGCGGACCCAGGCATAGCCGAACAGCCCGAACACGACGCCCGACATGCCCCCGAACGCCGGACCCGTCACCAGATACTGCCCATAGTTGGACGCAATGGCGATGAAGGCCACCAAGAGCGCGAAGCGAAGCGATCCCAGCCGGCGCTCGATCATGCCCCCCAGGTCGAACAGCCAGAACATGTTGAACAGCAAATGAAACGGATTCGAGGCCAACAGCGCGTGCAGGAAGATGGGGGTCACGAGTCGCCACGCCTGGCCGGCCAGAATCTCGGGCAGCGAGAACAGCAGATCGACCTGCGAGATCTGAATCACGCCCAGCGTGATGGCCACGCTGGCCACGATCAGCACCATCGTCACCGGGCGGCCGCGCATGGGCCGAGCCCATTGCGCCCGCATGTCGACGTAGTTCTTTTGCATTTGCCGCTTTTTCTCGGCGGCCTCGCGGAGCACCTTGCGAGCGGCCTGTTCGGCGGCCTGATAGAGCGGGTCCTGCGGTCGCTGTTGAAACTGCTCGAGCTCCTGCTTGCTGCGCGGAAGCTGGTTCTCGTCGTGAACCCAGATGGCCCAGGCGTCGGCGGCCGGCTCCACTTTCGAGCTGATGCCCAGCGAAAGCAGGTAGTTGGCAAAACGTTCGGCGTCTTGCCTGGTGATGATGGTGCCGGCTTGCCGCATGGATTTTATTGAGGAGTGGTTGAAGTTGGAGGCGGGCGGATACAAGCGGAGCGCGGGGAGATAGCCGGTGGGTTCAAGGCGCCAGCCGCACGTGCTCGACGCCGTGGGCCACCATCCATTCCAACCATTTTTCCTGGTCTTCGGTGATTTCGGCCTCGGCCTGGTTCTCGCTGTCGAGTGGCGAGACCAACGTCAACACACCCTCGTCGAGCCAACGTTTGGCCTCATCGAGGTTGACCCAAAACTCGCCGGCGGGCAGTTGCGGCGCCCCGCGCTCGCCTGGCGGAGTCATGAAGTAGGCGATGTCGTGCTTGAATCGAGCCGGCATCTCCAGCGGCGCCAAATCGGCGCGACCCACGGCATAGACTCGCATCGCAATCTCTCGGCGTTCCGGCTGCTTCGCCCTCGCACGTTAGCCTAGCAGAAGTCGTGGCGCGTGACCACGAGGGGACTCATGAGCGACAAAGCTAATTTGTCGCTCTAGCGAGCACCTAATAAGGAGATGGGCCACCGAGGTCACGGAGAACACAGAGATTTTGTAACCCTTCCCCTCAGTGTCCTCCGTGACCTCCGTGGCAAACACTCCTCGCAATCTATGGATGATTTTCCGGCTTTGACCTACATGCTTTCACCGGCTAAAAAGCCTGTGCTCCAGGCCGCTTGAAAGTTGTAGCCGCCGATCGG
>JANNQN010000439.1:0-10265 GCA_031400775.1 Planctomycetia bacterium | reverse complement strand
CGCCGTAACGCCAAACGAACTGGGTACGACTTAGCTTGCTAAACTTGGTCGATTCTTCAGTAGGTGTCATGATTTGGAACTCCTAATGATTTGTTGTGGGAATTGATGAGTAAGCCTCCGACCAACGGAGCTTCGCTACTGCTCCTACGGCAAGTAGCGGGCTGTGTTACAACTTGCCCTCGTCGTAACCGGAGCATGAAACTGCTATAATCCGACCGTTCCATTTCGCGGAGACCCGGAGTTCCCATCGCCATGTCCGAAAAACCCCAGGTCGTGCTCTCCGGATTCGCCGACGAATCGGCCAACCAGAAAACGCCGTCTCAGCAGTTTGTTGGCGAGCAGTTCGCCGCGTTCGCCGCGATCGGGCTGCAATACTACAGCCTGCGGTTCGTTGACGTCGGCGGCGGCGTCAAGAACGTGATGGATCTCACCAAGCCCGAGATCATCAAGCTGCGGCACCTCGAGGACGAGTATGGCATGAACGTCGCCTCGATCGGCTCGCCGATCGGCAAGGTCAAGCTGCTGGACGTCGAGGATGGCACTAAGAACGCCTACGTGCCGTTCAAGAAGTACCTGGAGAAGGAAGTCAAGAAAGCCTGCGAGATGGCGCACGCCTTTGAAACCAAGCTCATTCGCGGCTTCTCGTTTTATCACCCCAAAGGGACCGACCCGCGCAAGCACCTGCCGCAGGTGGTCGATCAACTGGGGCAAATCGCCGAGACCTGCCTGCGCAGCGACCTGACCTACGGCGTCGAGCTGGAAGCCAACCTGGTCGGCCAGACCGGAGAGATCCTGGCCGATATCCACCGCCAGGTGAAGAACTCGGCGCTCTTATTGATCTTCGACGCCGGCAATCTGACCTGCCAGGGGTTCAAGGCCCACGAGGTGCTCGAGCAGTTTCGCATGATGAAGCCAGGCTTGGGCTGGATCCACATCAAGGACTATCGCCATCCCGGGGCGCATGGCCGGCAAGCGCACGTCAACGAGGAGAAGCTCAAGCATTTCGTGCCGGCCGATATGGGCGACAGCGGGCACGAATCGATCTTCAAAGAGCTGCGCGACTCGCTGCCCAAGCTGGACCAAAAGCTGCGCCGCCGTGGGATTCCCGGCGTGTTCCTCGATCTCGAGCCCCACGTGAAGGCCGGCGGACAATACGGCGGGTTCAGCGGCCCGGACGGCATGGGCGTGGCGCTGCGGGCCCTGTGCCGAGTGCTGGACTACGAGCGGATCGACTATCACCTGCGCGACTTCGACGACATTCGCGCCGCCCGCGGCTTCTGACGACCGCGAATTACGAGGTCTTGATTTCCTTGTTGTCCGCGTTTTTGGCCGTGCTGGGAGCGCGGCCCCGCTTGTGACGCTGCTCAATCGCGATCCACTGTTGAGTGGCCAGCAGGCCGGTGAAGAACCAGTAGATGCCGGCGGCGAATCCCAGCATCGATCCGGTGCGGGCCACGGTGGCCGTCGATGGCGTGACGAACAGCACCAAGAGCGTCGCGGCGACACATAGCAGCCCCAGCGACCAGTCGCGGATCGCTTTTTGGAGCAGCTGCTTCTTGCCGAATCTCGTGATCGCGAAGCTGGCTTGCGTATTGGCCAATTCGCGCATCGCGGTCAGGTCGGTTTTGTCGACCGGCCCCGTACGCCGCGCCAATTCGGCCGCACCCATCGGCATGTCGACCACATGCCCCGAGGTCACGTCGCGGATCGCCGCTTCGCCGGCACCAAGTTCCTCGGCCGGCACGGGATCCGATTTGCGTTTGTTTCGCTTGGGTTGCGGCACGATAACCACTTCCGCCGGACTTCCTCCCCGCGTCCGGGTCAGCAGGGCCGCCATATAGTCGTCGATGGACTCATCGTCCGAGTTCGAAGCGGCGGGGGCGCTCACCCGATGCGACCGCGCGGGAATGGCGGCAAGGGGCGATTCATCCTCTTCCAGCTCCTCGTCTTCTTCGGCAAGGTCTTGTTCGGCGACCGAGGCAACGACTTCGTCGGCCGCTGCGGCCGGGCTCCGGTCTTCGTCAGCCGTCAGGTCGCGATCTTCTTCCTCGACGACCATCGCGGCAATCTCCGACCGCTGGTTGTTGCTGGCCTGCGTCGACAGAAGATTGGCCCGGGCCTCTTCCAGCTCATGGTGAAGTTCTTCCAGTTCCGCCCGTTGGCGGTCGATGCGAGTGCGAGATTGGTCCCGCTCGGCGTCCAGCTCCTCGCGCTGGCGATCGAGCTCCTGGCCCGCCTGCTCGATTTCGGCTTGCTGGGCATCCAGAACCTTGGCCCGTTCGACGTCCGCTCCGGCAGCGTCGTCGGCCACAGTTCCGTTCGCGAAAAGCTCCTTCTCCTTGGCTTCGAGCTCGGCCGCCAGTTCGCGCAACGATTCGCCGCATTGCTGCTGCTCGTCGCGTTCGCGGGCCAGGGAGGCTCGCGCGGTTTCGAGTTGGGCCTCGCTCGTTCGCAGCGTTTCCAGTTGATCTTCGAATTGTTCGAGCTGCCGACAGTATTCGGCGTCGCCTTGCTCGCGCGCATCGTGCCAAGCCTGGCGTTCTTGTTCGAACTGTGTCCGGCGAGCTTCCCAGTCGCTATCCTCGGCCGGAGGCGACGGCGCGGATTGCTCGGCGGCCTCGGCGGACATCGCTTGAGCCGCGAGTTCCTGCTCGCGCGCGTCCAACTCGAACGTGCGGTCTGCCAGACGCTTTGCGGCCTCGATTTGTCCGACTTCCCAGGTCTGTCGCTCTTCAGCCAATGCGGCGCGCTCCGTCGCGAGACTGGCCAACGACGCGTCCAACTCGGCGGTCCGGCTGGCGAGGCGCTCGTCGCCCTCGATTTGTCCGGCTTTCCAGGCTTGCCGCTCCTCGGTCAATGCAGTGCGCTCCGTCGTGAGACTTGCCAACGATTCGTCCAATTCGGCGGCGCGGCCGGCCAGACGCTCTTCGGCCTCGATTTGTCCGGCTTCCCAGGATTGTCGTTCTTCAGCCAATGCGGCGTGTTCTGTTGCGTGACTGGCCAACGACGTGTCCAACTCGGCAATGCGGCCGGCGAGGCGCTCTTCGGCCTCGATTTGTTCGACTTCCCAACCTCGCCGCTCTTCAGTCAGCGCGGCGCGCTCTGCCGCGAGCGTCAGTTCGCGCGCTTCCAACTCGATCGTACGACCGGCCAGGCGCTCGTCGGCCTCAATTTGTCCAGCTTCCCAGACTTGCCGCTCTTCGACCAACGCGACGCGCTCCGGCGCGAGATTGGCCAACGACTCGTGCAATTCGGCGGTGCGGTTGGCCAAGCCCTCTTCGACTTCGTTTAGTTCGACTTCACAAGCTCGCCGCTCCTCAGCCAGCGCGGCGAGTTCTGCCGCGAGCGTCTGTTCCCGCGCGTCCGACTCGGCGGCGCGGTTGGCCAAGCGCTCTTGGGCCTCGATTTGTCCGATTTCCCAGGCTCGTCTTTCTTCAGCCAATGCGGCGTGTTCTGTTGCGTGACTGGCCAACGACGCGTCCAACTCGGCGATGCGGCCGGCCAAGCGCTCTTCGGCCTCGATTTGTCCGGCGTCCCAGCCTTGTCGTTCTTCGGCCAATGCGGCGCGCTCCGCCGCGAGCGTCTGTTCTCGCGCGTCCGACTCGACGGCGTGCTCGGCCAGACGCTTCTCGGCGTCGGCTTGCCTGGCCTCCCAGGCTTGCCGTTCTTCGGCCAATGCGGCACGCTCTACCGCGTGACTGGCCAACGACGTGTCCAACTCGGCGATGCGGCCGGCCAGGCGCTCTTCGGCTTCGATTTGTCCGGCTTCCCAAGCTTGCCGCTCTTCGACCAACGCGGCGCGCTCCGGCGCGAGATTGGCCAACGACTCGTGCAACTCGGCGGTGCGGTTGGCCAAGCGCTCTTGGGCCTCGATTTGTCCGATTTCCCAGGCTCGCCGCTCTTCGACCAACGCGGCGCGCTCCGTCGCGTGACTGGCCAACGACGTGTCCAACTCGGCGATGCGGCCGGCCAAGCGCTCTTGGGCCTCGATTTGTCCGGCTTCCCAGCCTTGTCGTTCTTCGGCCAATGCGACGCGCTCCGCCGCGAGCGTCTGTTCTCGCGCGTCCGACTCGACGGCGTGCTCGGCCAGACGCTTCTCGGCGTCGGCTTGCCTGGCCTCCCAGGCTTGCCGCTCTTCGACCAACGCGGCGCGCTCTACCGCGTGACTGGCCAACGACACGGCCAGTGCGTCGGCCTGCAGGGCGGCTTGCGATTGTGTTTGCTCCCACAGCTCACGCTGCTGGTTAGCCTCGCGCCGCTGTGCTTCCAACACTTCGGCCTGTTGCTGCACGGCCCGGCAAGCGTCTTCGATCGATGCGCGATCGGCTTCCAACTCACTGCGCACTCGGTCAAGCTCGCGTTGAACTTCTTGCTGCGATGACGCGGATTCGGTCATCCGCGCTTCGCGCTGGGCCAGTTCTGTCGCTTGCCCCTCGATATCCGTCCGCTCCGCGGTCAGTGCTTCGCCCTGACGTACGAGCTCGCGTCGCGCGGCTTCCAACTCCGCGGCGCGAACGTGCAAATCGTCGAGCGGTTCAGAGCGGATGCTCGCAATCGCTGCTACCTGCGTGCGCTCGCGATCCAATTCACGCCAGGCGGCGGCTTGCCGCGCTTCGAGATCGATTCCGCGCTGTCGCAGCTCTTCGGCCGCGGCCAATGCTTCGGCTGCCGCGCGATCCGCCTCGGCTTGCCGCGCTTCGGCCTCCGCTTGTCGCGTTTGGATCAGTCGCCCGATGTCGTCGAGCTCGTCCCGCAAGGTGGCCAGCTCGGCCTGCTGTCGGGCGACCAGCGACGTTTGTATCTCCAAATGGCCCTCGGCCTGGGTCCGCTCGGCGGTCCAAAGCTGTCGTTGGCTGGTGAGATCCGCCAGGATCTGTTCTCGCTCGTGCTGGGTGGCTTCCAGCCCCAGCCGAAGCTCGCTTTTCTCGCGGAGGGTTTCTTCCCGTTGACGTTCCAGACCGCTTTGCTCCGTCGCCAGCCGCGACTCCTCGGCGGTTCGCCAGGCGTTCCAATCCTGTTGTTCCTGCTCGAGCTCGTCGAGTTGCGACTGGAACTCCAACTGCCGCCGACCGCGCTGCTGTTCGACTTCTCGTAGAATCCGGGCCGCTTCCTCGCGCTCCCGCAGCAATTCGGCCTGCTCCTGCTCGAGTTGGCTATGCAGTTGGGCGTTTTCCATGGCCCAGGCGCCGCGCTGCTGTTCGAACGTATCGCGGGCCAGTCGCAGCTCTTCCTGAACGCGACGGCGGTTCTCGGCTTGTTCGTTCTGATCGCGGCTCTCGTGAGCGCGAAGTTCCTCGGCAGCCTCGTGTTCGCGGCGCAAGCCCTCGCGGGCGGCAGCCAGCTCGACAAGCTCGTCGGCCAGCTTGCGGTCGCGCGCTTCCAAGGTGGCCTGGGTTCCTTGTTGGGTCGCCTCCCACTTGTCTCGTTCTTGCTCGAACTCGGAGATGCGCTGTTCCAGTTCGACGCGCCGCGAGTCCAGCTCACTCGTATCCTGCGGCGCCGCCGTTGGACGAGATTGAAGCTCGGCGATCTCGGCTCGCAATCGCTTGACGGCGGCCACTAGCTTGCGGGCCCGCTGGCGGGCGACGTGCGATTGGCGCCCGGCCGATTGCCGGCTCGGGGACGAGGGGCGGACGATCGTGCCACGGTCGTTCTGGCTGGGCACCGTCTCGGCACAGCCCGTGGCGTCGAGCACGTCGAACTCGATGGGTCCGATGCTAAGCCGGTCGCCGGGCACCAGCAGCGAGTCGCCGAACGGCTGGCCATTGAGCCGGGTGTCGCGGGCCCAGCAGCGAATGGCCGTTCCGCGCGAGCCGCGCAGAATGACGCAGTGCAACGGGCGAACGCCCGCGGCGCGCAGCCGCAGCGTGCATCCTTCGGCCGATCCGATCGTGCATTTGGGGGCCGAGAGCCGCACGATCTGGCCCTGGCGGGCCGAGCCCACGATCCGCAAATACAAGTCTCCGACGGCGCGGCCCTGAGCCAGACGCGAACCTTGCTTCCAAGCGAGTACGACCATGGTTGACCCCAGTAGTTCGTTGCGACCTTGCGGATTTCCAGCGCCCACTGAGCGCGCGCTCGACGCCGGAACACTCACTGGAGATGTAGGTTACGCGGGAATATGCGTCAAATCCGCGGTTTTGATGCAACGATAGCAACGAGGGGGGATTTGACGATTTGTCAAAAACGGCTGCATGTCTTTGCCGGTTGTGCCGATTATCCGATAGCGACAAACGACCTGTGGCTGCTGGCCCCTGCCAGGCAGCACCGTTTGTTGGCCAAAGTGAGTAGCGAAGGCAGCGGCAAACTTTGCCGCCGAGGCCCTTGGTCCTGCGCCAACTTCGACGCCAAAAGTGTCCGCGGTTCGTCGGATGCTCACCCGGCGTGGATGTCAGGCTAAATGTGTAGCAACTCTTGACTTTTGGGCGGGTGACAAAACAATGCCTCGCCCTTCGCTAGGGTGGTGGCCGAAACTTCGGAAAAAATTGTGACCCTTCACCAGCTTGATGCGTACTATAGTTTGGTTGCGGCCCTGACCGCCGCGACCGGTTGAAACAGGTGTTTTTGATCCTTCCAAACAAGGTTTTTCCCGGAATTCAGTGGCGGCGATTTGAGGGCGGAACACCCGGACTTCGACCGCGGCTTGATCGGACAAAGAAGGGGAATGGAAAATGGCACGTAAAGATTCGATCCTGAGCATGCGGCAGATTCTCATCATGCGTCGCGATGCGCTGCGAACGGCGCTGGCCGGCGACTTGAGCCTGCTGAAAGAGTTGAGGGCTCAAACTGCTGGAGACGTCGTCGACGCCGCCCTCGATTCGGCCCAGGACGAGATCAACTCGCAACTGGCCGAGGTGGAAAGCCGAGAGCTGGCGTTGATCGAAAACGCCCTCGAGCAGATGCGCAACGGCCAATACGGCCTCTGCGAAGGCTGCAACGTGAAGATCCCGATCGCCCGGCTAAGGGCGTTGCCGTACGCGACGATGTGCATCGAATGCCAACGCGAGATGGAGCGGACCGGCGGCGGCCGCGGCAACGACGTCGATTGGGGCCGGGTCTTCGATTCCTCGGGCGGCGACGCCGATATGTCGATCAACGAGTTGGAGATCGACGCCTCCTAGCGAAGCAACAATCGACGCGGGAGGCGGCGGAAAATCGCCCTGGGCGATCTACAATCCAGCAGCCCCCCGCGTCATCATGTGTTATGATCCAAATGCACGTGTAGAATATTCGGAGAGGCGCGAAGCCTTCCACCGGTATTCCGCACGTGCATTTGCGTTGCGCCTCTCGGGGGATTCGCCATGCGACAGCAACGGGCCGGAGTGGGACGCGGCGTGGCCGTCAGTCTCTTGTCTTGGGCAATCTGCCTATTAGCGACCGCTGCGCCTGCCCAAGACGCTGGTCTTGATGATCCACTGACCGCGGAGCAACGCGACCGGCTGTACGACGACCTGGCGCTGCGCGCCGCCGAATTCGAAGCGCGCAATATTCTGAAGCAGGTCGTCAAGCTCGCCAAGCCGACCGTCGTGCATATCGAAGCGGAGAAGGAAGAATCGGGTCGCGCGACCTTTTACGGTCGCAGCCGGATGATTGAAGAGGCCGGCTCCGGCGTGATCATTCAATACGGCCAGGGCTACTACGTGCTCACCAACCGGCACGTGATCAAGGACGCCAAGCTGTCGGACATCACCGTCCATCTCTCCGACGGCCGGCAGCTCACGCCGCAACTCGCGCGGTTCGACGAGGAAACCGATATCGCCGTACTCGGCATCAGCGACGCGGAACTAGTCGCGGCCCGCATCGGCAACAGCGGTCAGACCGAGATCGGCGACTTTGTGGTCGCCATGGGCAGCCCGTTTGGATTGAGCCAGTCCGTGACGATGGGCATCATCAGCGCCAAGGGGCGCTGGAATCTCGAACTCGGCGACGGCGTCAAGTATCAGGATTTCCTACAAACCGACGCGGCCATCAACCCGGGAAATAGCGGCGGTCCGCTGATCAATCTGCGTGGGGAAGTCGTCGGCATCAACACGGCGATCGCCAGCAATTCCGGCGGCAATGAAGGCGTCGGGTTCAGTATTCCGATCAACGTCGTGGTCAACGTCGCCCGGCAACTCATCGAAGGAGGAAGTGTCGTCCGCGCATTCCTCGGTGTGAATCTCGATCAGGACTTCGGTCCAGAAGCAGCGTCGCGGCTGGGTCTTGGGTCGGCGCTCGGCGCGCGCGTCAAGAGCGTGCTGGTCGGCTCCCCCGCCGAGGTCGCCGAACTGCGCCCCGGCGACGTGATTATTCGCTACGACGGCGTTCGCGTCGAAGACGATGAGCATCTGATCAACATCGTCAAGTTGACGGAAATCGGCCGCAAAGTGCCGATCACGCTGATCCGCGACCGCGAGCGAATGGTGATTTCGGTCGAAGTGACCGACAAGCCGAAGGTGCAGACAACGTCGCAGACTTCGCCTTAGCCGCGGCGTCCGGCGCGCTTCAGGCACCGGATCATCGTGTCGGTGGTTTGCACGCGGTCAATCTCCGTAACCACCGCCGTATTCGCGCGCCATTGGCGCGCGGAACGCAGGTCGGCGACCGTCGCTCCCAACGTCAGTTCGCCCTGCGTTTCCACGTCGATCGCCATCATCTCCGTCGAAAAGGCGCTCGGGTCCGCCGCCGCCAAGAGCGTCACGACGTCCGCCAGATAGATCCCTTCCAGCCCATACTCGCGTCGGAACGAACGAAACGCGTGCGGCAGAATCCGATGCAGCAAATCGCCGACGTCGGTGTCGCTCGCGGGAATCTGCTCCAGGAAATCAAAGCCCAGCATAACTTGCCGGGTGATGTTCAAAGGCACCAGCGTCTTGGTAATCGGCAGCCGCAGCACTTGCCGCGCGGCCGACGGGTTCGCGTGAAAGTTGAATTCCGCGGCTGGCGTCACGTTGCCAGACACGTTGATCGCGCCGCCGGAGATCACCGCTTGCCCGAGTATATTGACCAGCCCCGGATCGCGTTGCAGCGTTCGGGCGAGATTCGTCAGCGGTCCCAGGGTCACAACGGTGACCTCGTTGGGGGCGGAGCGGATGGCGTCGGCAATGACTTTTTCCGCTGGCGCCATGTGGTGGAGCTCGGCGCAGGCGAACTCCGCCTCGCCCAGGCCGTTCGCGCCATGGATATGCCGCGCGTCGACGACCGGGGAATCATCCGCCGAAGCAGCGCCCAATCGCGGCCAGCGCGGCGGATCGAGCCGCTCGATCAACGCTTGAAGATTCCGCGTCGACTGTTCCGCCGGCACGTTGCCGGCCACGGCCGTAACGGCCAGCACTTCCAGTCGCGGGTCGAACAGCGCCATGACCAGAGCCACGGCGTCGTCGATTCCCGGATCCAGGTCGAGTACAACCTTCCTCACCATGGGCGCACACCGTCAAAAAACCAAGTCGCCAAATCCCGGCCGCGTCGTGCCGCCAGTAGCTCATGGGCGATTCTAGGACGGGCAAGTGCGCATCACAAGCCGTTTGTCGAGGCTCGTCGGCGTCGGCCACGGGCGACGTCATCAGATATTCGCACAACGTCGAGTTTTTCCCGCCCGGCGTGATGATGCGACGATCGCATTGCGCCGCACGCACGACCCAGCAGTCGGCGCGTTGTTGCAATAAGTGGCAGTAGACCTCGAAGTTGTCCGCGCCGCGATCAAATACATGCGTCCAACGCGCCTCAGGCGGCGGCGCGCCGACTTGATCGACACGCGCCCCCAGACTTCCGACTCTCGCGCGCGTAACGCGACTCGCCCTCGGGACGCGGCTGGCGATGCAAGATCTCCTTGCCCCGCCGCGACGGCACCAGCGGCGGTCCGAAACACCCTTAACCGCCACCCCGCCGTTACCTTCATCACGGGTGGCACAGGAATTTGCGGCTGGTCACAATCAGATGGCGCCCTGCGTTATTGCGCCCAAGTCTTTGTTCTGATAGAACTTAAATCAATAGCGGCGGAGGGATTCGAACCCCCGACACGCGGATTATGATTCCAGCGTGAACAGTTGAATAGGGGTCGAATACCGGCCGAATAGCGGCAATTCTTGCGGTTGACGCCATCCAGTTCATTCCGTGATTGGCGATCCGAAGCCATTTCTGGCACACTTTCTGGCACACATTCACGTCGGGTTGCAGGGTAGCTCCGCGCGCTGACCGACCGGTTGCTCGTGGCGTTTCTTGGCACGACTCCCGTCGGTCGCCCGACCCAACCAAGGAACCTCCACATGGCGAATAAGAAACAGAAG
>JANNQN010000438.1:0-4151 GCA_031400775.1 Planctomycetia bacterium | reverse complement strand
GTATTCGGCATAGTTCTCGACGATGGCCTCGATCGCCAGGCTCAAATGCTTGACGGCATCGCCGCGCGTAATTTTTCCGCCCAGATCGTCGATAAGCTTCAACTGCGATTCGTCGCGCAACTCGGGTTCTTCCTCGAGCCGCGCCAACCAGGCGTCGACCCCCTGGTGCAAGATCGCGCGCAAGTTGCCGAGATTCAAGAACCGCTGCGTGAACAAATCGCCGCCGTATTGTTCGATGAACACGACAAGCGCCTGCCACGACTTGTCGTCGGCGATTCGCTCCAGCACGCTCAACCGCAACGTGCGGCTATGGGCCAACCACTGCTTGAGCAGCGATTCGGTCACCTGCTCCAGGCACTCGACCAGGTCGTTGTCGTTCTGCTCGGGTTCGTCCTCGGTCGCCGGCCAGTCGCAGGCCACGGCCACCACGGCCTCGACGATGGCCTCGTATCCGGCGGCGAACAACCGATCGAACTCGCTGATCGCCCCAGGTCCGACTGGATTGGCCGATTCCATCAGCCGCGCGGCCTCGAGCAACTGGCACGATTCTCGCAACAGTCCCAGCCGGGGCAGCCACTGGAGCAAGTCGCGAACCGCCTGTTGCAGCACGCGCGCCTGAGCCATCCGCGCCGGATCGCCTCCCTTGGCCAGCGGCACGTACAAAAGCGGCTGGCTCCGCAGCGACTCGAGAAATCGGGGCCACGACTGCCGCACGCTCTCGCTCTGGCCGCGAACGACGCTCCGCAGCACGTCGTCGAGTATGGCCTGGTTCGGCGGAGTTGCGGCGGGTAAGGCCGCGCGCATCGAACGCGCCGCATCGGCCGTTTCGATCACGGTGCCGATGATCTTGTCGACCAGCATCTCCTTGGCGCCTCGCCGCCGATCGAATTCCAACAGCGAATCGCGGCTCGATGAGGGATCCGGAATCCGCCGTTCGTCGACGGCTCTCAAAAGCACGAGCAGCCGTTTCTCGTTGTCCGTAGCCTGTTCCAACCAGCGCTGGAGCACCTCGCCACCGATCGGCGACTGCGAACAGGGGCCGCACGCCAGGACCGCTTTTTTCCACAGCGAGGCCACGGTGCGCAAGAGCGACAATCGCTCGCCAATGCGGCGCGACTCGGCTTCAAGCTCGAAGTCCGTAACCGGCCCCGAACCCGATTCGAGCATGTCCGCTTCCACGCCGTCGCCCGTGCTGTCGATGTAGACGACGTCGTCGTAGGCCGCACTGAACAAGCCCGAGCCGTCGTCGGTCTCATCATCATCATCATCGTCGTCTTCATCATCCTCGTCCTCGACTTCATCCTCTTCCTCGTCCGCGTGTTCACCGCGCAAGCCGAGCAGGTCCAGGGTCGGCACCTGCCAATACTCTTCGGCGTTGGCCTCGATTAGCTCGAAGAATTTGCGAATCAGCGTTTGCCGTTCGTGCGGCCGAATGGCGGCGGCATGCGGCCGGTCGCCCGTCTGACAGACCTCGTTCAACCAGCGCTGCGCCAGGCCATGAAACGAATACTCGCCTTGCTTGAGTGGTATCAGCCCTGCCTGGCTGAGCCACTGCATCAGCAGCGCCATCGCCGCCACCAGGTCGGGCTTTTGCCAGAGCGCGCCGACGACCAGGGCGTAGGCCTTGGGGGAATTGAAATGCGCCACCCGCTTCCGCCAGAAGCCGATATCGCCGGCCGCGGCGCCGGCCTGTTGAAAGGCTTTGAGGGCTTCGGCCACTTCGCGCGCCGAGTCGTACGTCTCAGCGCCGGAGAACGACTCAATCGAGTCGACCGTGGAGGTCGCGAATTGGTCCCACCAACGGGTCAGCTTGCCCATGCGAGTCGCGATTGCCGTTTGCAGCGGGGCATTGTCGCAGGCGGCCGCCTCGCTCCACAGCCGGGCGTATAGCCCCAGAATCTGTTCCACCAGCTCGATCAACTGATCCAATCGATGATCCGGCACGCTGTTTTCCGGTGACGGAAACAGGCTGAATTGGCCCTGAAAACCCAGCGCGTTCCAGGGATCGACCAGGGCTCCGCATTCGATCGCCCGGTGCAGATAGTCCTCGATCTCGTCGAGCATGGTTGAGGCCAAGTCGAGTTCGTTGCGCTCGATTGCCAGATGCCCGGTCGTCAGCCGGCACTGAATCTCGCAGGCCATGCGTGCCGCGGCCACCGGCACGACCTCGGCCTGGTGCAGGGCGGCTTGCGGATAGCCCATCCGCGCAAACAGCAAGGCCAGGTGCACGTGCTCCAACTGGGCGGCTCGTCGCCGGGCAAGTTGCTGGTTGAGATGTTGCCGCGCGCCGGCCAGCGGCTGTTTTCCGCCGATGGCTTCGATCCTGAGCCGCTCGCCGTGAGCGCCGTCGAGCTTGTTGACGAAATCGTGGTAAAAAGCGTCGCGATATGCGGCGATGCGCGGCAACAACGTCGAGAGCGTGGTCGACGAGTCGTGCGCGTCGGGACCGCTGCCGCTGGTTCCGGACGCCATCAGCATGGTGCCGCACAACACGGCCGCGGCCTCCAACATCAGCTCATCGCGGCTCAACTCGCCCGGCGCGTCGACCCGTTCCAGCAAAACGTCGAGCGTGATCTGTTGCACGACGAAACGGCGATACCGCCCCTGGTTGTCGAGGTGGTGCGGATCCCACTGGCCAAAGTGATAGTTGGGCCGCTTGTTCACCGGATGGTCGAAGTCGTACGCCCGCGGATCCATCGCCAACTCGTCCAAAAGATCGGGATCGAAAAAGGCGCTGCGCAGGACGTTGGGGTCGGTAGCCCGCAGGATCGTCAGGGCATGTTCGATCAACTCTCGATATCTGCCCACGCTCGTGCCGGCTCCGCGAACGAACAGCGGCACGGGCCGAATCCACTCGTGAGGATAGGGCTCGATGCGCTGGGCGGTGCGCAACACGGCCACGGGCCGATGCCCCAGATAGTCATTGACCCGAACGATGGCCGCTTCGACGATCCGTTGGCTCTCGTCCCATGGGCCTCCCTGCTCCAGGATGGCCTCGAAAACCCGGCCCAGAAAAAAAGGACGCCAGACGTCGGCGTCCCCTTGGTGGAACAGCAGGTCTCGGTGAAACTCGCGATAGGCCGCGGGGAATTCCTCCAGCGCCAAGCGCAACACCGCGCGGACTTGCTCGCTGTCGCGAAATGCCGGAGTTTCCCGCGCCAACTCGTCGAGCCGCTTGCCCAGCAGGCTGCCGACGGCCGAGAGCATATTTTCGGGGTCAATGCCCTCGATCTCGACGGAACCGAACAACTCGTTCAAATTGCGCAAGAATTGCGGATCGGGGGCGCCCGATGAGAAATTCAAATAGCCCAGCAATTCTTGCAAATCGACGGGCCGGCGAGTTTCGACTTCCTGCTCAGGCATGGGGCGCTCAATTCCCTATTATCCGAATGGTCCCATCGTAGAAGATGATGGCGGAGTTGGTCTAGCGGCCTGGGGGTTGGCAAGGGGGCGTTCGGGGGCGAGTTGGGCGGCTTCCGAGCTCAATTTTGTTGAGTAGTCGACCTCTGGCTGACTATCATGGATTGGGAGAAGATCGCACTTACCGTGCGGCAAGCGGGATATTCCGGCCTTTGCTTCCGCGTGGGCCGTCTTTGGATCAGGAGCAGCTTCGAATGCGACAATCCGTGCGTTTTGCCCTGTGGCTTTTGCTGGCGGCGTGCTCGACAGCGTCGGTCGGCCGGGCCGCCGGGCTGATCGATCGCAACGCGGCCGCCCGTTTCGGCATGACTCGGGCCTGGTTTGCGCAGGTCGGATCGCCGCGCGCGACCGGCAGCATCTCCCACATCGCCTACGACCACGGCACTCTGCTGGTGCAGACCACGCGCGGCTTGCTGACGGCGCTGGACGGAGAGACGGGCCGCATTCTGTGGTCGACCCAGGCCGGACCCAGCGATCGAATGTGTACCGCCCCGGCCGCGAACGCCGAGCACGTGGTGGTGGTCAACGGCTCGATGCTGATCGTGATCGAGCGCTCTAGCGGCAGCATTCTATGGGAGCGGCAACTGCGCGGAGCGCCCGGCGCCGGACCAGGAGTCAGCGCCACGCATGCCTTCGTGCCCATGATCAACGGGCTCGTCGAGGGTTTTGACCTGAGCAAGGGCGCCAAGCAAACGACCTGGATCTACAAATCGGCCGGCCGCGTGTTGGTG